>DATJLQ010000224.1:0-30110 GCA_035509415.1 Alphaproteobacteria bacterium
TCGCAATGCCGCGCTTCTCATGATCCGGCGTCACGGCAAGGCCGCCGCCGTCAAGGCCGGGTTTCGCGCCGCGCAGCTTCAGGAGCAGGGCGATTTGTCCGCCGCGGCGATCTGGATCGACATCATCAACCAGATCAACAAAATCCACGCCGCGGAACGCGCCGCCTATAACCTGCCGGTCGAGCCGGTGGTGGAATTGGCCGACGATCTGGACAGCGCCTTCGTCGCCTGACATTCGGGCGCGGGTTGCGCGCTCCTTTGGCGTCAATTAGGCTCCGCCGCGCCCTGGGGAGGGGTGGCCGAGTGGTTTAAGGCGCACGCTTGGAAAGCGTGTTTAGGGGAAACCCTAACGTGGGTTCGAATCCCACTCCCTCCGCCATCCTGGGTTGCGCGCGGCGCTTCCTAGGACGGGCTTCGATCAGACGGCCAAGCGCGGTGCCCATGAAGAAGATCGACATTTTCCCGCACATCTTTCCGAAGCCCTATTTCGACAAGATGGTCGAGATCGTGCCCAACAAGGAAGCGATCCGGCGCTGGACCGACATCCCCGTGCTTTACGATCTCGAGCGGCGCTTGCGCATGATGGACGCGTTCGAGCAATACCAGCAGGTCTTGACCCTCTCGATGCCGGCGGTCGAGTACGTCGCATCGTCCGACGCGTCGCCCGCCTTGGCGCGTCTCGCGAACGACGGCATGCACGAGATCTGCCGCGCGCATCCCGAGCGCTTCCCGGCCTGGGTCGCGTCGCTGCCGATGAACAACGTCGCGGCGTGCCTCCTCGAAATGCGCCGCGCGATCGAGGAACTCGGGGCCAAAGGCATCCAGATCTTCACCAACGTCAATGGCCGCCCGCTCGACGAGCCGGAATTCGCGCCCATCTTCGAGGCGATGCACGATTACGACCTGCCGGTCTGGATGCATCCGACGCGCGGCCAGAAATTCGCCGACTACCCGGGCGAGAGCGGCTCGCGCTTCGACATTTGGTGGGTGTTCGGCTGGCCCTACGAGACTTCGGCCGCGATGGCGCGCATGGTGTTCGCGGGCTTCTTCGACCGCTGGCCGCGCCTCAAGATCATCACGCACCACATGGGGGCGATGGTGCCGTTCCTCGAGGCGCGTGTCGGGCTCGGCCTCGACCAGCTCGGCGCGCGCGAGGGGGCGGAGCCCGGCTATCGCGGCCTCATCCAAGCGATGAAGGCGAAAGGCAAGCGGCCGGTCGATTATTTCCGCGCCTTCTACGCCGACACCGCGATCAACGGCTCGAAGTCCGGCATGCGTTGCGGCCTCGATTTCTTCGGCCTCGACCATTGCCTGTTCGGGACCGACTGCCCGTTCGATCCCGAGGGCGGGCCGCTCTTCATCCGCGAGATCGTGAAGGCGATCGACGGGATGGATCTGAGCGAGGCCGAGCGCGCGCAGCTCTATGAAGGCAATGCGCGGCGCCTCTTGAAGCTTCCGGGCTAGGGTGCTGCGCTAATAATTCGCCGCCTCCTCGGGCGAGTGGCCGCGCCGGTAGACCAGCATGGTGCGCTCGAAGCGGATCACCTCGACCCCGTCCTGGTTCACCCCGCGCGTCTCGACCGTGACGATGCCCTGGGTCGGCCGGCTCTTCGATTCGCGTTTCGACAGCACCTTGGTCTCGGCATAAAGCGTGTCGCCCGCGAACACCGGGGCCGAGAGCTTGACCTTGTCCCAGCCGAGATTCGCCACCACCTTGGCGCTCACCGTGCGCACGCTCATGCCCGTGACGAGGGCGAGGGTGAAGGTCGAATCGACCAAAAGCTTCTTCCATTCGGTCTTGGACGCGTAGACCGCGTCGAAATGGACCTGCTGCGGGTTCATGGTGAGGAGCGTGAACCAGACATTGTCCACGTCGAGCACGGTGCGGCCGGGCCGGTGTTCGAACGTGTCGCCGGGCTCGAAATCCTCCCAGAACAGTCCCGAGGTCTCGCGGTAGCGGCGCTCGCCCACGGTCTTGTAGGCCGGATGGGACGGGTTCATCGTTCGGCTCCTTTCGCCATGGCAATCGTCTTGTGGACACTATATCCCTTCTTGCCCGAGCATAAGCGGGCAGGCGGCACGCGGCGGGAGCGAAGGGCGATGGCGAGACCCTTGGACGGCATGCTGGTATTGGCCTTGGAGCAGGCGGTGGCCGCCCCCTATGCGAGCTCGCGCTTGGCCGACGCGGGCGCGCGCGTGATCAAGATCGAGCGGCCCGAGGGCGATTTCGCGAGAGGTTACGACCGCGTGGTCAATGGGGCGAGCGCCTATTTCGTCTGGCTCAACCGCGGCAAGGAAAGCCTCGTTTGCGACATCAAGGACGAGGACGATCGTGCACTCCTGCATCGCATCCTCGCGCGCGCCGACGTGTTCATCCAGAACCTCGCCCCGGGCGCTGCCGCCCGCGCGGGCTTCGACTCGGCCGAGCTGAGGAAGCGGCACCCGCGTCTCGTCACCTGCGACATCAGCGGCTATGGCGACGACAACGATTATCGCGACATGAAGGCCTACGATCTCCTGATCCAGGCCGAGGTCGGCCTCGCCTCGATTACGGGCTCGCCCGACTCGCCCGGGCGCGTCGGCGTCTCGGTCGCGGACATTGCCGCGGGCATGTATGCCGAGACCGCGATCCTCGAGGCGCTGCTTTTGCGCGCGCGCACGGGCGCGGGCGCGGGGCTCTCGGTGTCGCTCTTCTCGGCCTTGGCCGACTGGATGGCGGTGCCGCTCCTCTATCAGGATTATGGCGGGGCCGCTCCCAAGCGAGTCGGCCTCAACCATCCCTCGATCGCACCCTACGGCGCCTATCCCTGCAAGGACGGCGCGATCGTGATCGCGATCCAGAACGAGCGCGAATGGCAGCGCCTCGCAAGCGACGTGCTCGGGCGGCCGGACATGGTCGCCGACGCGCGCTTCAAGGATATCGTCGCGCGGGTCGCGAACCGGCCAGCGCTCGACGCGATCATGGCGGCGGCGCTGGGGCGCTGGACGCGCGCCGAGGCGGCCGCGCGGCTCGATGCGGCGGGCATCGCCTATGGGAATCTCAACGGCGTCGCCGAGTTCGCGCGCCACCCGGCACTGAAGCGCATGGCAATTGGGACGCCGATGGGACCGGTCGCGTTGCCGGCCCCGCCGGTGCGTTGGAGCGACGGCAGCCCGGCGCCGCGGCCGGTCCCGGCGCTCGGCGCCCAGAGCGAGGCGATCCGGCGCGAATTCGCGGCCTGAGCGCGTCCCACGCACGTCGCCGTCCCACCCCATCGCGCCGCGCTCGCGTCCCACGGCGCCGCGCGACTTGCGTTGCCTGTCCGACGCTGCATGTCTGGCGCTGCCAGTCCGACGCGACATGTCTGGCGCTGCCCGGCAGCGCCGAACTAGGTTATGATGCGCCGAAGGACATCGCGGGGTGAAGTTCATGGCGGCCAGGATCATCGACGGCGTGGCGATCGCGGCCGAGCTGCGCGTCGGCTGCAAGGCGCGCGTCGAGCGGCTCAAGGCGTCGCACGGCAAGGTCCCAGGCCTGGCCGTGATCCTGGTGGGCGACGATCCCGCCTCGCGTCTCTATGTGCGCAACAAGATCCGCGCCTGCGCCGACGTGGGCATTCGCTCGTTCCGGCATGAATTCCCGCGCGACGTCGAGCCCGGCGTGGTCTTGCGTCTCATCGAGGATCTGAACCGCGATCCCGCGGTCAACGGGATCCTGGTCCAGTTGCCGCTGCCGCCGCAATTCGATCTCCGCGCCGTGCTCGGCACCATCTCGGCCGACAAGGACGTGGACGGGTTCCACCTCTACAACGTGGGCGGCCTGATCCTTGGCGACACGGTGTTCCCGCCCTGCACGCCCTACGGCGTGGTGCGCCTCCTCGAGCACGAGAAGATCGCGGTCGAGGGCAAGAACGTGATCGTGGTGGGGGCGAGCAACATCGTCGGCAAGCCCATGGCGCTCATGCTCATGCAGCGCGAGGCGACGGTGTGCATCTGCCACGCGAAGACGCGCGATCTCGCGCAGTTCACCATCCTCGCCGACATTCTCGTGGTCGCCGCCGGGCAGCCCAACCTGATTCTGCCCCAGATGGTGCGTACGGGGGCGGTCGTGATCGACGTCGGCATCAACCGCTTGCCGAGCGGGAAGCTCGTGGGCGACGTCGACTTCGCGGGTGTCAGCCAAAAGGCGTCCGCCATCACGCCGGTGCCGGGCGGGGTCGGACCCATGACCGTCACCATGCTGCTCGAGAACACCATCTCGTCGGCCGAGCGCAACGCCCAGGGCCGCGGCGTGCTCGCCGATTTCGCCGCCGCGCGCGCCGCGCGCTCCTAGAGTCCGCGCGCTCCCGAGGTCCGTCGAGCCTAGTTCGGGTCCGGCAGGCGCTCGACGATCTGCGCGCGCCACGGGCAATAGGTCTTCGACTCGATGCTGCCGACGTCGCTCGGGAGTCCGTCGCACATCGAGGCCGCCGTCTCGACCATGCGCACCGACTCCGGATCGAGGTGCCAGCCAAAGCCGATATTGAAGCCGCCGTCGCCCGGGACGATCGTGCCCAACGGGAACAGCTTCTTCTTGCCCGCGACGCAGTCGGTCGCGTCGCGGATCGCGCGGTCGTTCGAGATTCCGACCACGAAGGATTGATCGGCGACCTTGACCAGGAAATAGGCGACCTTCGGGGCCGGGCTCGCCGGCTCGCCGGGTGCCGCGTGCGTCGCGACGAGAGTCCAGGCCGCGCATGCCGCGGCGAGACTCACGATGCTCCGTGCTCGTGTCATCCCTTCCCCCAAAGAGATGCGCGACCCGCACGGCGTGCGGGCGTCTTCCTTCTATTCGGCCGCCGGCCGCTTCGCGAGCCCTGTGTCCGCGGCGGCGCCGAAGCGGCGCTCCATCGCGCGCCGCACCCGGACCGCCTCGCTCGCCTCGTCGACCGCGACGTCGCTCCAGCGCACGACCGTACCCTGTTTTACGGCCTGGCGCAGCTTTACTTGACCCGCGAGCCCGATCGGCAAAGCGCCCGCGGCGAGGCTGTCGGACGCCGGCATGAGCCGGCCCCACACCGTGAAGCCGCCTTCGCCGTCGAGCGTTTCGCCCGATTTGAGATCGCGCTTCGCGACCGCAACCGCGTCGCCGCGGAAGCCGGTCGGCGTGCCCGTGGGCTCGCCCCTGAGCCCCGCGCTCGCGACCGAGATGCCGAGCTCGAGCCCGATCAGGTGATAGGGCTTGTAGAGCGCCGCATAGCGCCCCGATCGATCGGTCTTGAGCCCGTATTCCGCGAAGCAGCGCGCCACGTAATCGGACGGCGCCTCGAACACCACGTAGACGCCCCACCGCAGATCGCGCTCGACCGGGCTGCCGTCGCGCGCGAGCGACGAGACCACCTCGACCTGGCCCTTGTGGTGCAGCACGCCGCCCGCGGCACGCGGCTTCAGGATCGCGGGCAGCTCGTCGACGCCGCAGGGCGGAAAGGCGAGCCCGTCGGGTGCCGGCGCGAGGCCCGTCGCGTTCGCGACCGCCGCCATCTCGATCGCCGACTTGGTGCCGTCGAGGAAGGAATTGAACATTTGCGGGTTCATGCCGCCGAGCTTGGCCTGCTCGGGTGTGAGCCCGTAATGGGCCCAGACCGTGTCGGGCGTGGAGGCGTGATAGGCCGGGAGATATTTGGTGCCTTTCCCAGCCGCCACCACCTCGAAGCCGATCGCGCGCGCCCAATCGACCTGCTCCGATATCAGCGCCGGCTGGTCGCCATAGGCGAGGCTGTAGACGAGCCCGGCCGCGCGCGCCTCCTCGGCGAGGAGCGGGCCCGCAAGCACGTCCGCCTCGACGTTGACCATGACCATGTGCTTGCCGTTGCGCGCCGCCGCGCGCGCATGCGCGATGCCCGCGGGCGGATGGCCGGTCGCATCGATCGCGACGTCGAGTGCGGGGTGCGCCAAAAGCGCCATCGCGTCGTCGCCGATCCAAGTGGCGCCGGTCCGGGCCGCGTCGTCGAGCGTGCGCGCGCCGAGACGCGCTTCGCTCCAGCCGACATTCACGAGGCTTCGCTTCGCGCGCGCCGGATCGAGGTCGGCCACGCCGAGAAGATGGATCCCGCGCATACGCGGCACTTGCGCCAGGAACATCGAGCCGAACTTGCCGGCACCGACGAGGCCGACGCGAAGCGGCTTCGCTTGGGCCTCGCGCGCGAGAAGGAGCGTGTGGAGGTTCATCGGCGGCTCCTATTCGGCAGCGCTGCGGCGCTTACGCGCGTAATCGAGGAGGCAATCGTCGGAAGCGAGCTCGATCGGCGTGAAATCGTGGTTCGCGATCCAGGTCGGGCGCTTGAAGCGCCTGATCGCGTTGTCGCATCGGTTGAGCGAGAGATAGAGGATCCAGCGCGACCAGGGTGTGAGGTTCGAGCCCGAGGCGTGCACGAGATTGCCATGGAACAGCAGCATCGAGCCCGGCTTTCCCTTGGGCGCCACGATGCCGCCCTCGGCCACCAGCCGCGCGATGGTCTCGTTGTCGCAGGTCCAAAGCGGGTAGCTGGTCGTCGTCACATCGTGGCTCGCCTCGAGCCGCCCGCGCCGGTGGCTCTTCGGGATGAACATGAGCGGGCCGTTGAACTCGTTCGCCTCGGCGAGGAAAAGCGCGATGTTCATCGCGCGCGGCGTCGGCATGTCGTCGTCGTTGAACCAGGTCGCGTAATCCTGGTGCCATTGCCAGACCGCACCGTCGAACGCGGCCTTGGCGTTGATCTTGTACTGGTGCATGTAAAGCTTGTCCGAGCCCAGGAGCTGCATGCCCGGCTCGACAAGGCGCGGATGGCGCGCAAGGAGGCCGAAAGGCTCGTTCCAGGTCTGGACGTAGAAGGCCGAGCGCGGCGCCTCCGATTCCTTCTCGCGAATCACCTCGGGGCGCTTTTGCGCGAAGATGCCGGGCAGCTCGCCGAGCAGGAGCTCGATCTCGGCGGGCGCGAACATCTCGGGGAGGAACAGGTAGCCCTGCTCCTCGAACTCCGCGATCTGGGCGGGCGAAAGCTTCATCCCGTTTCTCCCTTGATTGGCGCCGGGCGCGCCGCGGCTTCGGTCGCGCGCCCAAGGCCCCCGGCGGTTCTCGCGCCGCCTTCCCCATATTCTTAGCAAATCCGGACGCGCGGGGAAATCGCGCGTCGACTCGGGCCTGGAAGGCCAAGGGTGCGGCCGGTATGATCGCACCCGTCAGCAAACCTTCAGGATCGGGAGCGGGGCATGGATTTGGGATATTGCGGCCTGGGCCGCATGGGCAACGCGATGGCGCTTCATCTCATCGACCTTGGCCATCGCTTGACGGTGTGGAACCGCAACCCCGAGAAGACGCGCGCGACGGCCGAGCGCGGCGCCAAGGTCGCGGCCTCGCCCCAGGAGGTCGCGGCCGCGTCCGAGATCGTGATCACGAGCCTCACCAACGACGCCGCGGTCGACTCGGTCTACAACGGCCGCGACGGATTGCTCGCCGGCGGCGCCAAGGGGAAGCTCTTCATCGAGACCAGCACGATCAAGCCGTCCTCCATGCAGGCGCTCGATGCCAAGGTGCGCGCGGCGGGCGCCGCGCTGGTCGAATGCCCGGTGGGCGGGACGGTCGGTCCCGCGCGCGAGGGGAAGCTTTTGGGCTGCGGCGGCGGCAGCGAGGCGGATTACGCGCGCGCCCAGCCGGTGCTCGCCCAGCTCTGCCGGCGGGTCGAGCGGCTCGGGCCGATCGGCGCGGGCAGCGCCTTCAAGCTCGCGATCAACCTTCCGCTCGTCGTCTATTGGGAAGCGCTCGGCGAAGCGCTGTCCCTGTGCCGCGACGCGGGCATCGCGCCCAAGCTTGCGCTCGAGATCATGCAGGAGAGCTCGGGCGGCGCCAACGCGCTCAAGAACCGCGCGCCCAAGCTCCTCATGGCGCTCGAAGGCGGGGCCAAGCCCGAGGTCGGCTTCGACGTCGACGGCATGCGGAAGGACATCGGCACCATGCTCGCGGTGGCCGAGGCCATGGGCGTCCGCCTGCCGCTCATCGAGACGGCGCGCCGCTGCTACGACGAGGCGGCGAGCGCGGGCCTGGGCTCGAGCGACGCTTCCTCGATGGCCGCGTTCCGGGTGGCGCAGGCCAAGCGAAGCTAGCGGCCGGGCTTGAATTCAAGCGCCCGCCTGCCGCAGACTGGCGTCACGCGGGGCACGCGACAAGGCGCCCAAAATCATAGACGGCGCCCAAGGGAGGATCTCGGAATGAACTCGCAGCACGCGCGGCTCGGGGCCGCGTTTCTCGGCTCGTTTGCGCTGGTCGGCTCGCTTGCGTTGGTCGGCTCTTTGGCGCTCTTGGCGGCGCCGCTTGCGGCACGCGCCGCGGCGGCACCCTACGACATTCCGGTGATCGCGTCCTTGACCGGCGGCGGCGCTTTCCTCGGCCAAGAGGAGCAGCAATCGCTCAAGCTGGCCGAGCCCGCCTTCAACAAATCGGGCGGCATCCACGGCCATCCGATCCATTTCGTCTTCCATGACGACCAGTCCAATCCCCAGATCGCGGTCCAGCTCGCGAACGAGGTGCTCGCGACCCATCCGGCGGTGATGCTCGGCTCGTCCCTCGTGGCGGCGTGCAACGCCATGACGCCGCTCATGGCCGAGGGGCCGGTCATGTATTGCTTCTCGCCCGGAATCCATCCGCCCGCGGGGAGCTACGTGTTCACGAGCGGCGTCTCCACCCACGACCAGGCCAATGCGCTCCTGCGTTATTTCCGCTTGAAGGGCTGGACCAAGCTCGCCCTCATGACCTCGACCGACGCGACCGGCCAGGACGCGGATCGCGGCTTCGAGGAATTGCTTTCGATGCCCGAGAACAAGAGCATCCAGGTGCTCGAGCACGCCCATTTCGACACCAAGGACGTGAGTGTCGCGGCGCAGATCGAGCGCATCAAGGCGGCGAAGCCCCAGGTCGTCATCGGCTGGAGCACGGGGGCGCCGAGTGCCACCATCTTCCGGGGTGCGGCCCAATCGGCGCTCGACCTCCCCATGGGCACCACGGGCGGCAACATGACCTACGCCCAGATGAAGCGCTTCGCCTCGTTCCTGCCCAAGGAGCTCTATCTGCCCTCCTCCGAATGGGTGGTCGACGGCGATCCGCACCTCAAGCTTCCGGCCGGCGTCGCCGCGAAGCAGCGAGAGTTCTACACCGCCTTCAAGGAGGCAGACCTCAAGCCCGACGAGGGCTCGGTGCTCGCCTGGGACCCGGCCGCGATCGTGGTCGACGCGCTCAGGGCACTTCCCGCCGAAGCTTCGGCGCAGCAACTCCGCGACTATCTCGTGCATTTGAAGGGCCAGCCGGGCATCGACGGCATCTACGACTTCACCAAGAGCCCGCAACGCGGCCTCTCGCTCGAGAACGTGATCGTGACGCGCTGGGAGCCCAAGGCGGGGCGCTGGGCGGTCGTCGCTGGGCCTACCGGCACGCCACTCGGGCATTGAGGGGGCCGGGGCAGTGACGCGCGCCGTTGAGCGTCGGCGGGCGCGGGCTTAAGATGCGCGCGGCTCAATCGGACGAGGCGGCGCTTAGAACATGACCACGCACGCGGAAAACGAGCTCCTCACCCGCACCGGTCCCGGCACCGAGATGGGCGATCTGTTCCGGCGTTATTGGATCCCGGTCCTGCGCGCGGACGAGATTCCGGCGGCCGATTGTCCGCCCGTGCGCGTCCAGGTGCTGGGTGAGCGGCTCATCGCCTTCCGCGACACCAAGGGGCGCGTCGGCCTGATCGACGAGTTCTGCGCTCATCGCGGCGTCTCGCTCTGGTTCGGGCGCAACGAGGAATGCGGGCTGCGTTGCGCGTACCACGGCTGGAAGTACGACGTGACCGGCCAATGCGTCGAGCTCCCCTCCGAGCCCGAGGAATCGGGCATCCGCGCCAAGGTCAGGCTCAAAGCCTATCCGACCCTCGAGCTCGGCGACGTGATCTGGGCCTATCTCGGCCCGCCCGCGCTCGAGCCCGAGCCGCCCGCGTTCGAATGGGCGCTGGTCAAGCCCGAGCAGCGCTTCATCTCGAAGCGCCTCCAGGAATGCAACTATCTCCAGGCGCTCGAGGGTGGCATCGATTCGAGCCACGTGACGTTCCTCCATGCGGGCGCCTTGAAGCGCGACCGCCTCTTCGTCGGCAGCAAGGGCAACGAATACAATCAGCGCGACCCGATGCCGCATTTCGAGGTCGCTGAGTTCGAGGGCGGCTTGCTCATCGCGGCGCGCCGCAAGGCGGAGGCGGGACATTATTATTGGCGCGTGACGCCCTGGGTGCTGCCGTTCCACACGTTCGTCCCGCCGCGCGGCGCGCATCCGATCGGCGCCCATGCCTGGGTCCCGATCGACGACGAGAGCTGCTGGACCTGGAGCTTCAGCTATCATCCGCGCCGCGCGCTCTCGGGCGAGGAGACGTCTGCGATGCGCGCGGGGGCCGGCATCCACGTCAAGTACCAGCCGGGCACGTTCCTCCCGCTCGCGAACAAGCGCAACGACTACCTCATGGACCGCACGGCGCAGGCCGCCGGCATCTCGGCGAGCGGCGTCGAGGGGGTCGGCATGCAGGACGCCTCGATCCAGGAAAGCATGGGCACCATCGCGGACCGCAGCCGCGAGAACCTGGTCGCGACCGACCGCGGCATCGTCATGACGCGGCGGCTGCTGCTGCGCGCGGCGAAGGCGAACCGCGAGGGGCGGACATTCCCCGGCCTCGATGCGAAGTCGCAACGCGTGCGCTCGTGCGCGACCGTGTTGCCCGAAGGCGTCCCGTTCGTCGAGGGGGCGCGCCACGGGCTCTTCGCCGAGCTCGGCACCGACCCGGTCACGGTTTAGCGGCTACGGTTTAGAAGGAGACGGCGCCATGGCGCACACACGCAAGATCGCGATCGGCCTCGGCGATCCCGCGGGCATCGGCCCCGAGATCGCGCTCAAGGCAGCGCTCGACGAGCGCGTCACGCGCGTGGCGCGCCCGCTCCTCGTGGGCGACAAGGGAGCGGTCGAGCGCCATGCGCGCGCGTCGGGCCTCGCGCCCAAGCTCGTCGCCTTCAAGTCCGCGTCCGAGGTCGATTGGTCGCGGGATGGCGTGCTCATGATCGATCTCGACCAGTTCCGCGCCGAGCCGCTCGAGCTTGGGAAGGTCAAGGCCGCGCACGGACGCGCCGCGGTCGACGCCGCGCGGGTCGCGATCGAGGCGGCGCTCGCGGGCGAGGTCGACGCCGTGGTCGCGGCCCCCCAGACCGAGCGCGCGATCAAGGAGGCGGGCATCTCGTTCGACGGCTATCCGAGCTTCGTCGCGCGCGTGACCGGCACGCCGGTCGAGGACGTGTTCCTCATGCATTGCTTCGACGACAAGCGCATCGTCCACGTCTCGCTCCATGTGAGCCTCGCGCGCGCGATCTCGCTCGTGACCGAGGCGCGCGTGCTGAAGGCCGTGCGCGCGGCCCACGACACGCTCACCCGGCTCGGCATCTCGAGCCCGCGTCTCTGCTGCTCGGGCCTCAATCCGCATGCGGGCGAGGAGGGCATGTTCGGCCAGGAGGAAATCGAGATCATCGAGCCGGCGCTCGAGGTGGCGCGCCACGCGGGTATTCGCATCGACGGGCCATTCGGCGCCGACACCATGTTCCACCGCGAGGGCTACGACGCGTTCGTGGTCATGTTCCACGACCAGGGCCATATCGCGTCCAAGCTCATGGCGCGCAACCGCATCGCGGGCCTCGCGATCGGAACGCCGGTGCTGTTCTCCTCGGTCGCCCATGGCAGCGGCCTCGACATCGCGGGCCAGAACAAGGCCAGCGCCGAAGCCATGGTCGAGGCGGTCGCGCGGCTCGTGGGTGCGGCCGAGAAACGCAAGGCGGCGTAGCCCATGCCCCGTCTCCGGCACATCGCGCTCGTGGTGAAGGATCTCGAGAAGTCGGCGGCGTTCTATGAGCGCGCCTTCGGCCTCCGCCGCGTCGAAGGGGCGAGCGCCGAATCCGCGACCGCGCGGCGGGTGTTCCTGACCGACGGCGAGGTCAATCTCGCGCTCCTCCAATACAAGGGCTCGACCGGGGCCGGCGGCGTTCCCGAGGGCTTCGTCGGCCTGCATCATTTCGGCTTCGAGGTCGAGGATCTGGCGGCGGCCCAGGCGCGGGTCGAGGGGGCGGGGGCGCGCTATTATTTCGATCTCGGCAAGGAGGAGGACGAGGAGTTCGAGCGCAAGTTCCGCGACCCGGACGGCATCCTGTTCGACATTTCCCATAAGGGCTGGGCGGGAACGCCCATCAAATCCGGGAAAGCCGGCAAGCGCCGGACCGCTCCGCGCTCGACCCAGCGACCCAAATCCTCCAAATCCCCAAAAGCCTCAAAATCCAAGTCACGGCGCCGCGCGCGGCGGGGCTAGCCCCGGGACGGTACGCTCGCGCTTACGGCACCCGGCAGCGCCCCGGCTCTCGGCGCGCGCCCATGCCCCGGAAAATAAACGATAAATGAAGAAGCGACGGCGGAGATAAAAAACCGCCCTTGTGTTGCGGTAGATCAATTGTGGCTCTTCCAGCCGATTGTAGCTTGCACAAAAAACAAGCGGGAGATCGATGCTCTTCGATTTTCCCGCGTTGCCGTGCTCCTACGCTCACCCGGAAAAAACCGGGCCGCGCAGAATCAGCCCAACGATCGCGCAAGGGAGTGACGCATGTTCACCCAAATTCTTGACCCCACCGGAAATCTGTTCGCGACCTGGCTCGTGGCGCTGGTTCCCGTGGTCCTGCTGCTGGTGCTGCTCGCGGTGTTCCGCATGTCGGCGTGGCTCGCGGTGCTGATCGGCTCGATCGTGACGTACCTCCTCGCGGTGTGGGTTTGGCACATGCCGATCGGCGACGGCGCGCGCGCCTACGTCTACGGCTCGCTCACCGGCGTTTGGAGCGTCGATTGGATCACGGTCTGGGGCGTCATGCTGTTCAACACCCTGGTGGTCACCGGCGTGTTCGAGAAATTCCGGCGCTGGCTGATCGCCCAAGGCACCGCCGACGTGCGCGTGCAGACGATGCTGTTCGCCTGGGCGTTCGGCGCGTTGCTCGAGGGCCTGGTCGGCTTCGGTTATCCCTGGGCCTTCGTGGCGCCGATCCTGATCACGCTCGGCATTCCCGATCTCGACGCGATCCGCGTGGCGGCGATCGCCAACAACGCGCCCGTCTCCTACGGCGCACTCGGCGCGCCGATCATCGCGCTCGCCGCGGTGACGGGTCTGCCGTTGCTGGCACTCTCGGGCTCGATCAGCCACGTGGTGGCGGTGCTGGCCCTTCTGCCGCCTTGGGTCCTGCTCTATCTCGTGAGCGGCAAGCAAGGCATGTGGGAGGCGTGGCCGCTCGCCATCGTCGGCTCGCTCGGCTACATCGCCGGTCAGCTTCCGGTCGGAACCTATCTCGGGCCGTATCTTCCCGACGTCGCGGGCGCGATCACCTGCTTCGTGTGCATCCTGATCCTGCTCAAGTTCTGGCGTCCGAAGATCGTGCGCGGCTATGGCGGCGCCCCCGTCTCGGCCGAACAGCAGAGCAAGCTTGCCGGCGGCGAGCACGGGCTGAGCACGGGCGAAATCTTCCGCGCCTGGCTGCCCTTCATCGTGCTGATCGTGATCGTGGTCATCTGGACCGGCCCCTGGTCGGGGATTCCGAAATACGCGCCCCTCAAGCTCGCGGTGCAAGCCGGCTCCTCGCTCGCGCCGGGCGCCAAGGCGACCGCGGCGTTCGTTTGGGCGCCGGGCGTCGGCGGCTCGGCGATCGCGGCCTCGTGGCTCGTGGTCGCGCTCCTGCTTCGGCTGAGCGGCGCCCAGCTCAAGGAGGTGTTGACCAAGACCTACCATCAGATGTGGGGCGCATGCCTCGTGGGCGTGTTCATCTTTGGCCTCGCCTTCGTGTTCAATTTCTCGGGCATGGCCGCCTCGCTCGCCAACGGCTTCTCGAAGCTCGGCGTCTGGTACATCGTGGTCGCCCCGCTCCTGGGCTTCATCGGCGTGGCGCTGTCCGGCTCGAACACCTCGACCAACGCCATGTTCGGCGCGTTCCAGGTGGCGGTCGGCAAGATCCTCGGCTTTCCGGTCTTGCTGCTGCCGACGCTCAATTCGGTGGGCGCCGAGATCGGCAAGCCGGTGGCGCCGCAGACCGCGAGCGTGGGCGTTTCCACCAGCCGCTTCGTGCGCAACGAGGGCGACGTCATCCGCCACAATTTCGGGTGGTGCCTGTTTATGCTCGGCTATCTGATCGTGATCGGCGTCGGGTTCTATTTCCTGGCGCCGGACACCATGATGATCGGCGCCATTCATTAGGACTCTGCCGGAGGACTCTGCCGGCGCCAAGGTTGCCGCGCGCGGCGGTCGGGGCCTCCCGGCCGCGGTTCTGGGTCCAGGGAAGGCCCGCCAACGCCGCCCGCCGCGTCTTTGCGTGCGCTGCGGCAAAGTGGTCGAAACCCTTGGCGCCGCGCCGGGTTCGGCCCGGTCGGCCGTATTTGGCATAGGCAGGCGGAGTGGGGCGGCGCCCTAGGGGCGTTGCCTTGTCTTTGGGCGATCCCAATTCCACCCTATTGGCCGATGGCGTATATTGCGCGCGCTCAAGCCGGGCGCAGGCGCCAATGGCCGAAAGCAAGGGGACCGGGGTCGCGTCGCAAGGCGGCCGCGGTTAGGCGAGGGGCTGGGGTGACATGACGGGGCGCACGAAGCTGATCACCGGCGTTGTGGTGTTGCTTGCGCTTGGCGCCGGCGTCTACGCGCTCGAAGGCGGCTTCGCGCCGAAGACCGTGGCGCGCGCGCAGCCGCCCGCTCCCGTGGTGGTCGCGACCGTGGCCCAGCAGTCCGTGCCGGTCCAGTTCACCACCATCGGCACCGTGCAGCCGATCTCGACCGTGTCGGTCAAGTCGCGCGACGACGGGCAGATCTTCAAGGTCGGCTTCGTCGAGGGCCAGATCGTCCGCAAGGGCGACCTCCTGTTCCAGCTCGACCCGCGCCCCTACAAGGCCACCCTCGACCAGGCTGAGGCCAATCTCGTGCGCGACCAAGCGTCGCTCGTGCGCGCCGATCTCGACTTGAAGCGCTACGCCGCCCTCGCCAAGAAGGACTTCGCGACCCAGCAGCAGTTCGAGCAGGCGCGCGCGACCGCCGAGAGCGCCAAGGCCACCATCGATGCCGACCAGGCCGCGATCGAGCAGGCGAAGCTCAACCTCGACTACTCGACCATCACCGCACCCATCGACGGACGCACCGGTAATCTCCTGGTGACCGAGGGCAACCTCGTCAAGGCGAGCGACAACAGCGCGCTCGTGGTGATCAACCAGGTGACGCCGATCTACGTCTCCTTCTCGGTGCCCCAGGACACCATGCCCGAGGTCCAGCGCCGCATGGCGCTCGGCCCGGTGCCGGTCGCCGTCACCATCAACGGAGACCCGGGCGGGCCGGTCCAAGGCCACGTCACCTTCATCAACAACCAGGTCGACAGCTCGACCGGCACGATCCAGCTCAAGGCGACGTTCGAGAACCCGGACGCGCGCCTCGTCCCCGGCCAGTTCGTCAACGTCGCGATGACGCTCTCGACCATGTCCCAGGCGCTCGTGGTGCCGTCCCAGGCGGTGCAGAGCGGCCAGAACGGCACCTACGTGTTCGTGGTCAAGCCCGACAAGACGGTCGAGATGCGCACGGTCAAGGTCGGGCCCACGACCGACACCGAATCCGTCATCACCAAGGGCCTCGAGCTCGGCGACAAGGTCGTGATCGAGGGCCAGCTGCGCCTCGTGCCCGGCACCCGGGTCGACATCAAGAACGCGGCCTGAGCGGGACATGGGCCAGCGGGACATGGGCCAGCGGGACATCGGTCAACGAGACATCGGCTAGCGAGACTGGCGCTCCATGAACCTCTCCGAAATCTGCATCCGGAAGCCGATCGCGACCACGCTGCTCATGGCGGGCGCGGTGGTGTTCGGCATGGTCGCCTACCGCTCGCTGCCGGTGAACGAGCTGCCGACCGTCGATTTCCCCACCATCGCGGTCACGGCGCTGCTGCCCGGCGCCAGCCCCGAGACCATGGCCTCCTCGGTCGCGACCCCGCTCGAGAGCCAGTTCTCGACCATCCAGGGCCTCGACAACATGAGCTCGGTGAGCTCGCTGGGCCAGACCAAGGTGACGCTCCAGTTCGCGCTCGACCGCAACATCGACGCGGCGGGCCAGGACGTGCAGGCGGCGATCGCGGCGGCGGCGAAACTGCTGCCGCCCAACCTGCCGAGCCCCCCCACCTTCCGGAAGGTGAACCCGGCCGACTTCCCGATCTTCTATCTCGCCCTCTACTCGCCCACGCTCCCGCTCTCCGAGGTCGACAAGTACGGCGAGACCATCCTCGCCCAGCGCCTCTCGATGATCAGCGGCGTGGCGCAGGTCAACATCTACGGCTCGCAGAAGTTCGCGGTGCGCGTCCAGGTCGATCCCGACGCGCTCGCCGCGCGCAACATCGGCCTCGACGAGGTCAATGCCGCGGTCCAGGCGGCGAACGTCAATCTCTCGCTCGGCACCATCAACGGCCCGCACAAGCAGCTCACCATCCAGGCGAACGGCCAGGTGTTCGACGCCAAGCAGTTCATGAACCAGATCGCGATGTGGAAGAACGGTGCGCCGATCCGGTACCAGGATTTGGGCCGGGTGGTCGACAGCGTCGAGAACGACCAGATCGCGAGCTGGTACAACCAGACCCGCGCGGTCGTGCTCGCGATCCAGCGCCAGCCGGGCACCAACACGATCGCCGTGGTGGACGCGATCAAGCGCGTGCTGCCGAGCTTCGAGGCGCACCTGCCCGCCTCGGTCCATTTGGCCGTGCTTTACGACCGCACCGAGTCGATCCGCGCCTCGGTCGACGACGTGCAGTTCACCCTCACCCTCGCCGCGATCCTGGTGGTGATGGTGATCTTCCTGTTCCTGCGCAACCTGTCCGCCACCATCATCCCGTCGTTGGCATTGCCGATCTCGGTCATCGGCACCTTCGCGCTGATGTACCAGTTCGGCTACAGCCTCGACAATCTGTCGCTCATGGCGCTCACCCTCTCGGTCGGCTTCGTGGTCGACGACGCCATCGTCATGCTCGAGAACATCGTGCGTCATATCGAGCACGGCTTGACGCCACTCGAGGCGGCGCTCAAGGGGTCGAAGGAGATCGGCTTCACCATCCTGTCGATGACGATCTCGCTGGGTGCCGTGTTCATCCCGGTCCTGTTCATGGGCGGCATCGTCGGCCGGCTCTTGCACGAGTTCGCGGTCACCATCTGCGCCGCGATCGCGGTCTCGGGCATCGTCTCGCTGACCCTCACGCCGATGATGTGCTCGCGCTTCGTGCGCGCCCACGAGGGCGAGCGCCACGGGCGCGTCTACCAGTTCACCGAGCGCGGCTTCGAGGCCATGCTCGCGGGCTACCGCCGGAGCCTCCATTGGTGCCTCGAGCACAAGCCGATGATGCTCGTTGCCTTCTTCGCGACCCTGTTCCTGAGCGGCTACTGCTTCGTCACCATCCAGAAGGATTTTCTCCCCAGCGAGGACACGGGCCGCCTCATCATCTTCACCGAGGGGCCGGAGGACGCGTCCTTCGACTTCATGATCAGGAACCAGTCCAAGGCGCGCGACATCGTCATCAAGGATCCGAACGTCGATCGCGTGATGTCGTCGGTCGGCGCCGGCGGCCCGCGCCCGACCATCAATTCGGGCACCATCTTCCTGAAGCTCAAGCCTAGAGCCGAGCGCGCCCTCTCCGCCGACCAGGTGGCGCAGGAGCTGCGCCAGAAGCTCGCCGGCATCCCGGGCCTCAAGCTCTACATCCAGAATCCGGCCAGCATCAACATCGGCGGCCAGCTCACCAAGGCGCAATACCAGTACGTGCTCCAGGACATCGACCTGCCCGAGCTTTACGCCACCGCCAACCGGATGATGGACGCGCTCCGCAAGGAGCCGGGCTTCCTCGACGTCAACAGCGACATGCAGGTCGCGGGCCCGCAGCTCGTGGTCCACATCGACCGCAACCGCGCGACGGCGCTCGGCGTGACGCCGAGCGAGATCGAGACGGCGCTCGGCCTCGCCTTCTCGTCCGAGCAGATTTCGACCATCTACACCTCGCTCGACCAATACGAGGTGATCCTCGAGGTGACGCCCAAGTACCAGAGCGACCCGAAGGCGCTGTCGCACCTCTATGTGCGCTCGTCGAACGGCTCGCTCGTGCCGCTCGACGCGGTCGCGAGCGTGTCCAACGGCGTCGGCCCGCTCACGGTCAACCACCAGGGCCAGCTGCCCTCGGTCACCATCTCGTTCAACCTCGCGCCCGACTTCTCGCTCGGCACCGCGGTCGCGCGCGTGCAGCAGATCGAGCGCAGTCTGCGCGTTCCGGCCGGCGTCACCACGAGCTTCCAGGGCACCGCCCAGGCGTTCCAGTCCTCGCTCCAGGGCCTCGGCATCCTGTTGCTGATGGCGATCGTGGTGGTCTACATCGTGCTCGGCGTGCTCTACGAGAGCTTCATCCACCCGTTCACGATTCTCTCGGGCCTGCCGTCGGCCGCGGTGGGCGCGCTCGTCACGCTCATGCTGTTCAACGTGACGCTCAGCCTCTACGCCTTCGTCGGCATCATCATGCTGATCGGCATCGTCAAGAAGAACGCGATCATGATGATCGACTTCGCGCTCGAGCGCCAACGCCACGAGGGCATGGCGCCGGCGGAGGCGATCTTCCAGGCGTGCCTGATCCGGTTCCGCCCGATCATGATGACGACGATGGCGGCCCTCATGGGCACGCTGCCGATCGCGCTCGGCGTCGGTGCGGGCTCGGAGGCGCGCCGGCCGCTCGGCCTCGCCGTCGTGGGCGGCTTGATCTTCTCCCAAGCGCTCACGCTCTACCTGACGCCGGTCATCTACATCTATCTCGACCGGCTCCAGGGCGGGCACTTCACGTTGCCGTCCTGGTGGCCGTCCTGGCTGCGCCTGGCAGCCTCGCCAGCGGAGGAGGCGTCCGCGGACCTCGCCGCGGACGATGCCGCGGGTGGCGTCCTTGGCGAGCCCGCGCACGAGCTCGCCTCGGGCGATCAGCGCAAGGCCGCGCGCTGAGCGGAAACCTGTGTCTAGCGAACGATTAGCAAAAGGCATGCGCCCGGGTGCCGGTGCCGCAAAACGGCAAGCGGCGGCTGAACGGTTTGTCAGATCGGCGAATTATCGGCGGCGCGGATCGAACGACCCCCTTTAACTCGCGCGCGGGCTGGCCTATATCGGCGTTACGCCGGCGTCGGGTGCGGCGGCGAGATCGAAGCGGCCGACGTGCAACGCGGACGGCCCGAAGAGAAACGGTACGGCACGGGCGGCGCAGTCGAATGATCGAAGTTCAATCGCTAGCCAAGCATTTCGGCCCGATCGTCGCGGTCGACGATGTGAGCTTCACGGCGCGGCCGGGCGAGGTGGTCGGCTTCCTCGGACCCAACGGTGCCGGCAAGTCCACAACCATGAAGATGATCGTGGGCTTTCTCGCCCCCAGCGCCGGCAGCGCCAAGGTGTGCGGCTTCGACGTTGCCGAGCGGCCGATCGAGGTCAAGAAGCGCGTCGGCTATTTGCCCGAGGGCGCGCCGCTCTACGCCGACATGACGCCCGCGAGCTTTCTCCATTTCATCGCCGCGGCGCGCGGCTTCTCGGGCGCCGAGCTGGTCGAGCGCGTCGAGACCGCGGTCGCGCGCACCGAGATCGAGAGCGTGCTCGACCGGCCGATCGAGACGCTCTCCAAGGGCTTCAAGCGCCGGGTCGGCCTCGCGCAGGCGCTGTTGCACGATCCCGAGGTCCTGATCCTCGACGAGCCGACCGACGGGCTCGACCCCAACCAGAAGCACGAGGTGCGCGCCCTCATCCGCGAGATGGCGCCGCGCAAGACGATCGTGATCTCGACCCACCTGCTCGACGAAGTGAGCGCCGTGTGCAGCCGCGCGATCGTGATCGCGGGCGGGCGGCTGGTCGCCGATTCGACGCCGGCCGAGCTCGAGGCGCGCTCGCGTCTCCACAATGCGGTGGCGCTCACCTTGCGCGGGGTCCAGGCGGAGGTGGCGCGCCTCAAGCTCGGGGCGCTGGCGGGCGTGGCCTCGATCGAGGACTTGGCCGCGGATCCGGGTGCCGTCGCGTTCCGCGTCTTGCCCGAGGCGGGCCGGCCGATCGTGGCCGAGGTGAGCCAGGCCGCCCTCGCGAGCGGCTGGCAGGTCGAGGAAATCAAGGTCGAGCAGGGCCAGCTCGACGAGGTGTTCCGCTCGATCACCACGTCGCCCGCCGCGGGCCGCGGCTAGGGACGGAAGGCGAGGGAGAGTAGAGCGATGCGCAACGTCCTGGTCGTGTTCCGGCGCGAGTTCGCGGGCTATTTCACCACGCCGCTCGCCTACGTGTTCCTGATCGTGTTCTTGGCACTCGCGGGCGCGCTCACCTTCTACATCGGCAATTTCTTCGCGCGCGGCCAGGACGATCTCGATCCCTTCTTCACCTTCCATCCCTGGCTCTATCTGTTCCTGATCCCGGCGATCTCGATGCGCCTCTGGGCCGAGGAGCGCAAGACCGGCACGGTCGAGCTCCTGCTCACGCTGCCGATTTCGGTCGCGGACGCGGTGGTGGGGAAGTTCCTCGCCGCCTGGGCCTTCACGGCCGTGGCCCTCGTGCTCACCTTTCCGATGTGGGTCACCGCCAACGTGCTCGGCAGCCCCGACAACGGCGTGATCCTCGCGGGCTACATCGGCAGCCTGTTCATGGCCGGCGCGTTCCTCGCGATCGGCAGCTGCATGTCGGCGCTCACCAAGAACCAGGTGATCGCCTTCGTGGTCGCGTGCGCGGCGTGCTTCCTGTTCACGCTCTCGGGCACCAACCTGGTGCTCAACTTCGTCGAGGGATGGATGCCGCAGGTCCTGGTCGACGCGGTCGCGTCCTTCAGCTTCCTCACCCACTTCAACGCGATCAAGAAGGGCGTCATCGATCTGCGCGACGTGATCTTCCTGGGCTCGCTCATCTGCCTGTTCCTGTTCGCGAACGTGGTCCTGGTCGACCTCAAGAAATCGGCGTGACGAGGGACCGATGAAGCGCCTTTCCTCCCTCGACCGGACCACCACCGCCGCGATCGGCCTCGTGCTCGCGGTGGCGCTGTTCTTCGCAGTCAACATCTTCGCCCAGGGTGCGTTCCGCGACGCGAGCCTCGATCTGACCCAGGGCGGGCTCTACACGCCGTCCCAGGGCACGCGCCAACTGCTTCAGAGCCTCAAGGAGCCGATCACCCTTCGCTTCTACTTCTCGCAGCGTCTCGGCCAGGCGCTGCCGACCTTCGGCAACTACGCCGCGCGCGTGCGCGAGCTGCTCGAGCGCTATGCGAGCCTGTCGGGCGGCAAGATCCGCCTCGAATTCTACGATCCCGAGCCCTTCACCGACGCCGAGGACCGCGCCGAGAGCTTCGGCCTTCAGGGCGTGCCCGTGGGGCAATCCGGCGAGCAGGTCTATTTCGGCCTCGCGGGCACCAACTCGACCGACGACGAGGCCTCGATCGCCTTCTTCCAGCCCGACCGCGAGCGCTTCCTCGAATACGACGTCGCGAAGCTGATCTCCACCCTCGCGCATCCGAAGAAGAAGATCGTCGGCGTGCTGAGCTCGTTGCCGATGGAGGGCTCCTACGGCAATCCGATGGCGGGCGGCCAGAGCACGCCGCCTTGGACCATCATGTCCGAGATGCGCCAGGAATTCGACGTGCGCGACCTCGACGACGGCACGGGCAAGATCGACAAGGACATCGACGTGCTCATGGTGGTGCACCCGAAGGACCTGTCCTTGAAGACGCAGTTCGCGATCGACCAGTACATCCTGGGCGGCGGCCGCGCGCTCATCTTCGTCGATCCCAACGCCGAGACCGACGCCGGCCCGTCGCCCATGATGATGACCGGCGCCACGAGCTCGGATCTCCCGCGCCTGTTCAACGCCTGGGGCATCGAGCTCGTGCCCGGCATGGTGGCGGGCGACCGCGATCTCGCGACGCGCGTCCAGGCGCCGGTCAACGGGCGCTCCGAGGCCGTCGATTACGTCGCCTGGCTCTCGCTCGGCCAGGACGAGATCGATCCCAACGACGTGGTGACGACCGATCTCTCGAGCCTGGTGCTGCCGACGCCGGGCATCCTCGAGAAGGAGAAGGGCGCGACCATCGGCTTCACGCCGCTTCTGCGCACCGACGCCGACGCCGAGGAGATTCCGGCCAGCGACGTGCGCATGCTGCCCGATCCCATGGGGCTGCTCGCGCATTACAAGCCGGGCGGGCACGTGTTGACACTCGCCGCGCGCATCACCGGCAACGTCCGGAGCGCGTTCCCCGACGGGCCTCCGGTCGAGCAGAAGGCGGAGACGAAGCCGGGTGCCGACAAGAGCGCGGCCGCGAAGGCCGCGGCGCCCAAGCCCGGCTCCTGGCTCGAGCAGTCGGTCAAGCCCATCAACGTGATCGTGGTCGCCGACGCCGACATGCTCAACGACCGCTTCTGGGTCTCGACCCAGGATTTCTTCGGCCAGCAGGTGGTGACCCCGACTTCGGGCAACGGCGATTTCGTCATGAACGCGCTCGACAACCTCGCGGGCTCGTCGGCGCTCCTGAGCCTGCGCGCGCGCTCGCTCTCGTCGCGTCCCTTCACGCTGGTGCAGAAGCTCCGCGCCGCAGCCGACGCGCGCTACCTCGCCAAGGCGCAGGCGCTCCAGGACCGGCTCGAGGACACGCGCAAGAAGCTCGCCTCGCTCCAGAAGGAGGGTGCCGGCTCGAAGCAGATTCTTTCCGCCGCCCAGCAGACCGAGATCGACAAGTTCCGCGACGATCTGATCGCGACGCGCAAGAGTCTGCGCGACGTGCAGCACGCGCTTCAGGTCGACATCGACCGGCTCGAGGCGGTGCTCAAGTTCGTCAATATCGGCCTCATGCCGATCCTGATCGGCATCTTCGCGCTCGTGCTCGCGTGGATCAACGCCGCGCGCCGGCGCAAGCGCTACGGCCAGGGATGAGGGCGCGGCCATGAAACCGAGAACGCTCGTCTTCCTGGCGATCGCGACGCTCCTCTTCACGGCGGGCGCGATCGTGGTCAATTCCGAGAGCCCGGCCTTCAACCATTCGACGGGCGGCGGGCTCCTCTTTCCGGGCTTCGCCGGCGAGATCAACGACGCCGCCAAGATCGTGATCGAGAGTTCGGGCAAGAAATTCACCATCGAGCGCAACGGCTCGAACTGGGTGGTCGCCGACAAATACGGCTTTCCCGCGAAGTACGATCTCGTGAAGGGCACGCTCGTGGCCCTGGCGCAGCTGCGCACGCTCGACGCCAAGACGGCCCAGCCGTCGCTCTATCCGCGCCTCGAGGTTTCGGACCCGAGTGCCAAGGGCGCCAAATCGTCCGAGATCACGGTCGAGGACGCCAAGGGTGCGGTGCTCGCGAGCCTCATCCTGGGGAAGACGCGCATGCCGCTCGGCGGCGAGAGCAACGCGACCGAGATCTACGTGCGGAAGCCGAGCGAGGCCCGGTCCTGGCTCGCGACCGGCAATCTCCAGCGCAACGACGACATCAAGACCTGGATGGCGCGCGACATCGTGACGCTCGACTCTAACCGGGTGCAGTCGGTCGCGGTGACGCCGACGGCGGCCGAGGCGAAATCGCTCGCGGCCAAGACGGCGGGCGCCAAGACGCCCACACCGGTCGACGACCGCGCCTATACGCTCGTCAAGGCCAAGCCGGGCGACGGCGATTTCACCCTCGAGCAGGTGCCCGCGGACGAGAAGGTCAAGTCGAGCTTCGACGTGAACCAGATCGGCGAGGCGCTTTCGGCGCTCATCGCCGACGACGTGTTGCCGGCCAAGGACCTCGCCCCCGACGCGACACTTTTGCGCACGCTCGACTACAAGAGTTTCGACGGTGCGGTGATCGATCTCAGCCTCTACCGGCAAGGGGACAAGACCTGGATCAAGATCGCGGCCAGCGTCGAGCCCAAGGTCGCGGCCGAGGCGGCCAAAACCAAGGCCGAGTCGAAGGCCGGGACGAAGATGCCCGCGAAAGCCCCGGCCGCCGCGGACGAGTCCGGCTCGGCCAAGCTCGAGACGCCGTTCCAGGTCGCGGACGACATGCAAGCGCTCGCGGCGCGCGCCAAGGATTGGCTTTTCGCCCTCAACGGCTCGGACCTCTCGACCCTCGATAAGAGCTTCTCCGACCTGGTCGAGGCCAAGGAAGCGGCCAAGCCGAAATCCTAGATCGCACCCGGCGCCCTTTCCCTTGCCCCTCGGGGGACAGGGTGGCGCGAAGCCGGCGCCGGCGCGTTTGCGTTACGGGGAAGGTGAAATCGCGCATTGACTGTGCGACGGTGAGCCATGACGCGCGCGCGGCTTTTCTGGCTCGTTGGCTTTTTGGCTGTGGCACTCGCTGCCGCTGCGATCGTCGTGCTGCGCGAAGCACCCCCGCGCGAGGTCGAGGCGGCCGAGCTCATGGCCGAGATCGCGAGCCGGGACGTCCAGGCGATCCCGTCGCACGCGGTCGAGTGGCGCGAGGAGGGCCGCGCCTACACGGGCGACCTCTACGGCTCGGTCCCGACGTCGCGCGCCGCGATCCTCCTGGTGCCGGGGGCGTCAGAGGCGGGGAAGGACGACCCGCGCCTCGTCAACGTGGCGCGCGCGCTTGCCGAGCACGAGTTCCTGGTGCTGGTGCCCGACCTCCCCGGCCCGCGCACGCTCCGGATCAGCAGCGACGACATCGTGGGCGTCGCGGATTCGGCGGTCTATCTCGCGAGCCTCGAGACGGCGGGAACGCCCTTCGGCATCGCCGCGGTCTCCTACGGCGTCGGCCCGGCCCTGATCGCGGCGCTCGACAAGCGTCTCGTCGACCGCATCGACTTCTTCGTCGGCCTCGGCGGCTATTATTCCACGACCGACGTCATCACCTTCTTCACCACCGGCTATTGGCGCCCGGACCCCAACGGGGCCTGGCGCCGCGGCACCCCCAACGCCTACGGAAAATGGGTGTTCGTGCTCGCGAACGCGGCCCGGCTCGACGATTTCGCCGACCGGGGCCGGCTCGAGCGCATCGCGCGCGCCAAGCTCGCGAACCTCGATGCCGACATCGCCCCGCTCGAGGCCCAACTCGGGCCCGAGGGGCGGGCGGTCATGGCGCTCCTCGACAACCGCTCGCTCGCCGCCGTGCCGGACCTGATCGCGACCCTGCCGCCCGGTATCCGCCAGGAAATCGACGCCCTCGACCTCACGCGGCGCGATTTCTCGCGCCTCAACGCCGAGGTGATCCTGATCCACGGCAAGGACGACTCGATCGTCCCCTACGGCCAAAGCGTCGCCCTGGCGGACGAGCTCGCGGCCGAAATCGGCCCGGCCCGCGTGCATCTCTACCTCCTCGACCATCTGCGCCACGCCTCGCTCACGCCGGACGCGGTGCCGGACGTGATCCGCCTCTGGCGCGCCACGGTCGAGCTCCTGGTCTTGCGCGACGGCGGGCGCTGACGGGTGCGGCAAAAAAACCCTCGCCGCGGCCGGCTCCGCGATTGCTTGCGCGCGGCATAGGGCTAATAATGCGCGCCGCCGAATTCGAGTGACACCATGGCCTCGTTCCCCACCTCTGCCTGGCGCCCCTGGGCCCGCGCCGCAGCCCTCGTGCTCGCCGCCGCCCTCTTGAGCGCGTCCGCGCTCGCGTCCGCGTCCGCCCCCGCGTTCGCCCAGGACAAGGAGCAGCAGCCCGCCCTGCGCTATTTCCGCATCGGCACCAGCGCCTCGGACGGGAGCTATTTCCCGATCGGCGGGCTGATCGCGAGCGCCATTTCGAGCCCGCCCGGGGCGCGTAGCTGCGACCAGGGCGGGAGTTGCGGCGTCCCCGGCCTGATCGCGATCGCGCAATCGACCCAGGGCTCGGTCGAGAACGTCGAGCTGATCGGCAAGGGCCGCATCGAATCCGGCCTGAGCCAGGCCAACGTCGCGCACGACGCCTATGCCGGGCGCGACCGCTTCGCGCGCGCGCCGGTCCGTACGCTACGCGCCATCGCCGGTCTCTATCGCGAGGAGGTGCAGATCGTCGTGCGCGCCGATTCCGGCATCCGCGACGTGCGCGATCTCCGCGGCAAGCGCATCGGCGTCGGCGCCCAGGGCTCGGGCACGCTGCTCGACGCCGAGCTCATCCTCGACGCCTACCGGGTGCGCCGCAATCAGGTCCATTACCAGATGCTCAAGCCCGGCGAGGCGACCGACGCGCTCAAGAACCAGCGCATCGACGCCCTTTTCATGGTGGCGGGCGCCCCCAACGGCCTGATCGCCGACCTCGCCCAGTCGGTGCCGATCCGGCTCCTGCCGATCTCGGACCAGAAATTCGCCGAGCTCAAGCGCGCCCATTCCTCCTTCGGCCTCGCGACCATTCCGGCCGGCACCTATCGCGGGGTGGGCGAGGTTTCCGCCCTCAGCATCGCCGCGGTCTGGCTCACCTCGTCCAACGTCGACGCCGAGCTCGTCTACGGCATCACCAAGGCGCTGTGGAACGGGAACGCCCGCAAGCTCCTCGATACGGGCGGCCCCGACGGGCGCCAGATCACCCTCGCGACCGCGCTCGACGGCGTCGACATCCCGCTCCATCCGGGGGCCGAGCGTTTCTACCGCGAGGTCGGCCTGATCAAGGAGGCGGTCGCCAAGACGCCGAGCCCGACGCCGACCCCGGCGCCGACCCAGAACCCGCCGATCCCGACGCCGCCGCCCGCGCAATAGGGGCTCAGGCGACCTCGCGCTTCGCGGCCGCGATCCATTCCTTCATCGCCGGCAGCGCCATGATCGCGTCGCGGTAGGCCGCACTCGCGCGCGAGAGCGTTGTCCCGTAGGTCACGAAGCGCGTCGCGACCGGCGCATACATCGCGTCGGCCGCGGTGAAGTGGCCGAAGAGATAGGGCCCGCCCGCGCCGTAGGCCGCGCGGCAGCCGGACCAGATTTCCTCGATGCGCGCGATGTCGGACGCCACACCTTCGCCCATCCCCTGGCCCCGCAGGTCCCGCGTCACGTCCATCGACATGTGCTGGCGCAGCGGCGCGAAGCCCGCATGCATCTCCGACGAGACGGCGCGCGCGCGCGCGCGTGCGGCGGCGTCCTCGGGCCAGAGGTGTGCTGCCGGATAGGTTTCGGCGAGAAATTCCAGGATCGCGAGCGACTCCCACAGCTCGACGCCCTTGTGCTTCAGAAGCGGCACCTTGCCCGAGGGCGAATGGCGCAGGATTTCGGCGCGCGTCTCGGGGCGGCGCAGCTTGATCCGGATTTCCTCGAACGGAACGCCGATCATCTTGAGCGCGAGCCAGGGACGCAGCGACCAGGAAGAATAGGCCTTGTCTCCGATCACGAGCTGAATGGCGGCCATGGAAAGCTCCCGGGGTTGGGCGATTTGGGCGGCGACTTGAGCGGGCGGCACAGGCAGCGCCGGGCGCCGATCCTAATTTCAAGCCGCGCTCGGCGCCACCCGGTCCTCGACCCGATTGAGGACGCCCTCTTGAGCACCGGGCGGGGAAGGGCGCTATAGTTGCGCCCGTCCCACCTGGCCCCGCGCAGGGGCCGACGAGATTTGCCATTCGAGGGAGCCCATGCCGTTCCAGCTGGTCGAGCGAGCGCGCCACGCGGTCCCCATCACGCCCATCGCCGAATCCGGCCTCGGCCGCTGGCTCGCCGGGCCGGGGAAGGCGGCGGCGGCGTGGGCGCGCGCGACCGGCTTCAAGGCGGCGCCGGGCGCGCTGAGCCTCGTCCCGGGGAAGAACGGCGCGCTTCAGCGCATCCTCCTGGGCGTCGGCGCCGAGAGCCTGTGGAGCTTGGCGGGCCTGCCCGCGAGCCTCCCGGCGGGCACCTACCGCATCGACCTGGCGCTGGCACCCGAGGCCGCGACCGACGCGGCTTTGGGTTGGGCGCTCGGGACCTACCGCTTCGCCGCCTACAAGAAAGCGCCGAAGCTCGGCGCGAGCCTGGTCTGGCCGCAGGGCTCGGACAAGGAAACGGTGCTGCGCGCGGCCGAATCGATCTGCCTCGCGCGCGACCTCATCAACACCCCCGCCTCCGACATGGGGCCGGCAGAGCTCGCCGCCGCCGCCGAGGCGGTCGCGCGCCGCTATCGCGCGCGCTTCTCGACCATCGTCGGCGACGACCTGGTCGAGCGCAATTACCCGCTGGTGCACGCCGTGGGACGCGCCTCGACGCGCGCACCGCGCCTGGTCGACCTCGTCTGGGGCGACGCCAAGGCGCCCAAGGTGACGCTGGTGGGGAAGGGCGTGTGCTTCGATACGGGCGGCCTCGACCTCAAGAGTGCCGGCGGCATGCTCACGATGAAGAAGGATATGGGCGGGGCCGCGACCTTGCTCGCCCTCGCGCGCATGATCATGGACGCGCGGCTTCCGGTGCGCTTGCGCCTCCTGATCCCCGCGGTCGAGAACAGCGTCGCAGGAAGTGCGATGCGCCCGCTCGACGTGGTGCGGAGCCGGAAGGGGATCACGGTCGAGATCGGCAATACCGACGCCGAGGGACGCCTCATCCTGGCCGACGCGCTCGCCGAGGCGGATTCGGAGAAGCCGGCCCTGATCGTCGATTGCGCGACCCTCACGGGGGCGGCGCGCACGGCCCTCGGGCCCGAGCTTCCGGCGCTTTTCTCGAACGACGACGGGATCGCGAACGCGCTCCTCGCGGCGGGCGCGCGCGTGGGCGATCCCTTGTGGCGCCTCCCGCTTTGGCGCCCCTACCGCAAGATGCTCGATTCCAAAGTCGCCGACATCAACAACGTCTCGGACGGCAGCTTCGCGGGCGCGGTCACCGCGGCCCTGTTCCTCGAGGAATTCGTCGCGCGCACGACGCCTTGGGTGCATATCGACAGCTACGCCTGGAACGCCAAGAGCCGCCCGGGCCGGCCCGAAGGCGGCGAACCGCTGGGCTTGAGAGCGCTCTATGCGACGATCGAGGCGAGATTCGGCACGCGGCAAGGGTAGATCGATGCTCAATCTCGCGCCTCCTCGGAAACTACGCGCACGGCCATGAAACAAGGTGCATCCGCGATCGTTGTCGCGCTTTACGTGGCGGCGATGGTCGCCGTCATCGTCGGCGTGGATTTCGCGTTCTTCCGAAATCGATTCTGGGAACGGCTGGCGGCGAATATCGGGATTGTCTTGGTGTTCGTGGCTTTCTATTTCAGATTCCTGAGGCATCCATAAGCAACGCGCGAGCGCTCAACGCGACCGCAATTTAGCCGCCTTCAATAGCCGCGCTTCACGTCGACCAGATGCAGGAGCGGCTCGCCCGCGCGATAGCGGCGCACGTTTTCCGCGATGAGTTGGACCACCGTGCGCGGGTCGGTGATGCTGGCCACGTGCGGGCTCACGGTGATACGCGGATGGCGCCAGAAGGGATGGTTGGGGGCCAACGGCTCGGGCGTGAACACGTCGAGGGTCGCGTAGGAAAGCTGGCCCGACTCGAGGGCCGGGATCAAATCGCCCTCCACGAGATGAGCACCGCGCGCGCAGTTGATGAGCGCCGCCCCTTTGGGAAGCCGCGCGAACAATGCCTTGCTCAGGATGCCGCGCGTCTCGGCCGTAAGCGGCAGGAGGCAGACCAGAATCTCGCTCCGCGCGAGGAACGGCCCGAGCCCTTCGGGCCCGTGGAAGCTCGCCACCCCCGGCAATGTTTTGGGCGAACGCGTCCAGCCCGCGACGTCGAAGCCGAGCGCCTTGAGCTTCGCGGCCGCGTCGGCGCCGAGCTCGCCCAGGCCCATGATGCCAATTTTGCGCTCGGGAGCGGTCGGGAAATAGAGCTCCTTCCACTCGCCGCGCATCTGCTGCGCGTCGAATTCGGGCTGGCGCCGGTGGTAACGCAGCACATGGAGCGCCACATACTCGCTCATGCGCTGCGTCAAATAGGGATCGACCACGCGGCAGATGGGAACCCCCTGCGGCAGGTCGGGATCGAGCAGCACATGGTCGACGCCCGCGCCGAGCGAAAAGATGAAACGCAAATTCGGCAGCGACTTCAGCATGCCCGCCTTCGCGCGCCACACGGCCGCGAACTCGATCTCGGCTGGATCGCCGATCTCGGGCCAGACCCTGAGCTCGAGATCGGGCAGGCGCTTCCCAAGCTCCTCG
>DATJLQ010000225.1:0-1064 GCA_035509415.1 Alphaproteobacteria bacterium
GGTCGCGACGGCGGTCGCCTTCCTTGCGTCGGACGCCGCGAGCTACGTCACCGGCAGCGCGCTGATGGTGGATGGCGGCTGGACCGCGATCGACGGTCCGCCCTCGGGCCTGACGCGGACGTCGAAGGGATGAGCGGGATCAGCGCCCGCGCGGCGCGCCGGCGATCCCGAGAAACACCAGCACCGCACGGTCGAGGCGCCGCATGTCCGCGTCAACGAGCCGGCCGATTCGGGCGCCGAGCTTGCTCCTGGGCACGGTCGCGATCTTGTCCGCCATCAATCGGCATGGTGCGCGCAGGCCGTTGGCCTCGCTCGGCTCGATCGGCACGCGGAACAGGGGTGCGTCGGTCGGATCGGTCGTGAAAGCGCAGATCGTGATGGAATCCGTGGCATCGAACCGGTCGTCCTGCAGGATCGCGACCGGGCGCGGCTTCACGGCATAGCCCGCACCGGCGGCGACGGTCCATATCTCGCCGCGCTTCATCGGCCGTCCCAAAACCCGCTCAGGTCGGAAGCCGCGTCGATGAAATCCTGGTCGGCGCGCGCGCTTGGGCTCGTGGCGACCGCGAGCGATTGCCGGTGGGCCTCCGCTTTGAAGGAGCGCGCGCGCGTGTCGGGCACCCAGATTTGGATCGGACGCAGGCGCTGCCGGCGCAGCCGCGCGCGGTGCGCCCGAACCTTGTCGCGCGACGGCCTGCCGCTCGTGGGTGTGGTCATGCCCGGCTCCGCTCGGTTACATGTAACCTACCCGGGCGCCGCGCGGCGCGCAAGAGCCGAACGCGGACCGTACCCGAGTTCGGGCGCTCGACGCGGATTTCCCCGCTGCGGAATTGAATCTGTCGTGAGCGGCTTCGGGGGCCCCGCCGGGTGGCGGGCCGCGACCGACGATGATGAGCACTATGTCTACGACATAGCCTATGATACTTTGGCGCGCGGCTGCTAACCCTTATCGGCCTCGCCGCTGTCGGTGGTACTGCCAGAGAGCCGATCCGCTTTGAAGCCGTAGGCGCGAAGCGGAATGACCACTTGTCGAACGGTGGAGTCGTCGTCGGAGAGCTTCCTCG
>DATJLQ010000226.1:0-4113 GCA_035509415.1 Alphaproteobacteria bacterium
TCGCGGTCGATGGTCTCGCGGATGCGGATGACTTCCTGCTCGGTCAGCTCGTTGACCCGGCGCTCGGCCGGAATGCCGACCTTGCCCATGATCTCCTTGGCCTTGGTCGGACCGATGCCGTAGATGTAGGTGAGCGCCACCTCCACCCGCTTCTGGGTCGGAATGTTCACGCCAGCGATACGCGCCACGTTACCCTCTCCTCATGCCAACGCTTTTCCCTGGGAAAAGCGCTTCCCATCGATCCAAGCTCCGGTTTCGGCTCTATTTCGGCCCGGCGCGAAAATGCCATGACGGAACGCCCCGTCCGGCCCGCTCGCCGTGGGGAGCCGGATTATAGTGCCGAAGCCTCCCAAGTCAACCTCTTCCCCCACCATCGAGAATCGCCCGAATTTGGCGCGCCACCTCGTCGATGGGGGCCATCCCGTCGACCCGCTTGAGCACCCCTTTCCCCTCGTAATAGGGCAAGATCGGGGCGGTAAGCTCACGGTAGGTCTTGAGGCGCGCCGCCACCGTCTCGGGCCGGTCGTCGGCCCGGCGCACGAACTCCCGCGAGCCGCACACGTCGCACACGCCCTCCATTTTGGGCTTCTGGTACCGGTCGTGGTAGCCGGCGCCGCATTTGGCGCAGGCGAAGCGGCCGCCGATGCGGTCCGTGAGGATCCCCTCGTCGACCTTGAGCTCGATCACGTGGTCGAGCACCAGGCCCTTGGCCGCCAGCATGGCATCGAGCGCTTCGGCCTGCGCGGTCGTGCGCGGAAAGCCGTCGAGGATGAAGCCGCGCCGGCAGTCGGGAAGCGCGATGCGGTCGGCGATGATCTGGATCACCACCTCGTCCGGCACCAGCTGGCCCGAATCCATGATCTGCTTCGCGCGCCGGCCGATCTCGCTGCCCGCCCGCACGGCCGCGCGCAGCATGTCGCCGGTCGAGAGCTGGATGAGGCCGTACGCGTCCTCTAAGCGCTTTGCCTGGGTGCCCTTGCCCGAGCCGGGCGGACCCAACAGGAGAAGATTCATCCGCGCCTGCCGCGCAATTTCGATTTTCTGATCAGGCCTTCGTACTGATGCGCGATCAAATGGGCCTGTATTTGGGCGACCGTATCCATCGTCACCGAGACCACGATCAGAAGGCTGGTGCCGCCGAAGTAGAACGGCACCGAGTACTGCGAGACCAGGATCTCGGGCAGCACGCAGATCGCGGACAGGTAGATCGCCCCCACGAGGGTGAGGCGCGTGAGGATGTGGCTGAGATAATCCGCCGTGTTCTTGCCCGGCCGGATGCCCGGAACGAAGCCGCCGTACTTCTTGAGGTTGTCGGCGGTCTCGACCGGATTGAAGACGATGCCGGCGTAGAAGAAGGTGAAGAACACGATGAGGGTCACGTAGCCCGCCATGTAGAGCGGCTGGCCGTGGCCGAGATAGGCGGTGATGTCGGAGAGCCAGGCCGGACCCGTGTTGCTCGAGAAGCCGGCGATGGTGACCGGGAGCAAGAGGAGCGAGCTCGCGAAGATCGGCGGGATCACGCCCGACGCGTTGAGCTTGAGGGGCAGGTGCGAGCTTTCGCCGCCGAACACCCGGCTGCCCTGCTGGCGCTTCGGGTATTGGACGATGATGCGGCGCTGGGCGCGCTCCATGAACACGATCACGCCGATCACCACCACCGCCAGCACGAGGAAGGTGATGAGCACGAAGGTCGAGAGGGCGCCGGTGCGGCCGAGCTCGAGGGTGTTCGCGAGCGCCTGGGGCAGGCGCGCGACGATGCCCGAGAAGATGATGAGGGAGACGCCGTTGCCGACCCCGCGCGCGGTCACCTGCTCGCCGAGCCACATGAGGAAGAGCGTGCCGCCCGTGAGCGAGAGCACGGTCGTGATGCGGAAGCTCAGGCCCGGATCGAGCACGGCCGAGCCGTGGATGCCGGTCATGCCCTCGAGCCCGACCGCGAGGCCGTAGGATTGGAACACGGCGAGGACCACGGTGCCGTAGCGCGTGTACTGGTTGATGCGCTTCCGGCCCTGCTCGCCCTCCTTCTTCAGCGCCTCGAGGCTCGGCGAGATCGCGGTCAGGAGCTGCATGATGATCGAGGACGAGATGTAGGGCATGACGCCGAGGGCGAACATGCTCATGCGCCCGAGCGCCCCGCCCGCGAACATGTCGAACATGCCGAGGATGCCGTGCGAGTTCTGGCTGAACAGGTCGCCGAGCACTGCGGGGTCGATCCCGGGCACGGGGATGTAGGTGCCGAGCCGGTAGACGATGAGGGCACCCAGCGTGAACCACAGGCGCTTCTTGAGCTCGGTCGCCTTGGCGAAGGCGCCCAGGTTGATGTTCGCGGCGAGTTGCTCGGCGGCGGATGCCATGCGCGTGTGCTCCGGCGGAACGACTTGGGCTGCTAACGGCTAGGGTCGGTAACGACTTCGGTAACGGCTTGGGTCGGTAACGGCTTGGGTCGCTTCGTCTACGATCGGGCCTCGGCGGATGCGCTGTCGGCGGATGCGCCGTCGGCGGATGCGCTGTCGGCGGATTCTGGGGCGGGCTTGGGCGCGGTCACGATCACGGTGCCGCCGGCCTTTTCCACCGCGGAGATCGCGGCCGCCGACGCGCCGGTGACCTTGATGGTGATCTTGGTCTTGAGCTCGCCTTTTGCAAGGAGGCGCACGCCGTCGCGCGCCGAGCCCACGAGGCCGGCCTTGATCAGGGCCGCGTCGTCGAGCTCGGCCGAGGCATCGAGGCGGCCGTTCTCGATCGCGTGCTGGAGGCGGCCCAGATTGACGAGCGCGAAGCGCTTCCGGAACGGCTTGTTGAAGCCGCGCTTGGGGAGGCGCCGGTAGAGCGGCATCTGGCCGCCCTCGAAGCCGCCCAAGGCGACGCCCGAGCGCGCCGTCTGGCCCTTGCCGCCACGCGCCGAGGTCTTGCCCTTGCCCGAGCCGATGCCGCGCCCCAGGCGCTTGTACTTCCGGTGGGCCCCTTTGTTGTCGCGAATCTCGTTGAGCTTCATGGCGTTGATCCTCGGTCGCCGGACCGCAGCCTTGGCGCGGCCGGCTTGTGTATTCGGGGCGCCGCGTGGGGCGGCGCCGACGTTCAGTCGCGCTCCTCGCCCTCGATGCGCAGAAGATGACGCACGCGCGCGATCATGCCGCGCACGGCGGGCGTGTCCTCGAGCTCGGCCGTGCGGTGGCGCTTGTTGAGCCCGAGGCCGACCAGCGTCGCGCGCTGATAGTCCGGGCGCGCGATGGGGCTGCCGATCTGGGTCACCTTGACGGTCTTCTTCGCGCCCTTGTCGCCAGCCCCCGTCTTTCCCTCGGCCCCCGACTTTCCCTCAGCCCCCATCTTTCCCTCAACCATGGGCTTCCTCCTTGGCCGGCGCGTCGCCGGCGCGGCGGCCGATGATCTCGCCCACCTTCTTGCCGCGCTTCGCCGCCACGTGGCGCGGCGCCATGATGCCCGCGAGTGCTGCGAAGGTCGCCTTGATCATGTTGTGGGGGTTGGTCGAGCCCACCGACTTCGCGACCACGTCCTGCACGCCGAGGCACTCGAAGATCGCGCGCATCGGACCGCCGGCGATGATGCCGGTGCCGGGCGCGGCCGCGCGCACCACGACCTTGCCGGCACCGTAGCGCCCGAGCACGTCGTGATGGAGCGTGCGCCCCTCGCGCAGCGGCACGCGCACGAGCGAGCGCTTCGCCTGCTCGGTCGCCTTGCGGATCGCCTCGGGCACCTCGCGCGCCTTGCCCGCGCCGTGGCCGACGCGGCCCTTGCCGTCGCCCACCACGACGACGGCGGCGAAGCCGAAGCGCCGGCCGCCCTTCACCACCTTGGCGACGCGGTTGATGCTGACCAGCTTCTCGACGAGCTCGCTGTCCTCGCGGCCCTCGCGCTGGGAGACGTTCCTTGCCATCGCGCTTCCTTTTCCTAGAACGAGAGCCCGCCCTCGCGGGCGGCCTCGGCGAGCGCCTTGACGCGGCCGTGGTAGAGATAGCCGCCGCGGTCGAAGACCACCTCCTTGACCCCTTGCGCGATCGCGCGCGCGGCGATGAGCTTGCCGACGGCCTTGGCCGCGTCCACGTCGGAGCCCTTCTTGAGCTCTCCCTTCAAGTCCTTGTCGAGGCTCGAGGCGGC
>DATJLQ010000227.1:0-15931 GCA_035509415.1 Alphaproteobacteria bacterium
GAGGCGGAGAGCTACCTCGCGCCCACCCTGCGCGCACTACTCCCCGATCCCTTTCATCTCCGCGGCATGGCGGCGGCGGCCGAGCGCCTGGCCGAGGCCGTGACGGGCGGCGAGCCGGTCGGCATCTTCGGCGACTATGACGTGGACGGCGCCACGGCGGCAGCGCTCCTGCAGCGCTTCATGGCCGCGGTCGGCGGGCGGACGCGCATCTACATCCCCGACCGCATGCGGGAGGGCTACGGCCCCAACGCGCCGGCGCTCCTTGGCCTCAAGGCCGAGGGGTTGCGCCTCGTCGTCACCGTCGATTGCGGCACGGCGGCCGTCGAGCCCCTCGCGGCGGCGGCCAAGGCGGGGCTCGAGGTCGTCGTGGTCGATCACCATGCCGGCGAGCCGCGGCTGCCGCCGGCGCTTGCCGTGATCAATCCGAACCGCCTGGATGAGGCGAGCCCGCACCGCCAGCTCGCCGCCGTCGGCGTCGCCTTCCTCCTCGTCGTCGCGGTGAACAGCCGCTTGCGCGCGCGGGGCTGGTACCGCGGGCGCGTCGAGCCCGATCTCCTGCAATGGCTCGACCTCGTGGCGCTCGGCACCGTCTGCGACGTGGTGCCGCTCACCGGCGTCAACCGCGCCCTCGTGGCCCAGGGCTTGAAGGTCATGGCGCGGCGCGGCAACCCCGGGCTTGCCGCACTCGCCGACGTGGCGCGCCTCGAGGAGCGGCCGGGCGCCTATCACCTGGGCTTCGTGCTCGGCCCGCGCGTCAATGCCGGCGGCCGCGTCGGCGAGGCGGATCTCGGCGCCCGCCTCCTCACCACGGGCGATCCCGCCGAGGCGCGGGCGCTCGCCGAGCGCCTCGAGCGCCACAACAGCGAGCGCCAGGAGATCGAGGCCGCAGTGCTGGCCGGCGCCATCGCCACCGTCGAGGCGAGCCCCGTGGGCGGCATCGTCTTTGCCGCCGCGATCGGCTGGCATCCCGGCGTCATCGGCATCGTCGCGAGCCGGCTGCGCGAGCGCTACAACCGCCCCGCCTTCGTGGTGGCGCTCGAGGGCGGCGAGGGCAAGGGCTCGGGCCGCTCGGTCGGCGGCATCGACCTCGGCGCCGCGGTGATCGCGGCGAAGCAGGCGGGGCTGCTCGTGAACGGCGGCGGCCATGCCATGGCGGCCGGCCTCACGGTCGCCGCCGACCGGCTCGAGGCGCTCCGCGCCTTCCTCGACGCCCGCATCGGCCGCGAGCTCGCAGAGCGGCGCATCATGCCGACGCTCGCGCTCGACGGCATGCTGGCGCTCGCGGGCGCCAACCGCGCCCTCGTCGACATGCTCGAGCGCCTGCAGCCCTTCGGCGCCGGCAATGCCGAGCCGCTCTTCGCCGTGCGCGATGCGCGCATTGCCGTGGCCGAGGTCGTGGGCGGCAGCCACGTGCGCTGCATCCTCGCCGACGCCGGCGGCGCGCGGCTCAAGGCGATCGCCTTCCGCAGCCTCGAGACGCCGCTCGGCCGCGCCATCCTGCGCAAGCCCGCGACCCCGCTCCACCTCGCCTGCCGCCTGCGCGCCGACAACTGGAGCCGCGCCGACGGCGTCCAGCTCCTCATCGAGGACGCGGCGGAGCCGCACTGAGCCCGCTTGCCAAGGACGGGGCGGACGCGCTACCTCTCCCAGGCGCCCGCGACCCCTTCGTCTAGAGGCCTAGGACATCGCCCTTTCACGGCGGTAACACGGGTTCGAATCCCGTAGGGGTCGCCAGCGCCAGGGCGGCCTCTGGGCGCCTTCGGTCGACGCGCGACCGCCTGTTAAGTTTAACTTGACATGTGTAAGCCGTCGCTTTACAGTCCTCCATGATCGGAAGCTTTCGGCACAAGGGCCTTGCCGAGCTGTTTTCGACGGGCTCGACCGCCAAGGGGCGGCCGGAGCTGCAGAAGCGCGCGTTGCGGAGGCTCGACGCGATGGAAGCCGCGACGTCGCTTGTCGAACTCAACCAGCCGGGGTTCGATTTTCACCCCTTGCACGGCAAGCCACGGCGCTACTCGATCCAGGTCAGCTCGAGCCACGTCAACGGGCCCTGGTGCATCACGTTCGAATGGGACGACGGCACGGCCCTCAGGGTCGATCTCGAGCAATATCATAAGGGCGGCCGAAGGCTGCCGGCCGGAGGGACGGCGATGAGCGAGACGAGGACGAAGCGACCGGTCGAGCGGAAGCCGACGCATCCGGGCGAGCTCATGCGCGAGATTCTCGACGATCATGTCAAGCTGCCGATCGCCGAGGCCGCGCGGCGCATGAAGATCAGCCGGCCGGCGCTGTATGCGGTCCTCAACGGCACGGGTGCCGTGACCGCGGACATGGCGCTGCGCTTCGGGAAGCTGGTCGGAGCGCCGCCCGAGCTTTATGTCCGCATGCAGGCGAACTACGACCTTTGGCGTGCGCGCCAGCGCCTCAAGGATACGCTTGCGGGGATTCCGCCCGCGGCGTGAGCGCCCATAGAAAGCCCGGGACAGCGCGCGCCGCCGCGCGCTAAGGTCCGCTGTGTCGCCAACAACGAGGGGGAAGCGCCATGGCGCCGTCGCCGGGCCGGGGTGCCCGCCAGGAAATCGACATCAGGCAGTTCGCGCGCAGCGTGGGCACCAACATGACGCTGCAGCCGGGTCAGATCGTCTTCTCCAGGGGCGATCCCGGCCAATGCATGTACATCATCCAGTCCGGCACGATCGAGATCGTGATCGGCGACAAGGTGGTCGAGACCATCGGCGCCAACGAGGCGCTCGGCTTCATGACCATGATCGACAAGCAGCCGCGCTCCTCGACCGCACGCGCCAAGGAGCCGTGCGAGCTGTCGCTGCTCGATGAGGCCAAGTTCCGCTTCATGGTCGACGAGGTGCCGAACTTCGCGCTCTACATCATGGGCGTGCTCGCGCGCCGCATCCGCGGCATGAGCGACGCGATGCGCGACTGACGGGCGGCGGCCGGCCCGTCGGCGGTCAGAAAGGACTAGGATGCCCGCCCTCCGCTTCGATCGCGAGCTCGAATTCGACTACGGCACGCTCGAGACGCTGACGCCGCTGGTGCGCCGCGTGGTCGCGCGCAACCCGAGCCCGTTCACACTTTACGGCACGGCGACCTTTGTGGTCGGGCACGGACGGGTCGCGGTGATCGATCCGGGGCCCGACATCGCGGCGCATGTCGAGGCACTCACCCACGCGCTCCGGGGCGAGACCGTCACCCACATTCTCGTGACCCACACTCACCTCGACCATTCGCCTGCAGCAGCCGCCTTGAAACGTGCGACGGGGGCCAAGACCTACGGCTACGGTCCCCATGGCGGCGCACTCGGTCCGTCGGGCGAGGAGGGGGCGGATCGGGATTTCGCGCCCGATGTGAGGCTCGCGGACGGCGATGCGCTCGAAGGCCCCGGCTGGCGCCTCGAAACGGTACATACGCCGGGCCACACCTCGAACCATCTGTGCTACGCGCTTCCCGAGGAGCGCACGCTTTTCTCGGGCGACCACGTGATGGGCTGGTCGACCAGCGTCATCTCGCCGCCCGACGGCGACATGGGCGCCTATCTCGCCTCGCTGGAGAAGCTCCTTGCGCGCGACGACGCGCGTTACGTCCCGACCCACGGGCCGGCGATCGAGAATCCGAAGACCTATGTGCAAGCGCTCATCGCGCACCGGCACGAGCGTGCCGCGACGATCCTCGCCGTCCTCGCGCGCGGGCCCGCGACCATCCCCGAGATCGTCGCCGCGGTCTATGTCGGGCTCGATCCGCGCCTCCTGCGCGCGGCGGGCCGCTCGACCCTCGCGCACTTGATCCACGAGATCGGGCAAGGCCGCGTCGCGTGCGAAGGCGCGCCGAGCCTCGACGCGATCTTCCGGCTCGCGCGTCGACGCTCTGCCTAATCCGGCGAGGCCCCGCGAGCGGGCGAGAAAGTTGCGGCAATAAATAAACCAGTGCGTGCTGGGCTGACCGGACGCCCATTGCCGAGGGCCCGCGGGTGAACTAGCATGGCTTTCGCACCACTTTTGCGGGGGGTGCATCGGTCGTGCATAAGGGGGTCGCCACTCTTATCGCCGTGGTCGTCGGTATCCTAGCGATATCGGCGCCGATTTTGCTGTCCCTGTATTTGGCGCAGCAGCAAAGCGAGAGCGATCAATTCGATCACGTCACCATGATCGCCAAGGACGTGCTGCGTCGGGCCGACGAGACCGAAAGCCAAATTGCCAGCGCGTTTCGTCAACTCGAATCCAAATCCAACGTCATGACAGACCCTTGCTCCGACGACGGCGTGCGCCTCATGACTCGCATCGCGGTTGCCTCGGAGCAGTTGCAGGCCGTGGGCTATGTCGCCGGCGACCACCTCAAATGCTCGTCCTTCGGTAGTTCTTTCGGCCGTTTTGGCGTCGGCATTCCGGTGGGGTCGCCCACTTATCGCAGCGCGGGCGGCGTGTATGTCCGCACCGCGGTCGAAATTCCGGAAATCAGCCGTGGCGTTAAGTTCATCCTCGTCACGCGCATCGGCAGCGGCTACACGGCCATCGTGCATCCCTATCTCCCGCTCGACGTTTCCGTGGGGGATACCAAGGTTTCCCTCGGCCTGTTCAGTCTCTCGCAAAAGAAGCTGATCGACGGCCGGGAGACCTTCGATCCGCAATGGATAAAGGCGCTCGGAATGGACCAGAGCGTCGCGCTGGTGCAAAACAACAACATCGTGGCCGTTCAACGATCGCTCACGGGCGACTATGCCGCATTTGCGGCCATTCCGGCCGAAAGCATGCAAGCCGGATTGCGCCGATACGCCGTCATCTTGGTGCCGATCGGCATCGCCGCGGGAATCGTTCTGGCGTTCGCGGTTCTATACTTGGCGAGACAGCAGCTGGCCCTTCCGGCGGTGCTCAAGCTCGCGCTCAGGCGCAACGAGTTTTTCGTCGAGTATCAGCCCGTCGTCGATTTGCGCACCGGACACTGGACCGGCGCCGAAGTGCTCATCCGCTGGCGTCGTCCGAACGGCGAAATGGTGCGCCCCGACCTCTTCATTCCGGTCGCGGAGGATACCGGGCTGATCCAGCGCGTCACCGAGCGCGTGATGAACATCGTCGGCGGCGAGGTCGGCGATCTGTTCGCGCGGCATCCGAACTTCCACCTCGCGATCAACCTGGCTCCGGCCGACTTGCAAGATCGTCGCACCGTCGATCTGCTCCGGTCGCTGCTCGGCAAAATCGGGGCGCGGGGCGACAACCTGTTGGTCGAATTGACGGAGCGCGGCCTGGTGAGAGTGGAAATGGTGCGGAAAGTGTTGCAGGAGATTCGCGCGCTGGGGATTCGGATCGCGGTCGACGATTTCGGCACCGGATATTCGAGCCTTTCCTATCTGCAGAGCTTCGATCTCGACATCCTGAAGATCGACAAGTCCTTCGTCGACACGATCGGGACGGACGCGGCGACGAGCCAGGTCGTGACCCACATCATCGCGATGGCGAAGAGCTTGAAGCTCGAGATGATCGCGGAAGGCGTGGAAAGCCAGGCGCAGGCGCAGTTTCTTCAGGAGCGCGGCGTTCAATTCGCGCAAGGCTGGCTGTATTCGAAACCCCTGGCGTTCGCGGAGCTGACGGCGCGGTTGGCAGCCGCACGCGACGCGGCGTGAGCGGCACGGCCGGCCGCCGTGCGCGCCGGCGCCTTCGGCTATTTGAGCGAAAATCCGCCGTCGACCACGAGATTGTGGCCGGTGACGAAGCTCGCCTCGGGCGAGGCGAGGAACAGGATCCCGTTCGCGATCTCCTCGGGCTGGCCGAAGCGCTTGAGGTAGGTTCCGGCGATCATCGCCTTCTTCACCTCCTCGGGCACCGCGCGCAGGAGGTCGGTCATGGTGTTGCCCGGGGTGAGCGCATTGACCGTGACCTTGGGCGCGAATTCCTTCGCCATGGTGCGCGTCAAGTTGATCACGCCGGCCTTGGCGGCGGAATAATCCATGATGCCCTCGCGTCCCACATGATCGAGCCCGCGCACCGACGAAACGTTGACGATGCGGCCCGATTTGGAGTCGCGCAGATAGGGTGCCGCCGCCTGGCACATGAGAAAGGTGCCGATGAGGTTCACGCGCAGCACCTCGTTCCACTCCTCGACCGTCTTCTCGAGGAAGGGACGTCCCTTCGAGACGCCCGCGTTGTTGACCAGGATGTCGAGCCCGCCGGTTGCCGCGACGAAATCCTCGACCGCGCGCTTTCCCTGATCCTTGTCGCCCACGTCGGCGACGAAGGTAAGGAGCTTGAGGCATTGCCCCGCGGCTTCTTTCTGCGCGGCCTCGAGGCTCGCCTTGCCTTTGCCGACGATGCCGACCGTGGCGCCTTCGCGCGCGAACAGGAACGCCGTTGCCTTGCCGATGCCGCGTCCGCCGCCGGTGATGAGCGCCTTCAAGCCTTCGAGCCGTGCCATGATCCCTCTCGCTGGATTATTTCCTGATGTCGCCCACGCCCTCGTCGAGCTTGCGCTCGATGAAATCCATGTGATCGACGATCGCTTTACGCGCGGCCTCGGGGCGTTTCCTGCGCACCGCGTCGTAGATCTCGAAATGGTGGCGCCAGATGATCTTCTGCTCCTCGCGGTTGGGCACGAAGCGCTTGAAGCGGTAGAAGGCGCTGAAGCCGTCGCGCAGGACTTCGATGATGCGCATGACGAGCGGATTGCCGGTGCACGCCGCGAGCGACGTGTGGAACGCGATGTCGCTCTGCTCCCATTCCTCGTCGGTGACGTTGCGCCGCTTCATTTCGGCGAGATGGCGGCGCATGGCGGCAAGCGACGCGCGGTCCGGGTTCTTGGCCGCTTGCGCCGCGCACCAGCCCTCGACCGCGCGCCTGATGTCGAAGAACTCATTGACCCGGTGGAGCTCGCTCCTGATGAGCTCGTGAAGCGGGCGGTCGACCGGCGCGCGCGGCGAGGACGAGACCACGACGCTGCCCGCACCATGGCGCACCTCGATGAGGCCCAGGAGCTCCGCGCGATAGAGCGCCTCGCGCACGGTCGGCCGGCTCGCGTTGAAGAGGGCGGCGAACTCGCGCTCGGGCGGCAAGCGGCTTCCGGGGCGGAAGCGGCCCAAGCGGATGAATTCGTGGATTTGCGCGAACACCATGTCCGACTTGCGGCCGCCGCGGAGGGGCGCGATCGGTGGCGGGGCGCTCTTGCGGGACGAACGAGCCATGGGACGGTTCCGGGCCGGTGTCGCGATCTCTTCGTGGTAGCGCAAAGGCGGGCCGCGATCTATCGCCAATTGGTTCGCGCGCCGGACCCGACGTCGCGCTCGCGCGGAGAGTGCGTGCGCGTTTGGGATTGCGCGCCGGAGCGCGGGCGGCTAAGCTCGCACTTGTAAGATGTCAGACCAAAATAGACGGCGCGCGGTCGGCCGTCAATCCGAGGCGGATCGGGGCCAGCCGGCAAAGAAGACCGGGACGGCCAAACGGGGCGGGGAGGCATGCGCTACGACGTGATCCAGCTCGCGGTGCGTCCCGGGACGACGCCCGCTTCCCTTGCCAAGCTCGAGACCTGGCTCGCCGAAACCGGGGCGCTGGGGCGCCTTCTCGCCTGCTGGTACAGCGAGATCGGATCGCTCAACCAGATCCTCCTCATCTTCACCCACGATCCTGAGAGCGAGCCGTTCGACCGCGCCGAGGTGGCTCGAAGCGCCAATCCTTTCGGCCTCGCGGGTGCGCTCACCGGCTGGAGCGCCGATAGCTTCGTCCAATTCCCCTTCGTCGAGCCCTTGCGGCCGGGGAATTTCGGCCCGTTCTTCGAGGCGCGTACCTATCTCGTGATGCCCGACCGGATGGGAAAGACGATCGAGCTCTGGCGCGACGTGCTGCCGAAGCGCCTCACCCTATCGCCGGCACTTGGCGTCATGCATTCCGTCTCGGGACCGGTGCCGCGCTTCCTTCACATCTGGCCCTGGGATAGTCTCGATGGGCGGATGCGCACGCGCGCCCGCGCCGTCGAGCTCGGCCTGTGGCCGCCGCCCGGCGGGCCCGACCATCTGATCGCCCAGCAAGTGGACATTTATCTCGCCGCGCCCTTTTCGCCCATCCGGTGAAGGGCGGAGCGCGAGATCATCGAGGCCAGACGCAACGAGAAAGGACGCGCATGTATCCGGAGCTTCGACTTCATATCGACGGCGAATGGCTCGACGGCACCGGCCGCGCGGGCGAGGACGTGATCAATCCCGCGAACGGCAAGGTGCTCGGGCGCTTGCCGCATGCGTCTCCGGCCGATCTGGACCGCGCCCTCGCAGCCGCGGCGCGCGGCTTCGCCGCCTGGCGCGCGACCTCGCCCTACGAGCGCGCGAAGGTCCTGATCAAGGCGGCCGATCTCATCCGCGCGCGGGCCGAGGATATCGCGCGCACGCTCACCCAGGAGCAGGGCAAGATTCTCGGCGAGGCGCGCGTCGAGGTGCTCACGACCGCCGACATCGTCCAATGGTTCGCGGAGGAAGGTCGGCGCAGCTACGGCCGGCTCATTCCCGGCCGCTCGGCGGGCCTGCGCCAGATCGTGGTGCAGGAGCCGGTCGGCGTCGTCGCCGCCTTCACGCCCTGGAATTTCCCGACGCTGACGCCCGCGCGCAAGATCGGCGCCGCCTTGGGTGCCGGCTGCGCGATCATCATCAAGGCGTCCGAGGAGACGCCCGGAAGCTGCGTCGAGCTGGTGCGCTGCCTGGTCGAGGCAGGCTTGCCCAAGGGTGCGCTCAACCTCGTGTTCGGCGTGCCGGCCGAGGTGTCCGAGCGTCTCATCCGCGCGCCCGAGGTGCGCAAAGTCTCCTTCACCGGCTCGGTTCCGGTCGGAAAGCACCTGGCCAAGCTCGCGGCGGAAGGAATGAAGCGGGCCACCATGGAGCTCGGCGGCCACGCGCCCGTCGTGGTGTTCGACGACGTCGATCCCGAGAGGACCGCCGAGATCGCCGCCGCGGGCAAGTTCCGCAATGCGGGCCAGGTGTGCATCTCGCCCACGCGCTTCTTCGTCCAGGAGGGCGTGTACCGGAAATTCGTGAGCCGCTTCGTCGACGTGGCCAAGGGATTGCGGCTCGGCGACGGGCTCGAGCAAGGGACCCAGATGGGCCCGCTCGCGAACCCGCGCCGGCTCGACGCGATGGAATCCCTCGTGGCCGACGCGCGCCAGCGCCATGCGACCGTCGCCGCCGGCGGGCAACGCCGCGGCAACCAGGGCTTCTTCTTCGAGCCCACGGTCCTGACCGACGTGCCCGAGGAGGCGCGCGTGATGAACGACGAGCCGTTCGGTCCGATCGCGCCCATCGTGCCGTTCAAGACCTTCGAGGAGGTGGTGGCGCGCGCGAACCGCTTGCCCTTCGGCCTCGCGGCCTACGCCTTCGCGGGCTCGCAGCGCACCGCGACCGCGATCGGCGACGCGCTCGAATCCGGCATGGTCGGGGTCAATACGCTCGCGATCTCGACGCCCGAGACGCCTTTCGGCGGCGTCAAGGAAAGCGGCTACGGCCACGAAGGCGGGATCGAGGGGCTCGAGGCCTATATGAGCCGCAAGCTCATCTGCGCGATGTGAAGCGGGCGCCGATCCGGGCGCGCGGCGCGGCGCTCGACCGCGACCTCGGTCTCGACAGAACGACGACGTGGCATGACAACCGGGCCGCTCGCGGCCCCAACCGGAGGAACCCAATGAGGAAAATCCTGTTCAGCGCGCTGGCGCTCCTGGCGCTCGCGGCATTCAAGCCCGCGTCCGCCGCCGACGTGAAGATCGGCATCCTGTTTCCGCTCTCGGGCAACGCCGCCTCGGCGGGGCAGGCGTCCAAGGCCGCGCTCGAGACCGCGATCGACATCGTCAACAACAAGCATCCCGAGATGAAGAACATCCCGCTCGCGGCGGGTGCCGGATTGCCGCGCCTGGGCGGCGCCAAGATCGTGCCCATCTTCGTCGATCATCAGGGCAACCCGTCCGAGGCGCAGAGCCAGGCGCTCCGCCTCATCACGGAGGAGCACGTGACGGCGCTCTTCGGCGCCTACCAGTCGTCCTGCACCTTCACCGCGACCGCGGTCGCCGAGCGCTACGGCATTCCCTTCGTCGTCGGCGATTCCTCGGCCCTCAACATCACCGGGCGCGGCTTCAAGACCGTGTTCCGCGTGACGCCGATCGCGAGCGACTACGCCGACACCTACATGCGCTTCTTCGCCGACCTGAAGAAGCAAGGAAAGCGCGTCGGCAGCATCGCGGTCGTCAACGAGAACACCGACTACGGCACCTCGGTCGGCGACACCATCGTCGCGGCCGCGAAGAAGGGCGGCATCGACGTGGTCGCGCACATCGCCTACAACGCGAACGGCACCGACGTTTCGCCCCAGGTGCTCGAGCTCAAGCAGAAGAAGCCCGACGTGGTGATCTTCGTGAGCTACACCGCGGACGCGATCCTCTACATGAAGACGATGAAGACCCTCGACTACCTCCCGCCCATGGTGATCGGCGACGATACCGGATTCTCCGACCCGGCCTTCATTCCGGCGGTCGGCTCGATCGCGCAAGGGGTCATGAACCGCAGCGCCTGGGTGGTGGGGAAGCCCGGCAGCACGACCTACGCCATCAACGAGCTCTATAAGAAGAAGACCGGGCGCGACCTCGACGACACGAGCGGGCGCAACATGGAAGGGTTCCTCGTGCTCGCCGACGCGATCAACCGCGCGGGCTCGACCGAGCCGGCGAAGATCATCGCGGCCCTCAAGGCGATCGACCTCAAGCCTGACCAGCTCATGATGGGCTATCGCGGCGTCAAGTTCGACCAGACCGGCCAGAACATCGAGGCCGCGACCGCGCTGATCCAGCTCCTGGGCAAGGACTACGAAGCCGTGTGGCCCGAGCACAACGCGACCGCCAAGCTCGAATGGCCGATGAAGGGCTGGAAGTAAGCGCCGCGCGCGCGATCCTGCGAGAGCGAGCGTAGGCGGCCTCCCGAACGGGGCCGCCTACGCGGCCCCCCTACGCGCCGCAGCCAATTTCGAGCCGCGCCCTTCGAGCCTGTCGGCCGCGTTCCCGGCGCCGAGGCTTGGTGATAGACTGGCCCCACGGACCTCGGGAGCCGGTCCGGCAACGACACTTAGCCCGCGCGCAAGCGGGGAAACGGGTCCTCAAGGGGGAGTCATGACAATGAGAACATCGATTTTCGCCGCGGTTGCGCTGCTCGCACTCGCGGCCGCGGGACCGGCGGGCGCTGCCGACGCGGTCAAGGTCGGCGTGATTCTGCCGCTCACGGGCAATTCCGCGAGTGCGGGGCAGAACGCCAAGGTGGCGCTCGAGATCGGCCAGGACATCGTCAACAACGCCCATCCCGAGCTCAAGAACATCCCGCTCGCCTCGGGGGCCGGTCTGCCCAGGCTGGGCGGCGCCAAGATCGACCTGATCTTCGCCGACCACCAAGGCAACCCGTCCGAAGGCCAGAACCAGACCCTGCGCCTGATCACCCAGGAGCACGTCGCGGCCCTCATCGGCAGCTATCATTCGAGCGTCACCTTCACCGCGACCGCGGTCGCCGAGCGCTACGGCGTGCCGTTCGTGGTCGGCGATTCGGTCGCCGCCAACATCACCAGCCGCGGCTTCAAGTGGACCTTCCGCGTGACGCCGATCGCGAGCGACTTCGCGAAGAACTACATGGAGTTCCTGGCCGACCTCAAGAAGGCCGGCCATCCGGTGAACAAGATCGCGATCGTGTACGAGAACACCGACTACGGCACCTCGGTCTCGGGCACCGTGCGCAGCGAGGCCAAGAAGCACGGCTTCGACATCGTCGCCGACATCGCCTACAACGCGAACGGCACCGACGTCTCGCCCCAGGTGCTCGAGCTCAAGGAGAAGAATCCCGACGCGGTCATCTTCATCAGCTACACGTCGGATGCGATCCTCTACATGAAGACGATGAAGAACCTGAACTACAAGCCGAAGGTGATCATCGGCGACGACGCCGGGTTCTCCGATCCGGGCTTCATCAAGGCGGTGGGCAATCTCGCGCAAGGCGCGGTCGACCGCAGCGCGTGGGACATCGGGCCCAAGGACAGCACGACCTGGCGCATCAACGAGATGTTCAAGGCCAAGACCGGCCACGACATGGACGACACCAGTGCGCGCAACATGCAGGCACTCCTGGTCCTGGCCGACGCGCTCAACCGCGCCGGCTCGGCCGAGCCCGCGAAGCTCCAGAAGGCGCTCGAGAAGACCAACCTCAAGCGCGGCCAGCTCATGATGGGCTACAACGGCGTCAAGTTCGACCAGACCGGCCAGAACGTGCTCGCCGCGACCTATCTGATCCAGCTCTTCGGCGACAACTACGTCGCCGTGTGGCCCGCCAAGGCGGCGCAGCACAAGATCGAATATCCGTTCAAGGGCTGGAACTGACGGGGAGCGAGACGGAAGTAGCGCCGGCATGATCCTGCTGCAGGTGATCGTAGGCGGCCTCCTGATCGGGGCCGTCTACGCTCTTTTCTCGTCCGGGCTCACGCTCATCTGGGGCATGATGAACGTGATCAACTTCGCGCATGGCGAATTCGTCATGCTCGGCATGTACGTCGCCTTCTGGGCCTTCACGCTGTTCGCCCTGGGGGCCGCGAGCTTCACCGCCCTCGCGGCGCTGTTCCTCTTCATCCTCGGCGTCATCGTCTACATGGCGCTCATCCGCCACGTGATGCGCGGGCCGATGCTGGCCCAGATCCTCGCGACGTTCGGGCTGCTCCTCGTCTTGCGCTATTCGGCCTTCTGGGCCTTCAGCCCGAATTTCGTGACGCTGCCCGAGGGCTTGGTCGGCCCGACCCTCGACGTGGGCGGGATCTACCTGAGTGCGCCCAAGCTCGTGAGCGGGGTCGCGGCGCTCCTGCTCACGGCCGGGATGCATCTCTTCCTCACGCGCACCTCGGTCGGAAGCCAGATTCTCGCCGTCGCCGAGGACCAACGCGCCGCCATGCTCATGGGCATCAGGCCCGACCGCATGCAGGCGCTCGCCTGGGGCCTCGCTGGCGCGTCGGCCGGAATCGCGGGCGCGCTGATTGCGACCTTCTTTCCGATCTCGCCCACGGTCGGCGAATCGCTCGCCCTCATCGCCTTCGTAGTGGTGACGCTGGGCGGCTTCGGCAGCGTGCCGGGGGCGATGATCGCGGGGCTCATCGTCGGCCTCATCGAATCCGTCTCGGCCTTCTACATCGGCCCGATCTACCAGGACGTGTTCGTCTACGGCCTGTTCGTCGTCATTCTTTGGGTCCGGCCGCGCGGACTTTTGGGGAAGGCGTCGTGAGCCGCGCGACGTTCCTCCTGGCGGCCGCACTCCTGGCCTATCCGCTCGTCTTCACCGATCCCTATTACCAGCAGCTCGGGACCCTCATGCTGCTCGCCGCGATCACGGCCTCGGCCTGGAACATCGTCGGCGGCTATGCCGGTCAGGTGTCGGTCGGCCACGCGGTGTTCTTCGGCGCCGGCGCCTACATGCCGCTCCTCGCCTACAAGCTTTGGGAGGCGAGCCCGCTTCTGGGCTTCCCGATCGGCGTCGCCGTGAGCCTCGCGATCGCGGTCGTGATCGGCGTCCCGACCTTCCGCCTCTCGGGCCATTATTTCAGCATGGCGACCATCGCGGTCGCGGAGTTGGTGCGCATCCTGGTGGGGAACTGGGATTTCCTGGGTGCCGCCATCGGCCTCATGGGACCCGCGACGCCGCGTGGCTGGTGGGACTTCGTGTTCCGCAGCTCGGTGCCGTACTACTACATTTTCCTCGCCGTGCTCGCGGTCCTGCTAGCCCTCACCTGGCGCCTCGAGCGCTCGCGCTTCGGCTATTACCTGCGCGCGATCCGCGCGAGCGAGCGCGCGGCGCGCAGCCTCGGCGTGCCGGTGAGCCGCTACAAGCTCTACGCCTTCATGCTGAGCGCTGGGTTCACGTCGCTCGCGGGCTCGCTTTACGCGATCAAGACCGGCTTCATCGATCCCGGAAGCGGCCTCGGCATTTTGGTGTCGCTCAACATGCTGCTGATGGCGGCTCTCGGCGGGGCAGGGCGGCTTTACGGCCCGCTGCTCGGCGCGGCGATCCTGGTGCCGCTCCAGACCGTCACCAACGGCCTCTTGGGCGGCAGCGGCTCGGGCGTCACATACATTCTCTACGGCGGCATCGTGCTGCTGGTCGCGCGCTTCGAGCCGGGCGGGCTTTTGGTCCTGTGGGACCGGCTCATGGCCAAGCGGCGCGTCGCGCGCGCGGCAACGTCCGGAGGTTCGGATGCTGCTTGAGGTCGAGAGCCTCGCCAAATATTTCGACGGCTTCCCCGCGGTCTCGGGTGCGAGCCTCAAGGTCGAGGCGGGCGAGATCGTGGGGTTGATCGGCCCCAACGGCGCCGGGAAATCGACCTTCTTCAACTGCGTCGCGGGCGATCTTCCGCCGAGCGCGGGACGCATCGCCTTCGACGGCGTCGACGTGACCCACGCCGCCCCCGAGACCCATGCGCGCCTCGGCATCGGGCGCACCTTCCAGGTGCCCACGACCTTCGAGGACCTCACCATCCTCGAGAACGTCATGGTGGGTGCCTTCCTGCGCCACCGGCACGAGCGCGACGCGCGCGCGGAGGCGCAACGCGTGCTTGCGCTTACCGGCCTCGAGGGCCAGGCGGGCCAGAAAGCGCGTAGCCTCGGGACCCCGGGCCGGAAGCGTCTCGAGATCGCGCGCGTGCTCGCGACCTCGCCGCGCCTCATGCTGCTCGACGAGGCGCTTGCAGGCCTGAATCCGACCGAGGTCGTGGCCGCAATGGAGCTGGTGCGCAAAATCCACGGGCTTGGCATCACGATCGTGATCGTCGAGCACATCATGGAAGTGATCATGACGCTCGCCCAGCGCGTGATCGTGTTCAACCACGGCCAGATCATCGCCGAGGGTGCTCCCGCCGACGTGGTCAACGATCCGGCGGTGATCGACGCCTATCTGGGCCGCGCGCACGCGCGTCTCGCGCGCCACGGGGCCGGGACATGAGCGCGCCCGCGACTTTGCCCGAAAGTGCGCCTACGACTACGCCACGGCGCGCGCTCAAGGTCGCGCATCTCGAAGTGCGTTATGGCGATCTCGTGGGCGTCGCCGACGTCTCGCTCGAGGTCGCCGAGGGAACGATCGTGGCCCTTTTGGGCTCGAACGGTGCCGGCAAGACCACGACGCTCAACGCCATCGCCGGGCTGGTCGCGGCCGAGAAGGGCACCATCGAATGGCAGGGGGAGGCGATCGCGCGGCTTCCGGCCTATGCGATCGTGCGCCGGGGCTTGGCGCTTTCGCCCGAAGGCTGGCGCTTGTTCACGGACCAGACGGTCGAGCAGAACCTCCATCTGGGTGCAACACCGCTCGCCGACAAGCGCCGCGTGCCCGCACTCCTCGAGCGCGTCTACGCGCTCTTTCCGCGCCTCGCCGAGCGGCGGCGCCAGCGCTCGGGCACCCTCTCGGGCGGCGAGCGGCAGATGCTGGCGCTCGGCCGCGCGCTCATGAGCGACCCCAAGCTCCTGCTGCTCGACGAGCCGAGCCTGGGCCTGGCCCCCACCTTGGTCGAGGATCTCTACGTGACCCTCGAGCGGCTCCATGGCGAGGGGCTCACGCTGCTGCTGGCCGAGCAATCGATTCAGCTCGCCCTCGAGGTCGCGGACTATGCCTATGTGCTCCAGACCGGACGCACGGTGCTCGATGGGCCAGCCGCGGAGTTGGCAGCCAACCCGCAGGTGAAGCGCGTTTATCTCGGCGTCGGCTGAACTAACGCGCGTTCCAAAATATGAATTTTTCGTGAGGCGCGCGCATTTTGACGCCAGCGCCGCCAATCGAGGTTGCAAGAATTTTAGTATTATGTTAGCGAATTCTCGGTTGGCCGACGCACCGAGGCATCAGGCGCCGGCGAATCGAACGGGGGATCCTTTCTCGAGATCTCGCGAGCTGCCGGGCTCATGACGCCGAGCC
>DATJLQ010000228.1:0-1461 GCA_035509415.1 Alphaproteobacteria bacterium
CGGCACGCACACGTCGGTCGAGATGGCGCGGCAGCCGGGGCGGAGCTGGAGCCCGGCGAAATAGGCGTCGTGGCGCGCCTGCCAGAGCTTGCTGCGCTCCTCGGGCTTGGACGCCCAACGGAAATTCTCGGCTCCGTGGCCCTGGGCGAGCGCTTCGACCGTCGCGACCTGTTCGGCGACGCCCGACGTGCTGCCGTGGAACTCGAAGAAAAGCGTGAAGCTCTCGGGATAGTCGAGCTTCGAGTAGCGATTGACCGCGCGCATCATCAGGGGATCGAGGAACTCGATGCGCGCGATGGGCACGCCCGACTGGATAGTCTCGATCACGGTGCGCACGGCGCCCTCGAGGGTCGGGAACGGGCACACCGCGGCCGAGATCGCCTCCGGGATGCCATAGAGGCGCAACGTGATCTCGGTGATGATGCCGAGGGTTCCTTCCGAGCCCACGAAGAGGCGCGTGAGGTCGTAGCCGGCGGACGATTTCCGCGCGCGCTTCGCGGTGCGGATCGCGCGCCCGTCGGCGAGCACGACCGTGAGACCGAGCACGTTCTCGCGCATGGTGCCGTAACGCACCGCGTTGGTGCCGGACGCGCGCGTCGCCGCCATCCCGCCGAGCGACGCGTCGGCGCCCGGGTCGATCGGGAAGAACAGCCCGGTGTCGCGGATATGCTCGTTGAGGCGCTTTCGCGTGACCCCCGCCTCGACCGTGACGTCGAGATCGTCGGCGCTCACGCGCAGCACCTTGTCCATCTGGGAGAGGTCGATCGTGATGCCGCCCTCGACCGCGAAGAGATGCCCCTCGAGCGAGGTCCCGGTGCCGTAGGCGATGACCGGGATCTTGTGGCGCGCGCAAATCTTGACGATGGCGCTCACCTCGTCGGTCGAATGGGCGAAGGCGACGCCCTCGGGCGGCACCGGCGCAAAGCTCGATTCGTCCTTGCCGTGATGCGCGCGCACCGATGGCGAGGTCGTGAAGCGCTCGCCGAGCAGCGCCGCGAGCTCGGCCGCCGCGGCCTCGCTCAAGCGCGGCGCATGCTTCAGATTCGGCTGGGCCGACATGGGCTTGGCGTATCCTCTCGTTCCGTCGCCCGCGACGCTACTCCCGAGGGGTCCGGGGCACAAGGCCGCAAGCTTCACGCGCACGGCCAAAGGCACCCGCAAAATAACCCTTGCCCGCGCGCCGCGCGCGGGATTATGCCCTGGACCGGCTCCGAGTGAGCATTTGATAAAGACCGAGGGGGAGCGACCATGGCCCGCACTTTGATCGCCGTTGCCGACAGCGTGTTCCCGAACCTCGACCCGGCACTTGCCGAGCTCAAGCCCCTCGACCCCGAATTGCGCCTGTCGAAAAGCGGCGCGGCCGCCGACATTCTCGCGGTCGCCGAGGACGCGGACGCGGTGCTGGTGACCTACGCCAAGCTCCCGGGCGAGCTGATCCGTGCCTTGAAGCGCTGCCGCGCC
>DATJLQ010000229.1:0-10834 GCA_035509415.1 Alphaproteobacteria bacterium
AACACGATCAGCGCGAGATAGAGGATCAGGAACAGCGGCCGGCCGTGGCCGAGCTGGGTGGTGATCCACTGAAACCATTCCGGTCCCTTGCCGGCATTGAAGTTGGCGACCGTGGTCGGCAACAACAGCAGCGACGATGCGAAGATCGGCGGGATGACGCCGGAGGTGTTGAGCTTCAGCGGCAGATGCGAGCTCTGCCCTTCGAACATGCGGTTACCGACCTGGCGCTTCGGATATTGGATCAGAAGGCGCCGCTGGGCACGCTCCATGAACACGATGAACATGATGACGGCGACGGCCATCACCATGACGATGAGGATGAGGCCGGTCGAGAGCGCGCCCTGCCGCCCCAGCTCGAGCGTTCCCGCAATGGCGGACGGAAGCTGCGCGACGATGCCCGCCATGATGATCAGCGACGTGCCGTTGCCAATGCCGCGCTGGGTGATCTGCTCGCCGAGCCACATCAGGAACATCGTGCCGCCGGTGAGCGTGATGACGGTGGAGAGGCGGAAGAAGATGCCCGGATCGGTGACGACATTGCTCGCGCCTTCGTGCCCGATGGCGATGCCGTAAGCCTGGAACGCGGCCAGCACCACAGTGAGATAGCGCGTGTACTGGTTGATGGTTTTGCGCCCCTGCTCGCCCTCTTTCTTGAGCGCTTCGAGCGTCGGCGATACCGTGGTCATCAACTGGATGATAATCGAGGCCGAGATATACGGCATGATGTTCAGCGCGAAGATCGCCATGCGGTGAATGCCGCCGCCGGCAAACATATTGAACATCCCCAGAATGCCACCGGCCTGGGAATTGAAGATCTGGTTCCAGGCATTCGGGTCGATACCGGGCAGCGGAATGTAGGTGCCGAGCCGATAAACGAGCAGCGCGCCGAGGGTGAACCAGATGCGCTTCTTGAGTTCTTCGGCCTTGGCCAGCGCGCCGAAATTAAGATTGGCCGCAAGTTGTTCCGCTGCAGAAACCATATCCCGCTCCGAGCCCCCTCCTTACGCGCGGCAGCCCGTCCCTTGCGGACCGCCGGCGCCACGCGCCTTTTGACAGGTAGAAGTCGCGAACGCCCGGCACAAGCCCGGCGCGGCGGTGTGCTCAGGCGGCAGCGTCGCTCGCCTCCGGCTTGGGCGCCAGGATTTCCACCGTCCCGCCCGCCTTCTCCACCGCGGCCACGGCCGACTTCGACGCTCCATACACCGAAAGCGCGATTTTCGCCTTCAATTCGCCGCTGCCGAGAAGCCGCACGCCATCCTTGGCCCGGCGCAGCAGCCCCGCCTTGACCAGGGCCTCGGCATCGATCTTGCCCGCGGTATCGAGCTTGCCGGCATCGATCGCCTCTTGCAGGCGGCCGAGATTGATCTCATTGAGCTTGAGCGCAAAGGCGGTGTTGCGAAAGCCGCGCTTCGGCAACCGCCGGTGCAGCGGCATCTGGCCGCCTTCGAACCCTTTGATACGCACGCCCGAGCGGGCGGTCTGGCCCTTGCCGCCGCGGCCGCCGGTCTTGCCCTTGCCCGAGCCAATGCCGCGGCCGATGCGCTTTCCGGTCTTGCGCGAGCCGGGGCGGCCGGCGATCTCATGAAGCTTCATCGTCGTTAGTCCCTGCTCTCTGCTTCGTCATGGCCGGGCTTATCCGGCCATCGACGTCTCCGCGACGAACGCACGAGACATCGACGCCCGGCTCAAGGCCGGGGCATGACGACCATTACTACTCCACCACCTCGATCAGATGCGCCACCTTGGCGATCATGCCGCGCGTTGCCGGCGTGTCGACAAGCTCGGAGACGCGGCCGATCTTGTTGAGCTTGAGACCGATCAGCGTCTCGCGCTGGGTGTGATCCCGGCGCATCGCGCTGCTGACCTGCCTGACCTTGACGGTCTTAGCGCCCTGTTTGTTCGCAGTCGCGTCATTCATGGCCTGCTCCCGCCTTCTCAATCGGCCGGCTGTTCGGCTTCGACATCGCGACGCCGAGCCTGCAGCGCCGAAACCTTAACGTTGCGGCGCGCGGCAACGGTTCGCGGCGAATCCTGGTGCTTGAGCGCGTCGAAGGTCGCCCGCACCACGTTGTATGGATTGGACGTGCCGAGCGATTTGGCCACCACGTCCTGCATGCCGAGGGTCTCGAACACCGCGCGCATCGGGCCGCCGGCGATGATGCCGGTGCCGGGAGGAGCTGCGCGCAAAAAGACCTTGCCGGCGCCATGGCGCCCCGCCACGTCGTGATGCAGCGTACGACCCTCGCGCAGCGGAACACGGGTGAGCCCGCGCTTGGCGGCGTCGGTCGCCTTGCGGATCGCCTCCGGCACCTCGCGCGCTTTGCCGTGGCCGAAGCCGACCCGGCCCTTCTGATCGCCGACGACGACAAGCGCGGCAAAGCCGAAGCGCCGGCCGCCCTTCACCACCTTGGCGACGCGATTGATGCTGACGAGCTTCTCGACCAGCTCGTTCTCTTCGCGTTGCTCGCGCGGTTGGCGCTCGGATGAACCTCTTGCCATGCTCTTCTGCTCCCGGGGAATTCTCAGAACGAGAGGCCGCCCTCGCGCGCGGCCTCGGCCAATGCCTTGATGCGGCCGTGATAGAGATAGGCGCCGCGGTCGAACACCACTTCCTTGACGCCCTTGGCGAGCGCGCGCTCGGCGATCAGTTTGCCGACCGCCTTCGCCGCCTCGATGTTGGAGCCCTTCTGGATCTGGCCCTCGAGCGCGCCGTCGAGCGAGGAGGCGGCGGCGAGGGTGATGCCCTGCACGTCGTCGATCAGCTGGACGTAGATGTTCTTGCTCGAGCGGTGCACGCTGAGGCGGAGGCGGCCGTGCGCCTTCTTCGCGATCCGGGCGCGCACGCGCCACTTGCGGCGCGCATGGATGTCCTTGACGGTCTTCATGCCACGTTCCTACTTCTTCTTGCCTTCTTTGCGCCGCACCGCTTCGCCCTCGTAGCGGATGCCCTTGCCCTTGTAGGGCTCGGGCCCGCGCTTCGCGCGGATCTCCGCCGCGACCTGACCGACGCGCTGGCGGTCGGCACCGGTTATCGCGATCGCGGTGGGCTTGTCGCACTTGATCGAGATGCCCGCCGGGATCGGATAGACCACGTCGTGGCTGTAGCCGAGCTGGAGCTGGAGGTTCTTCCCCTGCACCGCCGCGCGGTAGCCGACGCCCTGGATTTCGAGGTTGACGGTGAAGCCCTTGGAGACGCCGGTCACCATGTTGTTGACGTGGGCGCGGATGGTGCCCCAGCGCATGCGCGCCTGCTTCCCCTCGGCGCGCGGCTTGATCCACACCTTGCCCTGGTCGAGCTTGGCCTCGATGTCGTCCGGGATCGCGAGCGCGAGCTCGCCGATCTTGCCCTTGGCCGTGAGCACGGCGCCGGCGATCTTGACGTCGACGCCGGACGGCACCGGGACGGGATATTTGCCTACGCGCGACATGGCCGCTCCCAACCTTCCGCTGCTAGAACACCTGACACAGGACCTCGCCGCCGACGTTGGCGGCGCGCGCGTCCGTGTCCGACATGACGCCGCGCGGGGTCGAGAGGATGGCGATGCCGAGCCCCCCGTGCACGCGCGGCAGGTCCTTGATCTTCGAGTAGATGCGGCGGCCCGGCGTCGAGACGCGCTCGATCTCGCGGATCACCGGCTCGCCTTCGTGGTATTTGAGCTCGATCTCGAGCGCCACCACGCCCGGGCGCTCCTCGCGCTCGGCGTAGCCGCGAATGTAGCCTTCGCGCTTCAGGACATCGAGGACGCTCGTGCGCAGCCGGGAATGCGGCGCCAGCACGGTCGCCTTGCGCGCGCGCTGGCCGTTCCGGATGCGGGTCAGCATATCCCCGATGGGATCGCTATACGACATCAACCGATCTCCCTTACCAGCTTGACTTGACCATGCCGGGAATCTGGCCGGTCGCGGCGAGGTCCCGGAGTGCGATGCGCGAGAGCTTGAACTTGCGATTGTAGGAGCGCGGCCGGCCGGTGAGCGCGCAGCGGTTGCGGATGCGCCCGCGCGCCCCGTTGCGCGGCATCTCGGCGAGCTTGAGGCGCGCGGCGAAGCGCTCCTCGGGCGGACGCTGCATGTCGTTCGCGATCGCCTTCAAGGCGGCGCGCTTCGCGGCGTAGCGCTTGGCGAGCCGCTCGCGCCGCTTGTTCTTCTCGATCGAGCTCTTCTTGGCCATGTGCCCGTCTCCGTCCGATCACTCGCCGAACGGCAAGGAGAACCCCTTGAGGAGCGCGAGCGCCTCGCGGTTCGTCTTGGCCGTCGTCACGATGGTGATGTCCATGCCCCGGATCTGATCGACCTTGTCGTAGTCGATCTCCGGGAACACGATCTGCTCCTTGAGGCCGAATGTGTAGTTGCCGCGCCCGTCGAAGCTCTTGTCCGAGAGGCCGCGGAAGTCGCGCACGCGCGGCAAGGCGATGGTCACCAGCCGGTCGAGAAACTCGTACATGCGCGCGCGCCGGAGCGTCACCTTGCAGCCGATCTTCTGGCCGACGCGCAGCTTGAAGTTCGCGATCGCCTTGCGCGAGGCGGTCACCTGCGGCTTCTGGCCCGAGATGCGCGCGAGCTCGTCGACCGCGACGTTGATGCGCTTCGAATCGCTGGCCGCAGAGCCGACGCCCATGTTGATGACGATCTTCTCGAGGCGCGGCACCTCGAGCGGGTTGCCGTACTGGAACTGCTTCATCAGCTCCGGCTTGATCGTCTTCTCGTATTGCTCGTGCAGTCTCGTGGCCATGGCGCGCCTACCTGTCGATGATCTCGCCGGAGCGCTTGGCGTAGCGCACCTTGCGGTTGCCCTCGATGAACTTGAAGCCGACGCGCGTCGGCTTGTCGTCCTTGGGGTCGAGCAGCGCGAGATTCGAGGCGTCGATCGGCGCCTCCTTCTCGACGATACCGCCGGCCGCCTTGGCCGAGGGCGCGGTGTGGCGCTTCACCATGTTGACGCCCTGGACGAGCACGCGCCCCTCCTCGAGCATCACCCGGAGCACCTCGCCGCGCTTTCCCTTGTCGCGGCCCGTGAGCACGATCACCTGGTCGCCCTTCTTGATCTTCGCCGCCATCACAGCACCTCCGGCGCGAGCGAGATGATCTTCATGAAGTTCTTGGAGCGCAGCTCGCGCGTCACGGGCCCGAAGATGCGCGTGCCGATCGGCTCGTTCTCCTTGTTGATGAGCACCGCCGCGTTGCGGTCGAAGCGGATGGCGCTGCCGTCCTTGCGCCGGATCGCCTTCGCGGTGCGCACGATGACCGCGCGATGCACCTCGCCCTTCTTGACGCGGCCGCGCGGAATCGCGTCCTTGACCGACACGACGATGACGTCGCCGACCCACGCGAACTTGCGCTTCGAGCCGCCCAGCACCTTGATGCACTGCACCCGGCGCGCGCCCGAATTGTCGGCCACCTCCAGGCTGGTCTGCATCTGAATCATCTGACTCTCGCTTTCTCAAACTCGGTCTTCGCCGCCGGCCGACGCGATCGCGTCAGCTCGCGGCCTTGTTGTCCCCGGCGATCACTTCCCAGCGCTTGCGCTTCGAAAGCGGGCGGCACTCGCGGATCTCCACCGTGTCGCCGACCTTGGCGCGGTTCTCCGCGTCGTGGGCCATGAACTTCTTCGAGCGCACGATGTACTTCTTGTACATCGGGTGGGGAAACCGGCGGTCGACGCGCACCACGACGGTCTTGTCCGCCGCGTCGCTCACCACCACACCCCGCAAGATCCGCCTCGGCATCGCGCTTTCTCCTACGAAACCTTCTTCTGTTTGTTGCGCTCGCCGAGGATCATCTTGATCCGGGCGATGTCGCGCCGCACCCGGCGCACCTGGGCCGTGTTCTCGAGCTGGCCGCTCGCCTTCTGGAAGCGCAGGTTGAACGCCTCCTTGCGCAGGCCCAGGAGCTGGTCCTTGAGCTCGTCGGCACTTTTCGCGCGCAAATCCTGGATCTCGGCCACGGTCAGCCCTCCATGCCCGGCCGCTGGACGATGCGGCTCTTGATCGGAAGCTTCGCCGCGGCGAGATTCATCGCCTCGTGCGCGACCGCCTTGGTGACGCCGTCCATCTCGAACATGATGCGGCCCGGATGGACGCGCACGCACCAGAACTCCGGCGTGCCCTTGCCCGAGCCCATACGCACCTCGGCCGGCTTCTTCGACACCGGCACGTCCGGGAAGATGCGGATCCAGACGCGGCCGACGCGCTTGATGTGGCGCGTGAGCGCGCGCCGCGCGGCCTCGATCTGGCGCGCAGTCACGCGGCCCGGCTCGACCGCCTTCAACCCGTAGGAGCCGAAATTGAGCGCGGTGCCGCCCGAGGCGAGGCCGTGGATGCGGCCCTTGTGCGCCTTTCGATATTTGGTCCGCTTCGGTTGCAGCATCGTCCTGTTCCTTCGGTGCCGTTAGCGCGCGACTTGCTGGTCGGCGAGGCGCTTGTCCTGCGCCATCGGGTCGTGCGCCATGATCTCGCCCTTGAAGATCCAGACCTTGACGCCGCAGGTGCCGTAGGTGGTCTTCGCGGTCGCGACGCCGTAGTCGATGTCGGCGCGCAGCGTGTGGAGCGGGACGCGTCCCTCGCGATACCACTCGACGCGCGCGATCTCGGCGCCGCCCAGGCGGCCGCCGCAGGTGATCTTGATGCCTTGGGCGCCCAAGCGCATGGCCGACTGCACCGCGCGCTTCATCGCGCGCCGGAAGGCGACGCGGCGCTCGAGCTGCTGGGCGATGTTCTCGGCGACCAGGCGCGCCTCGAGCTCGGGCTTGCGGATCTCGACGATGTTGAGGTGCACCTCGCTCGCCGTCATCTTGGCGAGGTCCTGGCGCAGCTTCTCGATGTCGGCGCCCTTCTTCCCGATCACGACGCCGGGGCGCGCGGTGTGGATGGTGATGCGCGCCTTCTTCGCCGGCCGCTCGATCACGACGCGCGCGACGCCGGCCTGGGAGAGCCGCTCGTGGAGATAGGTGCGGAGCTTCAGATCCTCGTGCAGGAGCTGGGCGTAGTCGCCGTCCGCGAACCAGCGGCTGTCCCAGGTCCGGTTGATGCCGAGCCGGAGCCCGGTCGGGTTGACCTTGTGGCCCATCAGGCGTTCTCCTGCGCTTCTGTTTCGCTGCGCTCGCGCACGATGATGCGCAAATTGCTGAATGGCTTCACGATGCGCGCGCCGCGGCCGCGCGCGCGCGCGTGGAAGCGCCGCATCACGAGCCCGCGCCCGACCGTCGCCTCGGCGACGTAGAGCCGGTCGACGTCGAGCTGGTGGTTGTTCTCGGCGTTGGCGATCGCGGCGGCGAGCACCTTCTTCACCTCGCCGGCGACGCGGCGGCGCGAAAAAGTGAGCTCGGCCAAGGCCTTCTCGGCCTCGAGGCCGCGGATCGACTGGGCCACCAGATTGAGCTTCCGGGGGCTCGTGCGGATCGAGGCGGCGTAGGCCATGGCCTCGTTGTCGTCGAGCCGGCGCGGAGTCGCTTTCTTCCCCATCTCAGGCGACCTCCTCGCGCTTCACCTTGCGATCGACCGCCGAGTGGCCGTGGAACACGCGCGTCGGCGAGAACTCGCCGAACTTGTGGCCGACCATGTTCTCGGTCACCAGCACGGGGACGAACTTGTGGCCGTTGTAGACGCCGAAAGTGAGGCCGACGAACTGCGGCAGGATGGTCGAGCGCCGCGACCAGGTCTTGATCACTTCCTTGCGCCCGCCCTCGCGCGCCTTCTCCGCCTTCTTGAGGAGATAGCCGTCGACGAACGGTCCCTTCCACGTTGAGCGAGTCACGGTTCCGTTCTCCTACTTCTGAAAGCGCCGGCGCACGATGTACTTGCTCGTGGCCTTGTTCTTGCGCGTCCGCTTGCCCTTGGTCGAGATGCCCCAGGGCGTGACCGGATGGCGCCCGCCCTTGGTGCGGCCCTCGCCGCCGCCATGCGGGTGGTCGATCGGGTTCATGGCGACGCCGCGCACCACGGGACGGCGGCCGAGCCAGCGCGAGCGGCCCGCCTTGCCGATCTTGATGTTGCCGTGGTCCGGGTTCGAGACCGCGCCGATGGTCGCCATGCATTCGGCGCGCACCATGCGCACCTCGCCCGAGGAAAGCTTCAAGAGCGCATAGCCCGCATCGCGGCCCACGAGCTGCACGTAGCTGCCCGCCGCGCGCGCGAGTTGGCCGCCCTTCCCCACCTTCATCTCGACATTGTGCACGATGGTGCCGACCGGGATGTTGGCGAGCGGCATGGCGTTGCCGGGGACGATGTCCTCCTTCTCGCCCGCGACCACCATGTCGCCGGCCTTGAGGCGCTGGGGCGCGAGGATATAGGCGAGCTCGCCGTCCTCGTAGCGCACGAGCGCGATGAACGCGGTGCGGTTCGGATCGTACTCCAGGCGCTCGACGGTCGCCTTCATGCCCCACTTGGCGCGGCGCGTGAAATCGATCGTGCGCAGCCGGCGCTTGTGGCCGCCGCCCTTCTGCCAGACCGTGATGTGACCGTGATTGTTGCGCCCGCCGGTCGAGGACTTGCCGACGACGAGCGACTTCACGGGCTCGCCGGTCCAGAGCTCGCTCCGGTCGACCGTGACCAGGCCGCGGAGCGAGGGCGTCACCGGTTTGAACGTCTTGAGTGCCATGGTGCCGTTCCCGCCCTAGATGCTCGAGGTGACGTCGATCGTCTGCCCTTCGGCAAGCGAGACGACCGCTTTCTTGGTGTCCGGACGTTGGCCCGGCCGGCCCTGCCAGACCTTGCTCTTGCCGCCCGTAATGAGCGTGTTGACCGCCTTGACCTTGACCTTGAACAGGCTCTCGACCGCGGCGCGGATCTCGGGCTTGGTCGCATCCAGCGGCACGCGGAAGGTCACCTGGTTGTGCTCCGAGCCGCGCGTCGCCTTCTCGGTGATCACGGGCGTGCGCACGAGCTCGTACATGCGCTCGCGGCTCACTTTGACGATGCCGGAATAGCGCTTCATTTCAGCCTCTCCTGCAGCTTCTCGACCGCGGCCTTGGTGAGCACGAGCGTGTCGCGGCGCAGGATGTCGTAGACGTTGGCCCCCTGCTGAGGCAGGAGATCGACGCCCGGGATGTTGCGCGCGGCGCGCGCGAACGCCACGTCCACCTCCGGCCCGTCGATGATCAGGACCGAGGACCAGCCGAGCTTGTCGAGCTTCGCCGCCAGGCCCTTGGTCTTGGCCTGCTTCATCTTGGCCTCGTCGAGGACCGCGAGCTTGCCTTCGGCCGCCTTGGACGACAGCGCCATCCTGAGGCCGAGCTTCCGGACCTTCTTCTGGAGGTCGTAGGCGTGGCTGCGCACGACCGGCCCGAAGATCACCGCACCGCCGCGGAACTGGGGCGAGCGCAGGCTGCCCTGGCGCGCCGAGCCGGTGCCCTTCTGGCGATAGGGCTTCTTGGTGGTGCCCTGGATGTCGGAGATGCCCTTGGTCTTGTGCGTGCCGGCCTGGCGCTTCGCGAGCTGCCAATTGACCACGCGCGCGAGGATGTCCTTGCGCGGGGCGACGCCGAACACGGTCTCGTCGAGCTCGAGCTCGCCGACCGATTTGTTGTCGAGATTGATGACCGAGGTCTTCATGGCGCTCATTCGCTCTTCTCGGCGGGGGCGGCCTCGGCCGGCGCCGCGGTGGTGGCGGGGGCACGACGCACCGCACCCGGGAACGGCAGATCCTTGGGCGCCTTGCGCTTGACCGCGTCGCGCACGAGGACGAAGCCGCCGTCCGAGCCCGGGACGGCGCCCGAGATCATCAGGAGCCCGCGCGCCACGTCGGTCGCGACCACCTTGACGTTCTGGGTCGTGCGCCGCTTGTCGCCGAGATGGCCGGCCATCTTCTTGCCCTTGAAGGTGCGGCCCGGATCCTGGCGGTTGCCGGTCGAGCCGTGGCTGCGGTGGGAGATCGAGACGCCGTGGGACGCGCGCAGGCCGCCGAAATGGTGACGCTTGATGGCGCCCGCGAAGCCCTTGCCGATGGTGGTGCCGGTCACGTCGACGAACTGGCCCGCGAGGAAATGGTCGGCCGTGAGCTCGGCGCCCACCTCGATGAGCGCGTCGGGGGTGACGCGGAACTCGACCAGCTTCCGCTTCGGCTCGACCTTGGCCTTGGCGAAGTGGCCGCGCATCCCCTTCGAGACGTTCTTGGTGCGCGCCTTGCCGACGCCGAGCTGGAGGGCGGTGTAGCCGTCCTTCTCCTGGGTGCGTTGCGCCACGACCTGGCACGCCTCGACCTTGAGCACGGTGACCGGAACGTGGTCTCCGGCCTCGGTGAAGAGGCGCATCATGCCGACTTTTTGCGCGATCAAACCGGTACGCATGGCGGAACTTCCCTCGGGCTCCCTTCCTCAGGCCTTGATCTCGACGTCGACGCCGGCCGCGAGATCGAGCTTCATGAGCGCGTCCACGGTCTGCGGCGTCGGGTCGACGATGTCGAGGAGCCGCTTGTGGGTGCGGATCTCGAACTGCTCGCGCGACTTCTTGTCGACGTGGGGCGAGCGGTTGACGGTGAACTTCTCGATGCGCGTCGGCAGCGGAATCGGCCCGCGCACGCGCGCCCCGGTGCGCTTCGCCGTGTTGACGATCTCGCTCGTCGACTGGTCGAGCACCCGGTGGTCGAACGCCTTGAGGCGGATTCTGATGTTCTGGCTGTCCATCGAGCGGCCCCCTATTCGACGATCTTGGCGACGACGCCGGCGCCCACCGTGCGCCCGCCCTCGCGGATCGCGAAACGGAGCCCCTCGTCCATCGCGATGGGCGCGATCAGCTCGACTTCCATCGCCACGTTGTCGCCCGGCATCACCATCTCGACCCCGTCCGGCAGCTTCACCGACCCCGTCACGTCCGTGGTCCGGAAGTAGAACTGCGGCCGGTAG
>DATJLQ010000230.1:0-18264 GCA_035509415.1 Alphaproteobacteria bacterium
GCTGCGACAAGAGCTTCAGGTACGGCGTTTCGCCGCAGCCGGCGCAGGCGCCGGAGAATTCGAACAGTGGCTCCAGGAACTGCACGCCGCGGACGTTGGCGAAATCGACGCGGGCGCGGTCGTTGACAGGAAGGCCCTCGAAGAAGGCGATATTGGCGCGTTCGGGTTCAACGAGGGGGATCTTGTCGCGGAGGTTGATGGCCTTGGTGTCTGGTACGATCGCGCTGTGCGCGGGGCACGCCTCGGTGCAGAGGCCGCAGCCGGTGCAGTCCTCGAAGTAGAATTGCAGGGTGAAGCGGACGTCGGGGAAGCCGCGCACGTTGATGGGCGCGGATTTGAAGTCGGCGGGCGCGCCCTCGAGGCGGCCGGCATCGTAGTATTTCGCGCGGATGACCGCGTGCGGGCAGACGAAGCTGCACTGGCCGCACTGCACGCAGAGGTCCGGCTCCCACACCGGCACGACCTCGGCGACGTTGCGCTTTTCCCAGGCCGAGGTGCCGGCGGGGAACGTGCCATCGATGGGCATGCCGCTGACGGGGATTTCGTCGCCGAGCCCCTCCATCATTTTCGCCGTGACTTCGCGCACGAATTTGGGCGCGGCGCCGGGGACGATGGGCGGGCGTTCCCATTTGCTGGTGGCTGATGCGGGGACTTTGACTTCGGCGAGGAGCGCGATGGTTTCGTCCACGGCCTGGAAGTTGCGGCGCACGACCTCGGCGCCCTTGCGGCCGTAGGTTTTCTCGATGGATTTCTTGATCTGCCTGATGGCGGCGTCCCGCGGCAGGACGCCGGAGATGGCGAAGAAGCAGGTTTGCAGGATGGTGTTGGTGCGGCCGCGCAGGCCCACCTGCTGCGCGGCGCGGGAAGCGTCGATGACGAAGAAGCGCAGCTTCCGGTCGATGATCGTCTGCTGCATGGAACGCGGCAGATGCTCCCAGACGTCATCGGCGCCATAGGGGCTGTTGAGCAGGAAGACGGCGCCGGGGGCGGCCAGGCGGAGGACGTCGATGCGTTCGACGAAGCCGAACTGGTGGCAGGCGACGAAGCTGGCCTGCTGGATCAAATAGGGGGCGCGGATCGGCGTTTTGCCGAAGCGAAGATGGGAGACGGTCTGCGCGCCGGATTTGTGGCTGTCATAGACGAAATAACCCTGCGCGTAGAGTTCGCCGTCCTCGGCGATGATTTTCACGCTGTTCTTGTTGGCGCCCACGGTGCCGTCGGCGCCGAGGCCGAAGAAGACCGCGCGCACCACCTCGTCCGGCTCGATCGAGTAGGCGGGGTCGTAGGCGAGGCTCGTGTGGGAGACGTCGTCGTCGATGCCGATCGTGAAGCCGTTCTTGGGCGCTTGCTTCTTCAATTCGTCGAACACGGCCTTGGCCATGGCCGGGCTGAAATTCTTCGACGAGAGCCCGTAGCGCCCGCCGACGACGCGCGGCATCGTCGCAAGCGCGCCGCGCCCGTGGGCCTCGGCGAGGGTCGCGACCACGTCGAGATAAAGCGGCTCGCCCGTGGCCCCCGGCTCCTTGGTCTGCTCGAGGACGGCGATGGCGCGGCAGCTTTTCGGCAGGGCCGCGAGGAAATGCGCCGCCGAGAAGGGCCGGAACAGGCGCACCTGGAGAACGCCGAGCTTCTCGCCCGCGCTCGCGAGGGAGGCGGCCGTGGCGCGCGCGGTCTCCGCGCCCGAGCCCATGAGCACGATGACGCGCTTGGCGTCGGCCGGCCCGTCGTAATCGAACAAGCCGTAGCGCCGGCCGGTGAGGGAAGCGAACGCCGCCATCGTCTCCTCGACGATCGCCGGCACGCGCGCATAGAACGGATTCACCGTCTCGCGCGCCTGGAAGAAAGTATCGGGATTATGCGCGGTGCCGCGGATGAAGGCATGCTCGGGGTTGAGCGCGCGGGCGCGGTGCGCGCGCACCAGATCCTCGTCGATCATGGCGCGGATCTGCTCGTCGCTCAGGAGCTTGAGCGTGTTGACCTCGTGGGACGTGCGGAAGCCGTCGAAGAAATGGAGGAAGGGCACGCGCGATTTGAGGGTCGCGGCCTGGGCGATCAAGGCATCGTCATGGGCCTCCTGGACCGAGCCCGAGGCGAGGGCCGCGAAGCCCGCCGGGCGCACCGCCATCACGTCCGAATGATCGCCGAAGATCGAGAGCGCCTGGGTCGCGACCGAGCGTGCGGCGACGTGGAACACGGTCGAGGTCAACTCGCCCGCGATCTTGAACATGTTGGGATACATGAGCAGCAGGCCCTGGGACGCGGTGAAGGTCGTGGTCAGCGCCCCTGCCTGGAGCGAGCCATGCACCGCACCCGCGGCACCGCCTTCGCTCTGCATCTCCTGGACCACGGTGGTCCCGCCCCAGATGTTCTTCACCCCCGCCGCCCCCCATTCGTCGGCGAGCTCGGCCATGGTCGAGGAGGGCGTGATCGGGAAGATCGCGCACACCTCGTTGGTCCGGTACGCCACGTGGGCGACCGCCGTGTTGCCATCCATGGTGGCGACCGTCTCGGGCGTCACGGCGCGGTCCTTTCCGGCTCGGGGATCATATCGATCGCGTGGCACGGGCACTGCTCGAAGCACACCGCGCAGCCGGTGCATTTCGCGTAGTCGTAACGGTAGCGCCGGCCGGGGCCGAGCTTGACGATGGCGCCCTCGGGGCAGGCGCCGTAGCAATTGTCGCACTCGTAGCAATTGCCGCAAGAGAGGCAGCGCTGCGCCTCGTAGCGCGCGGCCGCCTCGCTCAACCCCGCAACCACCTCCTCGAAGCCGGTCATGCGCTCCGCGGTGCCGAGGCTCCGCTGCGGACTCGGATCGGCGTCGCTGTAGACCGGAAGATGGAGCATCTCGAAGCGCGCGAGCGGCGCCTTCGCGGCCTTCTCGTAAGACGCGCCGCGCAGCCAGGCGTCGATGTGGCGCGCCGCGCGCTTGCCGTGGCCGACCGAGACGGTCACCGTGCGCTCGCCCGGCACCATGTCGCCGCCCGCGAAAATGCCCGGATGGCCGGTCATCATGTCGGGGCCGACCTTGACCGTGCCGTCGCGCGCCATCTCGATGCCGGGCACGCGCTTCAAAAAGCTGCTATCGGTGTCCTGGCCGAGGGCGAGCACGATCGCGTCCGCCTTGAGCGTCTCGAAGCGTCCGGTCGGCTGCGGATAGCCCTTCGCGTCGAGCTCCATGGTCTCGACCGTGAGCTCGGGCCCGACCGCGTCCTTGATCGTGGTGAGCCACTTGATCTTGACCCCTTCCTCGAGCGCCTCGTCGGCCTCGAACGCTTGCGCGGGCATGTGCGCGCGGTCACGCCGGTAGACGATGAGCGCCTCGTCGGCGCCGAGGCGCTTCACCGTGCGCGCCGCGTCCATCGCCGTGTTGCCGCCGCCATAGATCACGACGCGCCGGCCGAGGCGCGGGGTTTCGCCCGCGCTTACGGTGTGGAGAAGGGAGACCGCGTCGAGCACGCGCACGGCGTCGCGCGCCGGAATGTCGACGTGCTTGCCGATGCCCGCGCCGATCGCGAGGAACACGGCGTCGAACTTGCCCGCCGCCTTCTCGGCTAGCAAATCCTCGACCTTGTGGTCGGTCACGATCTCGACGCCCATCGCCTGGATGCGCGCGATTTCGCCCATCAGTTCCTTGCGCGGCAGGCGATAGGCGGGGATGCCGAAATGCATCATCCCGCCCGGAAGCGGTCCGGCCTCGTGGATCGCGACCTCGTGGCCGAGGCGCGCGAGGTGATAGGCGGCCGAGAGGCCGCTCGGCCCGGCGCCGACCACGAGCACGCGCTTTCCGCTCGGCGGCGCCTCGATCTTGTAGGGCCAGCCCTCGGCGGCGGCGAGGTCGCCCAAGAAGCGCTCGACCGCGTGGATGCTCACCGGGGAATCGAGCTCGGCGCGGTTGCACGATCCCTCGCACGGGTGATAGCAGACGCGCCCATGCACCGCCGGCATCGGGTTGTCGCGCACCAGCACCTCCCACGCGGCGCGGTATTTCCCGGCCTGCGCGAGGGCGAGCCAGGCCTGGATGTTCTCGCCCGCGGGGCAGGCGTGGTTGCAAGGCGGCAGGAGATCGACATAGACCGGGCGCCGGTAGCGCACCGGGCCGGTGCCCTTGCCGTGAGTGAGGTCGACCGCGGGGGTCATGTCGTGCGGCTTCGCGGTCATGGAACCCCGTCTCGTCCTTTGGAAGCGAGTGGGGCGGGTGCCCAGGCACCCGCCCCGCAACTCAACAGCAGCCCTTGAAGCGGCCCTTCTCGATCGCGTAGCGCGCGTTCTGGCGCTCGCGGAAGAACTCCTCGTAGGTCATGATCGGCTCGCCCGGGTGGCGCTCCTTGCGATGCGCCACGTAAGTGTCGTAGTCCGGCACGCCGACCATGAGACGCGCGGTCTCGACCGCGCGCCGCCACACTTGCTTCGCCTTAGTCATCGCCGCCTCCGGCCAGTGCCACGCCGCCGACCTCGTGGGTCGTGATCTTGGGCGTGCCCATGGCGCGGCGGATGTCGATGACGGCATAGACCACCACGGCGAGCACGATCGCGACCGCGAGGGCCGCCAACGTCGCGTCGAGGTAGTCGTTGAAGATCACGCGGTTCATTTCGGCGAGCGATTTGGCGGGTGCGAGAACCTTGCCCGCCGCGACCGCGTCGGCGAATTTATGCGCGTGGCTCACGAAGCCGACCGCGGTGTCCTTGCTGAACACCTTCTCGAGGCCGGCGGTCACCGTGCACACCACGAGCCAGGCGGTGGGTACGACGGTCACCCAGGCGTAGCGCTGACGCTTCATCTTGAACAGCACCACCGTGCAGAGGGTGAGCGCGATCGCGGCCAGCATCTGGTTGGTGGCGCCGAAAAGCGGCCACATGGTCCAGATGCCGCCATAGGGATCGATCACGCCGGCATAAAGCAGATAGCCCCACAGGCAGCACGAAAGCGCCGAGCCGACCAGGTTGTTGGTCCAGGACTTGGTCTCCTTGAAGGCGGGGATGAAGTTGCCCACGAGGTCCTGGATCATGAACCGGCACACGCGCGTGCCGGCGTCGACGGTGGTGAGGATGAACAGCGCCTCGAACAGGATCGCGAAGTGGTACCAGATCCCCATCATCGCCTTGCCGCCGAGGAAGCTCGCGAAGATGGTGGCCATGCCCACGGCGAGCGTTGGCGCGCCACCCGTGCGCGAGAGGATGGTGACCTCGCCCACGTCCTTGGCCGCCTGGGTGAGCTGGTCCGGGGTCACGACGAAGCCCCAGTTCGAGATCACCATGGCCGCGTGGTCGGCCGACGTGCCGATCAGGCCCGCGCCGCTGTTCATCGCGAAATAGACGCCCGGATGGATCACCGAGGCGCCGATCATCGCCATGATCGCGACGAAGGATTCGGTCAGCATGCCGGCATAGCCGATGAAGGCGATCTGCTTCTCGTTTTCGATCATCTTGGGCGAGGTGCCGGACGAGATCAGCGAATGCCAGCCCGAGACCGCGCCGCACGCGATCGTGATGAACAGGAACGGGAACAGGCTGCCCGCCCACACCGGGCCGGTACCGTCGACGAACTTGGTGAGCGCCGGCATCTGGAGGTCGGGACGCACGATGATCACGCCGATGCCCAGGAGCACGAGCGCGCCCACCTTGAGGAAGGTCGAGAGATAGTCGCGCGGTGCCAGCAACAGCCAAACCGGCAGCACCGAGGCGACGTAGCCGTAGGCGATGATGACGATCGCGAGCGTGGTGCCCGGGAGCGTGAAGAGACGCGCGAGCTCGGGCGTCTCGGAGACGGTCTTGCCGTAAAGCAGCGCCGCGAGCAGGAGCACCGCGCCGAGGATCGACATCTCGGCGATGCGGCCGGGCCGGATGAAGCGGCTATAGACGCCCATGAGCAACGCGATCGGGATGGTGCAGAACACCGTGAAGGTGCCCCACGGGCTGCCCTTGAGCGCGTTGACCACGACGAGCGCCAGCACCGAGAGGATGATGACGCAGATGAGCAGCACGCCGATCCCGGCGATGGTGCCCGCGACCGGACCCATCTCGCCGCGGATCATGTCGCCGAGCGAGCGGCCGTCGCGCCGGGTCGAGAGGAACAGCACGATCATGTCCTGGACGGCGCCCGCGAACACCACGCCCGCGAGAATCCAGAGCGTGCCGGGGAGATAGCCCATCTGCGCCGCGAGCACCGGGCCGACCAGCGGCCCCGCGCCGGCGATCGCGGCGAAATGGTGGCCGAACAGCACGTATTTGTTGGTCGGCACGTAGTCGAGCCCGTCATTGCGACGCACGGCGGGCGTTCGACGCGCGCCGTCGACGCCGAGCACCTTGTTGGCGATGAACAGGCCGTAGAAGCGGTAGGAGATGATGTAGATGCACACCGCGGCGATCAGGAGCCACGCGGCGTTGACGGGCTCGCCGCGCTGGAGCGCGACGATCCCGAACGAAACCGCGCCGAGCGCCACGATGGCGCCCCAAAGGAGCTTGTTCATGGTCGAGGTCATGGTTCTACTCCGACTGTGCGATCGGCCGCCTGTCCGGCGACGCTGCCGCGGCCGGCGTTACGGTCGATGGGACGATGGTTTCGAAGCGGGAGACGGGAAAGGCGACGGAACCGGCGCTGCGCCATGCGGGCGCGCGCGCAAACGCGCGCGTCGCGTCCGACAGGCGGGGAAATGCGTCGAGCATGGCGCCGTCCGATTCCTCCGCGGCCGCGCGTCGCGGCCGTTATTCTTGGCCGGGCAATGATAGGCGGGTGCCGCGCCAAGGCATTGACCTGGGTCAGATCGTTGGGCTCGGGCCCTTGCGCTCGGATCGGGCGCGCCTATTCGCAAATGCGGTAAGACCTTGAGCTTGCGCACGGCGCCCATGCGCGGCTGCCGCTTGTGACCCATGCGGCACGGGTATAGGCTCCGCCCGCACGCTGCCGTTGGAGAGCGCGAGGTCGTTCCGCGTGTCCGGACGGGCCGCCGCCGAAGGCGAAATCTCCCATAATCGCTCAGGCATCAACACTGCGGCAGCGGGGTCTCTGGAGAGAGATGCGTCGGCGCGCTACGCGCCGGCCGCGTCCGCCGAAGGGGCAAGACGGGGTCGGGACGTAAGGATCGCCGGCTTTCGTCAATCTCTCAGGCAAAAGGACAGAGGGAGGGTCGCGGGCGTTGGGCCCGCGGCGTCATTGTCCTTTGGGAGAGGCCCATGAAAGTCATCGTTCTCGGCGCCGGCGTCATCGGCACCACCACCGCCTGGTTCCTCGCCAAAAGCGGCCACGAGGTCACCGTGGTCGAGCGCGAGGCCCAGGCCGCGAGCGAGACCTCCTATGCCAATGGCGGCCAGATCTCGGTGTCCCATGCCGAGCCCTGGGCCAACCCGTCGGCGCCCAAGAAGCTCATGCAATGGCTCGGGCGCGAGGATGCGCCGCTTCTGTTCCGGCTGCGCCTCGATCCGGCGCAATGGCGCTGGTGCGCCCATTTCCTCAGCGAATGCCGCCCGTCGCGCACCAACCGCAATATCGCCCAGATCGTCCATCTCGGCCTCTATTCGCGTGCGACCCTTCAGGCGCTGCGCGCCGAGACCGGCATCCGCTACGACCATCTCGAGAAGGGCATTCTGCACTTCTATACCAGCCAGCAGGAGCTCGACGCCGCCCAGGCGCCGGCCGAGGTGATGCGCGCCCATGGCTGCGACCTCGACATGATCGGCGCCGACCAGGTGATCGCGATCGAGCCCGCGCTGCGCCACGCGCGTCCCTCGATCGTGGGCGGCAGCATGACGCGCGCGGACGAATCGGGCGATGCGCGCAAATTCACCCTCGCCCTCGCCGAGATGTGCCGGAACGCGGGTGTGGCCTTCAAATACTCGACCCAGGCGCTCGGCTTCGACCGCGAAGGCGACCGGGTGACGGGCGTGCATTTGAGGCGCGCGGACGGCGGCTACCTGACCGCGAGCGCCGACGCCTACGTGCTCGCCCTCGGGAGCTACAGCGCGGCCATGGCGCGCCCGCTCGGCATCGATCTCCTGATCTATCCGGCCAAGGGCTATTCGGTGACGCTCCCGGTCGAGCGCGAGGATTACGCCACGACCACGAGCCTGACGGACGACGAGTACAAGCTCGTCTTCTCGCGTCTCGGCGACCGGTTGCGCATCGCGGGCACGGCGGAGCTCAACGGCTACAATCTCGAGCTCAACCCGGTGCGTTGCGCGGCGATCCTGAAGCGCACGCTCGATCTCTTCCCCGGCGTGGGCCGGCCGGAGGCGGCGGAATATTGGACCGGCTTGAGGCCCGCCACCCCGTCCAACGTGCCCTATATCGGCCGCACCAAGGTCAAGAACCTCTTCCTCAACACCGGCCACGGCACGCTCGGCTGGACCCATTCTTGCGGCTCGGCGCGCGCCATCGCCGACATCGTCTCGGGCCGGAAGCCCGAGGTCGATTTCGCCTTCACGGGGCTGTGAGGCGCGTCGCGTATCGGCGCGCGGCGCGCCCGCATCGCTAGTGCTTAAACAGCGCCTCGGCGTTCCCGCTCTTGAAGGTGAACTGGTCGGCGCCCGCGCTGACGCCGTTCCAGACGACCGGCGCGCCGAGCGACAGATACCACAGGCCCTGGAAGTTGGAATTGCTTTGCAGTTGGCCGGTCCAGACCGTGGTCGAGGCGCAACCGAGGAAATTGACCGAGAAGCTGATCGCCGTCCCGTTCGAGCCCCAGGCGAGCCAGCCGGTCATGCCTTGCGCCCTGCCGACGCCGCAGCTCCCGGGCGCGTTGTTGGTGTAGGTGCCGGTGATCGCGCCGGTATTGTTGTTGACGCTGTTGACTGCAAGCACCGATCCGTACTGATTGGTCCAGGTCCAGATCGCTTGCGCGCGCGCGGGCAGCGCCGAGGCCAGCAGCAGAAGGCTCACGGCCAAGCCGAGCGTGAAACTGATACGTCGTGCCATCGTCTTCTCCTTTCGCCATCGGTTGGGGGGACCCCGACGCTATCGCCGCGCGGGCGAGGGCACAACTTATTAGTGTTTAAGTAAGCTTTCGTGCTCTTTATATGCGAGACACGGCGTCACGCCGCCGGCCGACGAGGCCTTGCGCGCCATGCGCCGCTCGGGCCAAATCGGCACGCGAGGAGGGACGCGGCGTCATGCAGCGCTACGTCAAGATCAACCGCGCGCCGGTCTTGACCCTCTGGGCCGCGGTGGTGGCCCAGCGGCTCGGCTTCGCGTGGGACGAGGCGTTGACCTTGGGGCGCGCGGTCGCGGGCCTCGACGCCCATGCGAAGGGCGTCGCGCTCGGCCTGTTCCAGCCCTCGCCGGCGAAAGTCAGGAAGCTCGTTGGAGCCACGGGCGGGCGCGGACTGCGCGTGAGCCTGCTCCATCGCGCGATCCCGTGCCGCCGCACGAAGCAGGGACTACGCGCGCTCTCGGGCGGGAGGCCGATCGCACCCGCGAGCGTCAAGCGCTATCTCGCGGCGAAGTTCGGCGCGGACTTGGCCCCCGCGCGGAGCGCCATGGCGCGGCTCGCGCGCTCGCGTCCGCCGCGCGCGCTCGGCCCCGCCGCCTACGGGCTCTACGTCAAGTTCCGGCCGAGCGTGCCCGCGGGGGTCAAGGGCTGGGGTGCGCGAGGCCGGCTCGATCTCAAGAAGATCGGGCGGCTGAGCGAGTGAACGTCGCTCGGCTCACAAATACCCCGTCCCCATCTCCTCGGCGAAGCGCGTGGGCGAGCCCTCCCAGACGATGCGCGCATGCTCGAGCACGTAGACCCGGTCGGCGTGGGGGAGCGCGAAAGTGACGTTCTGCTCGCCGAGCAGGATGGTAATCGGTGTGGTCGCGCGCAATCGCTCGAGCGCCTTCGAGAGCTGCTCGAGGATCACGGGAGCCAAGCCGAGCGTGGGCTCGTCGAGAATCAGGAGCTTCGGCTCCATCATGAGGGCGCGCGCGATCGCGAGCATCTGCTGCTCGCCGCCCGAAAGCGTGCGCGCGGCCTGGCCGCTCCGCTCCTTGAGGATCGGGAACAGCTCGAACAACCAGGCGAGCTGACGCGCGCGCTCGGGCGCGGCCAAATGCTGGCCGCCGAGGTCGAGATTTTCGCGCACCGTCATGTCGCCGAAGAGCTCGCGCGTCTCCGGGCAATGCACGAGCCCGCCGCGCGCGATCGAGGCCGCGCTCCGCCCGCCGAGATCGGCGCCCGCGAACGCGATGCGGCCCGCATACGGCACCAGGCCCGAGAGCGCGTTGAAGAGGGTGGTCTTGCCCGCGCCGTTGAGGCCCACGATCGAGACGAACTCGCCCTCGCCGACGGTGACCTTCACCTTGTCGAGCGCCTGCGCCTTGCCGTAAAAGACGCTCACCTCCTCGACGTCGAGCAGCGGCGTGCGCTCGCGCGCGCCCGCGTCGCGCTGGGCCGAGGCCTCGATCTTGCCGCCGAGATAGACCCGGCGCACGGTCTCGTTGCGCATCACCTCGTCGGCCGTGCCCTCGGCGACCTTCTCGCCGAGATACATGGCGAGCACGCGGTCGACGAGGGCTGCGACGCTTTTCACGTTGTGGTCCACCAAGAGCACCGCGCGGCCCTCCTCGCGGAAGCCGCGGATCAAGTCCGAGAAGGTCGCGACCTCGGAGATGGTGAGGCCCGCGAAGGGCTCGTCGATCAGCACCACCTTCGGGTCGCGCGCGATCGCCTTCGCCATCTCCATGCGGCGCAGGTCGGCGAACGGAAGCGTCGAGGGCCGGCGCTGCATCACGTCCTTGAGGCCGACCCGCTCGGCGATGGCGCGCGCGCGCTCGTCGACGTGCCGGTCGGCCACGAGACGCAGGAGCGAATCCGGAAGCAACGCGAGCTTGATGTTCTCGAGCACGGTCTGGCGATGGAGCGGGCGCGATTGCTGGAACACGATGCCGACCCCCGCGCGCGCGATGCGGTGCGGCGGCCAGGCGGAGACTTCATTGCCGTCGAGGGTCACGCTGCCCCGGTCGCGGCGCACGATGCCCATGATGAGCTTCATCACCGTCGACTTGCCTGACCCGTTCGGGCCGATGAGCCCCAGGATCTCGCCCGCGCGCACCTGGAAGCCGAGATCCTTGACCGCGACCAGGCCGCCGAAGCGCTTGGTGAGCCCCTCGACCTCGAGCCGGACGTCGGAATCCGCGAGGGTTGCGGCACTCATTCGCGCTCCCTCCCGTGCAGCACGTGGCCGAGCAGCCCGTCGGGGAAGAACAGAATCACGGCGAGGGCCACGCCCGAGACGACGAAAGTGTTGAGCTGGCCCAGCGGGCGCAGTACCTCGGTCGCGCAAATCAGGAACAAGGCGCCCAGCACGGCGCCCAGGATGGTGCGCCGGCCGCCGAGCACGGCCGAGATGATGATCTGGACGCCGATCGAGATGTCGATCACCTGGTCGACCGAGGTCGCCCCCAGATAGAAGATCAGCAAGGCGCCGGCGATGCCCGAGAAGAAGGCGCTGATGCAGAAGGCCGCGAGCTTGTGCTTGGTGACGTTGAAGCCGAGCGCCTGGGCCTCGATCGCGTCCTGGCCGCTCGCCTGCAGGATGAGCCCGATCGCCGAGCGCGAGAGCCCGTAGAGGATGATCGCGCTCACGACGAGGAAGGCGAGCGCATACCAGTAGTTTGTGGCGGCGTCGATCGAGAGCACGTCGGGCACCGTCATGCCGATCTCGCCCCCCGTGAAATGGGCGAAGATGACGATCGCGTTCTGGAGCAGCAGCACGGCGACAAGCGTGGTGAGGCCGAAATAGGGGCCGCTCAGGCGCAACGCCGGGACCGCGAGCAGGAGGCCGCCGAGCACCGCCACCACGGCGCCCGCGGCGACGCAGAGCAGCACCGGCGGATTGAGCTGGTTGTCGAGGATCGCGGCGGTGTAGGCGCCGAGGCCGATGAGGAACGTGGGGCCGAAATTGACCTCGCCCGCGAAGCCGAACAGGAGGTCCCACGACATCGCGAACACGCCGAAGTAATAGCCGGCGGTGAGAATCCCGAGCACGTAGGCCGACAGCTCGAAGGGCAGGAAGGCCGCGATCACGACCAGGAGAAGCGAAACCAGGAACAGGCGCGAGCGGAAGAATTTTCGCATCGTTCCCTCCCTAGCGCCGGCCGAAGAAGCCCTGGGGGCGGATATAGACCACGATCACCAGGAGGAGGAGCGCCGGGATGGGCCTGAGCGTGGGCTCGATCAGGTAGGCCGTGAGGGTCTCGAGATAGCCCACCACGTAGGCCGCGAGCAGCGAGCCGGTGACGCTCCCGAGTCCGCCCACCACGACGATCGAGAAGGCGCTCGCCGTGAGCTGGCCCACGTTCTGCGTGCCGACGCCGAGGAACGACGCAAGCAGGACGCCCGCGAGCCCGGCGAGGGCGCCGTAGATGCCCCAGACGAAGAGATAGATGTTCGAGAGCTCGGTGCCGAGCAGCGTGAGGCCGCGCGGGTTGATCGAGGCGGCGAGGAGGCGCTTTCCCGCCGGCGTGCGGTTGACCAGGAACCAGAGCAGCCCGATCACGATCCAGCAGATGACCGCGATCATGATCTCGTTTTTCGGCGTGCGCACGCCGTCGATGTTCACGATGCCGTCGATGAGCGGCAGGATGGTCACCGGATTGTCGGTGAAGAGGTAGGCCATCCCCACCTGGATCATGATGCCCCAGAGGAGGGTGCCGGTGAGGATGAAGATCTCGCTTTCCTCGCGCGGGATCGCGCGCGAGCGCTGGATCGGCCGCACCACGAGGAGGTAGGTCACGTAGGCGGTCACCAGGCCCGCGAGCACGCCGACCGCGGTGCCGGCGAAAACGCCGAGGCCGAGATCGCCGGCGGCGAGCCAGCCGATCAGGGCCGCCACCACCATGATCCCGCCATGGGCGAGGTTGAGCACGCCGGATACGCCGAAGATGAGCGTGAAGCCCATCGCGCCGAGCGCATAGAGCGAGCTGATCGCGAAGCCGTCGATCAGGATTTGGAGTGCCAGCATCCGGAATGCGCCCGTCCGACGTCGATTTAGGGCCGCTAGGCCGACCGTCCCACGCGACGGGCGGCGGCTCCGGGGATGTGCCTGGAACCGTCGCCCGTCAACGCGAGAAGTCCGGCGCTACTTCGTCGACGCCTGTTGCGGCAGCTTGATGAAGGACGGGAACTCGACCTTCGCATTGGCCTTGTTTGTCGGCCAAATGGTCATCTGCTTGCCGTTCTGCCACTGGATGAACACGCCCTGGATCAGGCCCGGGCCGTATTTGATCGCGTGGGTGTACTGGCTGTCGCGGCCGTAGAACTCGTACGTGCCGATGGTGCCTTCGTACTTCGTCTTCTCCATCTCGGCCACGATCTTGTCCGGGTTTGTCGACCCGCCCGCGGCCTTGATGGCGTTGGCGATGATGTGCACCTCGTCATAGGACGAGTAGCCGCAATAGGCCGGCGTGACGCCGAAACGCTTCACGTATTCCTCGGTGAAGGGGATCGTGGTCGGCGTCAGTGCCACGCCCGGAGACGCGGCGGTCGCCGTGATGACGCCCTGCGCGTCGCCGTTGGTATCCTTCCAGAACGAGCTGGTGGTCGCTTGCGAGCTCTGGCCGGCCATCGGGATCGGCACGCGCTGGTCGTGCCATTGCACGGTCGGCTGCACGCCCACGTGGCTGATGCCGGTGATGATCACGTCCGGATGCTCGCCCTCGATCTTGTTGAAGATCGGCGTGAAGTCGGTCGTATCGGGGTTGAAGCGGATATGGTCGAGCACCTTGAGGCCGACCTCGGGCAGGCACTTCAGGTACTGCGCGTCGAGCGGGGTGGTCCAGGCCGCGTCCTCGCTCATCACGACCGCGCTCTTCATCTTGTAGTGGTCGACCAGCACGTCCTTGGAGAAGTCGCAGATCGACTGGGCGATGAAGGTCGAGGTGAGCCAACCGTGGAAGGTGTACTTGTAGTGGTCGTAATCGTCATGCACGTGCTTCGAGATCAGCGTGGTCGCCGCACCCGGGGTGATGTAGGGCATGTGGAGGCGCGCCGACCAGGGCTCGATCGCGAGCGCGATCTCGCTGATGTAGGTGCCGATCACCGCCGACACGTGGTCCTCGTTGACCGCGCGTTGGAAGGCGCGCACCGCATCCGCGGCCGAGGAATGGTCGTCGTAGGTGATGACCTGGATCTTGCGCCCGTCGATGCCGCCCGCCGCGTTGATGTCGTCGGCCGCGAGCTGCGCCGCCTTGGTGATCGAGGCGCCCGCGACCGCGGATTCCTCGCCGATGACGCCGATCTTGATCGGCTCGGCGGCATGAGCCGCGACGCCGAAGCCTAGGCCGACCAGCGCCGCAAGCAGAGCGCCGCCGACCAAGTGCCGGCGCGCGTCATGCGCGCCGAAACGGATTCGTTGAATCATTGGAGTTCCTCCCGGTGGAATTCGGTTCTTGGCTTCTGATTTCCGCCGATCGCGAGGCGTCGCGCCGCGCGGCCGGCCCGGCCAATTTCGATGCGCCATGATGGAGGTTTTTCGGCGCCTGGGCAAGGTGCTCAAGGTGCTAAGGATCGGGCGCGGCACGCGGCGGCGCTAAAGTTCCTTGCCTTGCGTCAAGCGCGGCGCGGCAATCCAGGGGGAACATGCCCCGAGCCTAATAGAGAGGCAGCCGCAGGCTCCTCAGCATGCAAAGCATTCCGGGCGCCACGCGGCGCTCAGCCGCCGAACAGGCGCTGGAAGAATCCGGGCTTCTCGGGGGCTGCCGGCGCCGGTTGGGACGGCTCGGACTTCGCCGTCGCGGGCACGAGGGCGGGCGGGTTGTCGGACTCGATTGCCTCCCGATTGGGCAATTGGCTTGCTTCCCACCCGCCGCCCAGGGCCTCGATCAGGGCGACGCTCGCAAGGAGCCGGTTTTGACGAATGGTGAGGGCGGTCTGCTCGTCGGCAAGGGCGGCGGTCTGGGCGGTGATCACGGTCGTGTAGGCGACCGTGCCGGCGCGGTATTCGTTGAGCGCGAGCCGCACCGCCTCCTCGGCCGCGCGCACGGCGACGGCTTCGACCTTGGCCTGGCGCTCGAGAATACGCAGCGTGGCGAGCTCGTCCTCGACCTGCTGGAAGCTCGTGAGCACGGTCTGTCGATAGGAGGCGACGCTTTGATCGTAGACGGCGCGCGCGGCGTCGACCGCGGCACTGCGCTCGCCCGCATCGAACAGGGTTTCGGTCGCCGACGTGCCGAGCGACCAGAGCTGGTTCGCCGCATTGAACAGCTGGCCGACCGCCGGGGTCGAGTAGCCGAACGCGGCCGAGAGCGAGATGTCCGGATAATAGGCCGCCTCGGCGACGCCGATGAGCGCATTGGCCGACGCCATCGCGCGCTCGGCGGCGGCGATGTCGGGCCGGCGCTCGAGGAGGGTCGAGGGCACGCCCGCGGGCATCACCGGCACCGCGGTCGGGAGGCCGGTCGCGGGCAGGCCGAAGTCGGCGGCCGGCTTGCCGACCAGGACCGCGATCGCGTGCTCGTAGAGGGCGCGTTGGACGCCGACATTGATCGCCTCGGCGCGCGTGGTCTCGAGCTGGGTCTCGGCCGAGGCCACGTCGGAGCGCGCGGCCGTGCCCGCCTCGTATTGGTTCTTCACGATGTCGAGGGTGCGTTGGTAGGCCACGACCGTGTCGTCGAGAAGGCGCTGCAGCTGGTCCGCCGCGCGCAGATCGAAATAGTCGGTCGCGAGCGAGGCCTGGGCCGAAAGGCGCGCGGCCGCGACGTCGGCGGCGCTCGCCTCCGCACTCGCGACGTTGCTCTCGATCGTGCGCCGGATGCGGCCCCAGAGATCGAGGTCCCAGCTCCCGGCCCCCTCGAGGGCGAAGGTGTTGGCGACGCGCGGCTGGACCGACGCCCCCGTGGACGCGCTGCGGCTCGTGCCGCCGCTTTGGGCGCGTTGGGCCGAACCCGTGACGCCCACGGTCGGATAAAGCTCGGCGCCCGCCTCGCGCGCGATGGCCGTCGCCTCGCGATAGGCCGCTTCCGCCTGCTTCAAGGTCTGGTTCGAGACATCGACCTCGCGCTCGAGCCGGTCGAGCACCGGATCGTCATAGACCGACCACCACGGGCCCTTGCTCGCCGCGAGCTGGGGCTCGGCGAGCTTCCAGCCCTTGGCCTCCTTGAACGCGGCCGGCACCGGGGCCGACGGCCGGTGATAATCGGGCCCGACCTCGCAGCCCGCGAGCGATAGCGCCGCCGCGAGCGCGAGCGCGAGCGCCGATGCGCCGCGCAATGGTGCCATCCGGGCAAGGAGGCGGGCACTCATTCCGCCGCCCCCGGTGCGGGCGCCGAGGCGCCGCGATAAAGCCGATTCCACGTGCGTAGGCTCCATAGACGCAACCGGTCGAGATAGAGATAGATCACGGGCGTCGTGTAAAGGGTCAGCATTTGGCTCACGATCAGGCCGCCCACGATCGCGATGCCCAGCGGCTTGCGCAGCTCCGAGCCCTCGCCCATGCCGAGGGCGAGCGGCAGCGCTCCCAGCATCGCCGCCATGGTCGTCATCATGATCGGCCGGAAGCGCAGCACGCAAGCCTGGTAGATCGCATCGCTGGTGGACATGCCCTTGTTCCGCTCGGCGTCGATCGCGAAGTCGATCATCATGATCGCGTTCTTCTTGACGATGCCGATGAGCAGGATCACGCCGATGAGCGCCATGATGCTGAACTCGGTGCGGAACGCCATGAGCGCGAGCACGGCGCCCACGCCCGCGGACGGCAGCGTCGAGAGGATCGTGATCGGGTGCACGTAGCTCTCGTAGAGGATGCCGAGCACGACGTAGACCGCGACGAGCGCGGCCGCGACGAGGAACGGCTCGTTCGCGAGCGAGGACTGGAACTGGCCCGCGGTACCGGCGAAGGCGCCATGGACCGACGAGGGCACGTTAAGCTTCTCCATCGCGGCGGCGATCGATTGCTCGGCGTCGCCGAGGGATTTCCCCACCGGCAGGTTGAACGAGATGGTGGACGCGACGAAGTGGCCCTGGTGGTTGACCGCGAGCGGCGTGGTGCCGGGGCCGAAATGGCTGATCGCGGAGAGCGGCACCATGGTTTCGGCCGCGGTGCTCACGGCCGCGCCGGTCGAGGTCCCGGCGTGGGTGGTATTGGCGAGCGCGTTGATGCTTAGGTTGCGCGCGGCGTCGGTCGCGATCGAGGCCGCGGTCGGGCTCACGGCGTTGGTCTTGATCGAGGCGGGCGCCGTGACCGTGCCGGCGAGCGCGTTGGTCGACTGGGTCCCGCTGGCCGAGCCGCCCGCGGTCGAGACATAGATGTCCTTGAGCGTCTGCGGGCTCTGCCAATATTGCGGCGCGACCTCCATGACCACGTGATACTGGTTGAGCGGATTGTAGATGGTCGAGACCTGGCGCTGGCCGAAGGCGTCGTAGAGCGTGTTGTCGATCTGGCTCGCCGAGATGCCGAGGCGCGAGGCGGTCGGGCGGTCGATCAAGAGGTCGGTCTCGAGGCCCTTGTCCTGCTGGTCCGAATTCACGTCGGCGAGGTTGGGGTCGTGCTCCAGCGCCGCCGTGATCTTCGGCGTCCATTCGCGCAAGGTCTCGATGTCGTCGGACTGGAGCGTGTACTGGTAGGCGGCGTTGGTGAGGCGCCCGCCGACGCGGATGTCCTGCACCGGCTGGAGGAACAGCGTCGCCCCCGGCACCACGGCGAGCTTGCGCCTCAGGCGCGCGATCACGCGGCCGACCGAGACGCGCTCGCTGATCGGCTTCAAGGTCACGAACACGAAGCCGGAATTGGTCTGCGAGCCGCCGGTGAATCCCACCACGGAGGCGACCGAGGGGTCGGCCTTCACGATGTCGATGAACTGGGTGAGCTTCTTGCGCATGAGCTGGAACGAGATGCTCTGGTCGGCCTGGATGCCGCCGATCATGCTGCCGGTGTCCTGCTGCGGGAAGAAGCCTTTCGGGATCACGACGTAGAGGTAGACGTTGAACGCCAGCACGCCGATCAGAATCGCGACCATGATGCGCGAATGCCGGAGCGCCCAGCCGAGCGTGTGGTCGTAGCCCGCGAGCACGACGTTGAACCCGTGCTCGATCGCGTGATAGAGGCGGCCGTGGGACAGATCGCGCTCGCTGCGGAACAGATACGCGCACATCATGGGCGTGGTCGAGAGCGAGATCGCGAGCGAAATCAGGATCGCGATCGAAAGCGTCACCGCGAATTCGTGAAACAGGCGGCCCACGATTCCGCCCATGAGCAGGATCGGAATGAAGACCGCGATCAGCGACGTGCTCATCGACAGCACGGTGAACCCGACCTCGCGCGCGCCGAGCAGCGCGGCGTCCATCGCCGACATGCCCG
>DATJLQ010000231.1:0-32371 GCA_035509415.1 Alphaproteobacteria bacterium
AGCGACAGCACGCAGACGAGCCACGCCAGCGCGAAGAAAAGCTGCGGCGCCCATACGACATGGCCGGTCTCGAAGAACGTCGAGAGCAGCGCCATGAGGATCGCGGACGCGGTGAACTGGATGCAGGCGCCGGTGCGGAGATCGAGCCCGGCGCAGTGCTTCTTCTGGTAGAGCGTGCCGAAGGTGATGCCGAGCAGGCCCGTTGCGCTGAAGCCGAAGCCGACGAGGCCGCCACCCAAGGCCGCCTGCGCAGTCGAGAAATCGACCGTGCGCGACACCACGAGCGCCACGCCCACGAAGCCGAGCACGAAGCCCGCCCATTGGCGCGCGCTTACGCGCTCGCCGAGGAACGGGCCGACCACGGCGGCCGTGAGCAGCGGCTGAATGCCGACGATGAGGGCGGAGACGCCGGCGGGCTCGCCCGCGCGGATGGAGGCGAACACGCCGCCGAGATACGTCCCCTGCACCATGAGCCCGGCGACCGCGATATGGAAAATCTGCGCCCAGCTCTTGGGCCAGGGGGCGCGGAAGACGAGCGCGACAAGCGCCAGGATCGCCGCCACGACGACGAAGCGGATCAGCAGCAGCGTGAAGGGCTCGACATAGAGGAGCCCGTATTTCGCGCCGATGAAGCCGGTGCTCCACAGCAGCACGAACAACGCGGGCATGGTCGCGCCATAGGCGTGGCTCCGGCTCGGGGAGAGAGCGGACATGATCCTCACAATTGGTCCCGCCGAGGCTTCGGCGGGCGCGTGGCGCGTCATGCCCGAGGGGGCGTGGCGCGCAAGTGTAGCGGCACATCCAAGGCGCGCAAGCCGCGCGCGGGGCGGTCCGCCCATGCCCGAGGCGCAAGGCGGCGCGCCACCCTCGCCTCGATCCCGCCCTGGATGACGCGCCGGCCCCGCCCATCTATAAAAGGCCATGGCACGCTGCCGCCTCATCCTGGTTTCGCTTGCCGCGGTGGCGCTGGTCGCCGCCGGCGGCTACACGGCACTTTGGCTCTATGCGGCCCATGCGGTCGAGGGCGGCCTCGCCCAATGGACCGCGGCGGCGCGCGCGGCTGGTGCTAACGTCGAGTACGGCGCACCCAAGCTCTCGGGCTATCCCTTGGCCCTCCGCCTCAGCGTCGGGTCGGCGCGCGTCACGGCACCCCACGGGCTTTGGCGCTGGTCGGGCGACGGGCTCGCGGCCGAGGTCTGGCCCTGGGCGTTCCGCACCGTGCGTATCCACCCGCTCGGCCGGCAGGAGGCGAGCTTCCCCTTCGCGGGCGGCACCGAGACCGTCGCGACCCAGGACGAATCGGCCGAGATCGTAGCGCGTTTCGATCCGCGCGGGCGCTTCGTCGAGGGCACCTTCGAAGCGGCGCGTCTCTCGCTCGCCGCCGTGCTCGTCATGCCGGGCGGCGCCGCGTCGCCGGCACCGGCGCCCATCACCGCCGCGGGCCTCCATCTCGAGATCGCGGTGCCGCCGCCGCCCGCAACGCCGCCCCAAGGGCCCGACCTGCCGCCGAGCCTCGATCTCGAGCTCAGCGCCGCCGATCTCGATTTCCCGGCCGCGGCATCGAGCCCGTTCGGCCCCCATGTGAGCCAGCTCGCGGCGACGCTCCAGCTCATGGGCCGCATCGAGCCCGGCCCGCCGCGCGCGGCCTTGGCCAAGTGGCGCGATTCCGGCGGCACGCTCGAGGTGCGGAGTCTGGCGCTCGATTGGGGACCGCTCGGTCTTTCGGGGAACGCGACCGCGGCCCTCGACGCGCAGCTCCAGCCCGAAGGGGCCGCGAGCACCCAAATCCGCGGCTATCGCGCGACGATCCAGGCGCTCGAGGCGCGCGGCCTGATCCGGCCCGAGGCGGGAAGCTTGCTCGCGACGTTCTTGACGCTCATGGCCAAGGGCCAGCACAACGGCGACGCCTCGACGCTCTCGGTGCCGCTCTCGATCCAGCACCAGCGCCTTTACGTGGGTCCGTTCGGGCTTATGAACGTGCCGGCGATCGAGTGGCCGCAATAGCCAGCGCTCAGGCCTGCTTCGCCTCGATGAGCCCGCGCCGCACCGCGCGCGTGCGCGCGAACCATTCCTCGAGCTTGTCGCCTTGGCCGAGACGCACCATGCGTTGGAGTGCGGAGAGATCCTCGGTGAAATGGCCGAGCATCTCGAGCACCGCCTCGCGGTTCGAGAGGAACACGTCGCGCCACATGACCGGGTCGGAGGCGGCGATGCGCGTGAAGTCGCGGAATCCGCCGGCCGCGAATTTGAGCACCTCGGATTTGGTGAGGTCCTCGACGTCGGTCGCGGTGCCGACGATGCAATAGGCGATGAGGTGCGGGAGATGGGAGGTGAGCGCCAGCACGATGTCGTGATGCGCCGCGTCCATAATCTCGACGTTCATCCCGCAGCGGCGCCAGAGCTCGGCCACCTTCTCGACCGCGGCCGCGTGCTGGCCCTCGGGCGGGGTCAGGATGCACCAGCGCCCCTCGAACAGCTCGGGGAAGCCCGCTTCGGGCCCGGAATGCTCGGTGCCGGCGACCGGATGGCCGGGGACGAAATGCACGCCCTTGGGCACGAGCGGCCCGAGCTCGCGCACCACCATCGCCTTGACCGAGCCCACGTCGGAAAGGATGGCGCCCGGCTCGAGATGCGGCGCGATCGCGGCCGCGATCGGCTTGTAGGCGCTGAGCGGCGTGCAGAGGACCACGAGGTCCGCACCCTTGACCGCGTCGGCCGGCTCGGCGAAGGCGGCGTCGACGATGTCGAGGGCGCGCGCGACCTTGCGGCTTTGCTCGCTCTTGGCGCAGCAAACGATTTCGCGCGCGAGGCCGTCGCGCCGCATGCGGCGCGCGAGCGACGACCCGATGAGGCCGATGCCGATGAGGGCCACGCGCTCGAACAGCGGCGCCGTATCGGGTGCGGGCGGGGCCATGGTCAGTTCCGGCCCATGAAGGCCGCAAGCGCCGCCACCACCGCGCGCATCTCGTCCTCGCGGCCGATGGTGATGCGCAGGCTGTGGGGCAGCTTGTAGGCCGCGACCTTGCGCACGATGATGCCGCGCGCAAGGAGATACTCGTTCGCCGCGTCGGCGTTCTTCGTGGGCTCGTCCGGGAAGCGCACCAGGATGAAATTCCCGACGCTCGGCGCCACCTCGAGCCCGAGCTTCCGAAGCTCCGCCGTCGTCCAGGGCAGCCAGCGGTCGTTGTTGGCGCGCGCGGCCGCGAGGTGCTCGAGATCGTCGAGCCCCGCGACACCCGCGCGTTGCGCCGGCACCGAGACGTTGAACGGGTTGCGCACGCGGTTGAGCGCGTCGACCACGCCGAGCGGGCAATAGGCCCAGCCGAGGCGCAAGCTCGCGAGGCCGTAGATCTTCGAGAAGGTGCGCGTCATCACGACGTTCTCGTTGGCCTCGACCAGCTCGCGTCCGGTCGAATAATCGGCGGGGCCGGCATATTCCGCGTAGGCGCCGTCGACCACCAGCAGAACGTCGCGCGGGAGGCCCGCATGGAGGCGCGCAAGCTCGGCCTTGGGCACGTAGCTCCCGGTCGGATTGTTGGGCGTCGCCAGGAACAGGATGCGCGTCTTCGGCGTGACGCGCGCCAGCAGCGCGTCGACGTCGGCGCAGAGATTCTTCTCGGGCGCTTCGACCAGCACCGCCCCCACCGCGTGCGCGTTGATCGCGAACATGAGGAAGCCGTGCTCGCTCATGAGCACCTCGTCGCCGGGCGCCACGTAGAGCCGCGCGAGGAGCGTGAAGATTTCGTCCGAGCCCGCGCCGCACACGATGCGCTCGGGATCGAGGCCGTGGCGTTTCGCGATCGCCTGGCGCAGCTCGACCGCACCGCCGTCCGGATAGCGGTGCGCCTCGGAGCCGAGCGTCGCCAAGGTCGCGATCGCGCGCGGGCTCGGGCCGATCGCGCTTTCGTTCGAGCTCAGCTTGATCGAGCGCGTGGCTCCCTCGATGCGCGACTTCCCGCCCTTGTAGGGCTCGATCGCGAGGATGCCGGGACGCGGGCTCGGGCCCGCCGGACGCTGCGTCTTGTCGATGGCGCTCATCGCCGTCCCCTGTTTTTGCCGCGCGCGGCCGGTGCGGGCGCAAGCTCGACCGCATCCAGCGGCCGCGCATAGCCGCCCAAGTGAAAGGCGCGCTCGAGCCGGTTGCGCGGCGCGGCCAAGAGCCGCCGGATGCGCGCATCCTCCGCCGCGACGAAGCCCTCGAGCTCGACGAGGGTGAGCTGGCGCGGGTCGATCGGGTCGCGCCAGGCGGCGAAGAAGCGCGGCTCGAGCTCGACCGATCTCAGCGCCGCCGCGAGCGCCGAGCGGCTTTGCTCCTCGAGCGTCTCGAACGCGAACAGGCTGCGATCGAAACCCGTGGGCTCGGGGGTCGCGGGGCCGACCACGAGCGCCTCGAGCCCGTCGCCGCGCGCGTTCGCACTCGGCGCCAGCGGCAGACGCACCATGACGTAGCGCCGCCGCGGCTCGTCGTCGGCGAGGAGCGGCCACCAGGGCTCGGCCTCGCCGTCTCGGATGGCGGGCAGCACCGCAACCGTGGCGCTGCCCTCGCCGAGGGCCGCGATCGCGCGTTCGGCCAGGGCGCGCGGCAGGAAGTGCGTGGCCCCGCCGTAATGGTCGCGCGCCAGGTCCCAATAGCCGGGCTCGGCGTCGGGCGCGTAGACGGCGACCGCGAAAGCACCCTGCATCGTGAGCGTCGCCGAGATGAGCTCGCGCCAAAGCCGCACCAAAGCGGGCTTCGGAAAGGCGCCCCGATGGCGTGCCACCAGGCGCCGGACCAGTGCGGCCTCGCGCGCGGGACGCAAAGCGCCGCCGTTGCCGCCCGCGCTTCGCTTGGCGGCGGCGACGTCGGTCAGAAGCTCGGCCCGCCGCATGATCAGATCGTCGATCCGGTCGTCGATCGCGTCGATCTCGCGGCGGAGCTCGTCGAGGGCGCGCGCGGTCACGGGCCGTCTCTCTCCGGGCTGGTTCGGTGCGGCCGATAGTCATAATCGGGCCGGCCCCTAAAATCAAAGAAAACATTGACAGTTTCGGCCCTTGCACCTAGCTATCGGCGCGGGTCCGAGGCGGCGCGCCGATGGGGATGCGCGCGGCGGACGCGAGAGCGTGGCAGAGATGAGTCTCAACGAGCCAGTTCCCGGGAATGGCGCGGCGCCGCGCGCGGGCTTCTCCGCGAGCTTCGGGCGCGACCGTCCGCTCAAGCTCGACTCGGGCGCCGAGCTCGGGCCCTTCACCATCGCCTACCAGACCTACGGCGCCCTCAATGCCGAGCGCTCGAACGCGATCCTCGTCTGCCACGCGCTCTCGGGCGACCAGTTCGTGGTCGGCGGCAACCCGGTCACCGGGCGCGAGGGCTGGTGGGAGACCATGGTCGGCCCCGGCCTCACCATCGACACCGAGCGCTACTTCGTCATCTGCACCAACGTGGTCGGCGGCTGCATGGGCACGACCGGGCCGAAGGAGATTAATCCCGCGACCGGCGAGCCCTGGGGCCTCTCGTTCCCGGTGATCACGGTCGGCGACATGGTGCGCGCGCAGAAGCTGCTCATCGACCGGCTCGGCATCGACAAGCTGTTCTGCGTCATCGGCGGCTCGATGGGCGGGATGCAGGTGCTGCAATGGGCGGCGACCTATCCCGAGCGCATCGTGACCGCGGTGCCGATCGCGTGCGCGGCGCGCCATTCGGCCCAGAACATCGCGTTCCACGAGGTCGGGCGCCAGGCGATCATGGCGGACCCCGACTGGTGCGACGGCGACTATCAGCGCCAGGGCAAGGTGCCGAGCCGCGGCCTCGCGGTCGCGCGCATGGCCGCGCACATCACCTATCTCTCGGAATCGGCGCTGCACCGGAAGTTCGGCCGCAACCTCCAGGACCGGCTCAGCATCACTTACGGCTTCGACGCCGATTTCCAGGTGGAGAGCTACCTGCGCCACCAGGGCAACACGTTCGTCGACCGGTTCGACGCGAACTCCTACCTCTACATCACGCGGGCGATGGATTATTTCGATCTCGCGCAGGAGCATGGCGGCGTGCTCGCGAACGCGTTCCGGCGCTCGCCGGTGCGCTTCTGCGTCATCTCCTTCACTAGCGACTGGCTGTTCCCGACGCGCGAATCGAAGGAAGTCGTGCGCGCGCTCAACTCGGTCGCGGCGAATGTGAGCTTCGTCGAAGTGCCGTCCGACAAGGGCCATGACGCGTTCCTGCTCGACGAGCCCGAGTTCTTCGCGACCCTTTCGGGCTTCTTCGAGGGTGCGGCCGAGCATATCGGGCTCGAGTGGGCCTGACGCCATGACCAGGCCCGCGCGCGTTGTGGCGCCCTTGCGCCTCGACCTCCAGGTGATCGCCGACATGATCGAGCGCGACACGCGCGTGCTCGACGTGGGCTGCGGCGACGGCGCGCTGCTCGACTATCTGGTCCACGCCAAGGGGGTCGACGGGCGCGGCATCGAGCTCAGCCAGGCGGGGGTCAACGCCTGCGTGAGCCACGGGCTCTCGGTGATCCAGGGCGACGCGGACACGGATCTCGCCGACTACCCCTCGGGCTCGTTCGACTACGTCGTCTTGAGCCAGACGCTGCCCGCGACGCGCAATCCCAAGGGCGTGCTCGAGGCGATGGTGCGCATCGGACGCCACGCGATCGTCTCGATCCCGAATTTCGGCTATTGGCGCCTGCGCCTCTCGCTGCTCGGCGCGGGCCGCGTCGCCATGCCGCTCGATAACCATCACCGCTGGCACGATACGCCCAACATCCATCCCTGCTCGATCGCCGACTTCGTGTCGCTGTGCGACACGCTCGGCGTGCGCATCCGGCGCACGATCTCGATCGACCGGCGCGGCCATACGCGCCGCTCGGCGAGCCCGCGCCCGCTCGCGAACCTGCTCGACGCCCAGGCGGTTTTCTCCCTCGCCAAGGATTGAGGCCGCACACGGCCTTGAATTCTCGATCTATTTCAATCGCTTAACTTTGACTTGCAATTGCGAGCCATTCGCATTACATAAAACCCGCATCGCCCCCGAGGAGAGCGCGCGCCATGTATGTGTGCTTGTGCAACGGCCTGACCGAGAGCCAAATCCGCGCCGCCGCGCGCGCGGGCGCCGCCTCGGTCGACGAGGCCTATCGTCGCCTGGGCGGCGAGCCGGTGTGCCGCTGCTGCGTCGAGACGGCGGAAGCCGTCATCCAAGGCGAGACCTCGGGCGCGCGCGCCGTCGCCGACGCGGCCTGACTTCCCGACCCGGCAATCCAACGCCCCAGTAATCCGACGCTTCGAGGGATCGGCGTCATGCCCGGGACTCGTTCCGGGCAGCCAAATCTTCGGCGCGCGCCGCCTAAGGACGATTGGATTTCCAAGCCGTGGATGGCCGGGACGAGCCCGGCCATGACGGGTCGAGCACATCGAGCCCTTCGGCGCGCCGATTTCCCGCCCGCTCAGCTCTCTTCCGGCTCGCCCTGGAGCTGGACGTAGTTCTCGAGCCCCATGCGCGCGATCATCTCGAACTGGGTCTCGAGCCAGTCGACATGCTCTTCCTCGCTCTTGAGAATCTCGGCGAGCAGCGTGCGCGAGACGAAATCCTCGACCGCCTCGCAATGCTTGATGCCCGCGCGCAGGTCCGGCATCGCCGCGCGCTCGAGCTTGAGGTCGCACTCGAGCATCTCCTTCACGGTCTCGCCGATCATGAGCTTGCCGAGGTCCTGGAGGTTGGGCAGCCCGTCGAGGAACAGGATGCGCTCGATGAGCCGGTCGGCGTGCTTCATCTCGTCGATCGATTCGTGGCGCTCGTAGGCGCCGAGCCGCTTCAGCCCCCAATTGTCGAGCATGCGCGCGTGAAGGAAATACTGATTGATCGCGGTGAGCTCGTTCTTGAGCACCGCGTTCAGGATCTGGATGACCTTCTTGTCGCCTTTCATGGCTGCCTCCGGAAGTGGGCTGCGCGACCGAGCCCGAGTCTAGCACCATTCGCGCTCGGCGGAAGCCGGTCGTCGCGGCTCACGCGCGCGGGGTGAGGCCGGGCACCGGCATATAGACGCGGCGTTGTCTCTTCTCGGCCGCGAGCGGCATGGCGCCGTAGACCTGCTTCGAGGCCTCGACGATCACCACGCCCGCGAAGCTCGTGAAGCGGCGCTCGCCCAGATCCTCCCAGGCGGGCGCCCAGGCGAGCAGAAGCCGGCTCGCGGTCGGCGGCATGTACAAGGCGCTCGCCTGCTGGATGGGCGTGAACATGTTGGCGCGCAACGCGCGGCTCAGCTGGTTCGGCGTATAGGGAAGCCCGTGGCCGAAGGGCGTGCGGTCGAGGCGCGCCCAGATGCCGCGCCGGTTCGGCACCACGGCGAGGAGGCGTCCGCCGTCCGCGAGTACGCGCCACAGCTCGCGCAGCATGGCGCCGAGCGGCTCGGCATGCTCGATTGCGTGCACCAGGAGCGCACGGTCGACCGAGAGATCGGGGAGCGGAAGCTCGGATTCCTCGGCGAGGGTCGCGAGGCCGGGCTCGCCCTCGGGCCAGTGGATGACGCCCTGCGCCGCGGGCATGAGCGCGATCGTGCGCGCGGCCTCGTCGCGGAACGGGCGCAGATAGGGTGTCGCGTAGCCGAGCCCGAGCATTGTCTGGCCCTGGACCGAGGGCCAGAGGCGGCGCAAGCGGCGCAGGATCAGGCGCCGGGTCATGGAGCCCAGGCTGGTGCGGTAGAATTCGTGGAGGTCGACGACGTCGCTCGCCATGGCGCCGGAGCATAGCATAGGGGCGCGCGGCACGGGTCTCGCGGACGGCATCGGCTGGTGGCAGGCGGCGGAGGCTGTGCTAGGCTTGCCCGGTCCGACCAGCCACGCCAACGGCCCGTCCTGCGCTCAGAAGCCGCTCAGCCCCATCGCGACCCAGCCCATGTCGATCCTGGAAATCGAGCTCGTCCCCTGCCTCAAGGACAATTACGCCTATCTCCTGCGCGACGCGGAGACGGGCAGCGTCGGCGCCGTCGACCCGTCCGAGGCGGCGCCGGTCGAGGCTGCCCTCGCACGCCACGGCTGGCGCCTCGATTACGTGCTCAACACCCACCATCATTGGGACCACACCGGCGGCAATCTCGCGCTCAAGGCCGCGACGGGTGCCCGCGTGGTCGGCCCCGCGGCGGATCGCGAGCGCATTCCCGGCATCGACATCGCACTCGCGGACGGCGAGCGCTGGAAGCTCGGCGCGGCCGAGGCGCGCATCCTTTTCATTCCCGGCCATACGCGCGGCCACATCGCCTATCACTTCCCGGACTCGAAGGCGGTGTTCTGCGGCGATACGCTGTTCGCGCTCGGCTGCGGCCGTATGTTCGAGGGCACGGCCCCCCAGATGTGGACGTCGCTCTCGAAGCTGCGCGCGCTCGCGCCCGAGACGCGCGTCTATTGCGGCCACGAATACACCCAGGCGAACGCGCGCTTCGCCCTCACGGTCGAGCCCACGAACGCGGCACTCCGCACGCGCGCGGCCGCGGTCGATGCGGCGCGCGCCAAGAGGCTCGCGACCGTGCCCTCCACCATCGGCGAGGAGCGTGCCACCAACCCGTTCCTGCGCGCCGACCAGCCGGGCTTCGCCGAGGCGGTCGGCCTCATCGGCGCCGACCCGGTGACGCTGTTCGCCGAGGTGCGCCGGCGCAAGGACCAATTCTGACGCGCGCGCGTCCGTGTCACCCAGGGAGGATTCGATGAAGCTTCGCTATTCCGCCGCCTCGCCCTATGTGCGCAAGGTCATGGTGGTGGCGCACGAGACCGGGCTCGTGGGCAAGATCGAGACGATCCCGACCAACGTGTGGGCGCCCGACACCGACATCGCGAAGGACAATCCTCTCGGCAAGGTGCCGACCCTCGTCGCGGACGACGGCACGGTGCTGTTCGATTCGCCGGTGATCTGCGAGTACCTCGACGCGCTCGCGGGCGGAAAGCTGTTCCCCGCTTCGGGCAAGGCGCGGTGGGAGGCGCTCAGGCTCCAGGCGCTCGGCGACGGCGTGCTCGATGCCGGGATTTTGCGCCGGCTCGAGAGCATGCGCCCGGCCGAGCTTCAGTCGAAGGACTGGATGGCGCGCCAGGCGACCGTCATGAAGCGCGGTCTCGACCTCGCCGAATCCATGGCGGCGAGCTGGACCGGGAGTTTCGGCATCGGCCCGATCGCGATCGGCTGCGCCGTGGGCTGGTTCGATTTCCGCTTCGGCCACGAGGATTGGCGTCCGGGCCGGCCCAAGCTCGCGGCCTGGTACGCGGATTTCGTGAAGCGCCCCTCCATGCAGGCGACCATGCCCAAGGCGTGAGACGCAGCACTCGATGGCGCCCGAAAAGCCGCCGCCCGAAATCCCGACAATCGACATTTCGGCATCCGTCGACCCCGACGCCGACGCGCATACGCTGATCGCGGCCCTCGACCTCAAGCCCCATCCCGAAGGCGGCTATTACCGCGAAATCTTCCGCGATCCCGACCCGCCCGGGGGACGCGGGGCCGCGACCGCGATCTACTATCTCCTCGCCGCGGGCGAGCGTTCCCACTGGCACCGCATCGACGCGGTCGAGATCTGGCGCCATCTCGCGGGCGCGGCGCTGGCGATCGGCGTGTCGGTCGACGGCAAGAGCCGCGCGATCCACACGCTCGGGAAAGCGGCGGGGGCGCGCGCGCAAGTCACGGTGCCGAAAAGCGCGTGGCAAAGCGCGTGGCCGCTCGGCACGTTCGCGCTCGTCGCCTGCATCGTCGCCCCGGCGTTCCGCTTCGAGGGATTCGAGCTCGCACCCGCCGGCTGGGAGCCGGGCGAGCCCGAGCCCGAGCCCCGCGGCCCTTAGTCCTCCACCACCAGCACGCCGTTCACGTTCTCGTGCCCGTCGCCGCAGAAAATGTCGCACAGGAAGCCGAAATTCCCCGCGCGGTCGGGCGTGAAGGCGATGCGCGTCACCTGGCCCGGCACCACGTCGGCGCGGATCTTGTAGCCGGGCAGCGCGAAGCCGTGGAGCCGGTCGAGGGACGTGATCTCGATCACGACCGGAACGCCCTTCTTCACGGTCACCACGTCCGGCGCATACGCGAACTTCTTGACCGTGAGCTCGATCACCTGGGGCGTGGGCGCTGCCCCCGCCCAGGGAACGCCGAGCGTCGCACTCGCCGCCGCGATGCACGCCACGAGTGCCGCGCCGGCGAGCCATCTCTTCGTCCGCGTCTTCGGGATCGCGAGCATGGACGCTCTCATGCCTTCACGACCGGATATTCGACGATCTCGAACGTCGCGGCACCGGCATCCGCCTCGATGTCGCGCCAGCCGAGGCCCTTGTAGGGCATCGCCGGGTCCCACGGGATCGGCGCCTTCTTCGGCACCGAAAGCGGCGCCGGCAGCGGGAACATGAGGCCCTTCGCCGCGTGGTGCGCGATGGGACCGGTCATGTGGAAATTCTCCTGGTGGATGTGGCCGTAGAACACGATCGCGTGCGCGTGCGCCGTCAGGAGATCGATCGCCGCCTGGCCGTCGGGCGTCGCCCAGTCCCAGCTCGGCGCCAGGTCGAACAGCGGCCGGTGCGTGAACACGACCACCGGCGTCTCGGGCTTGAGCCGCTTGAGGTCGGCCGCGAGCCAGTCGAGCTGCGCCTTCCCGAGCATGGCGCGCGGGTCGGACACGTTGTCGAGGGCGACGAAATGCACGCCCTTGTGGTCGAAGGCGTAATGGGTCGCGCCGAAGAACTCCTTGTACGCCTCGCCCGCGTCGAGCGACGCGTCGTGCTCGCCGGGGAGGAAATAGAGCGTCTTGACCTTGAGGCCGGCGACGATCTCCTTGGCCTTCGCCATGCGCGCGCGGCGCTCCTTCGGATCGTCCGTCGTGTGGGTGATGTCGCCCGTGAAGACGATGAAGTCGGGCGGCTCGGGGAGCGCGTTCACCGCCGCGATCGCCTTCGGCAACGTGCCCTCGGCGTCGGGATTGACGGCCGGGCCCTTGAAGCCCCAATGGAGGTCCGAGAGCTGGACGAAATAGAACTCGTCCGCCTCCGCCGCGAGCGCCTTGAGGCCGAAGCCGGGCAGCGCGGACGCGAACACGACCCCGCCCAGGCCCGCGAGGCGCAAAAAGTCGCGCTTGGTTAGGTTGGCAACCATGATCTCTCCCTCTTTGGCGCCGCCCATGGCGGGCGCGCGCGTTTCGGTGTACCAAGGGAGGACTGCAGAAGCGGGCGGCGAATTCCCGGCCGGAAAATATCTTCGCACCCGGGAATAAACGCGGCCGCGGCGCGGTCTTGCGTCACGGGGCTGGACAAGGGCGAGGCATGCCGGGTGACGAGCGGGAGACGGCCACGCGGCGCGCGCGCTTCGAGCGCGAGATGCTGCCCCATTTGGACGCCGCCTACAATCTCGCGCGCTGGCTGCTGCGCGACCGCGAGGACGGCGCCGACGCCGCGCAAGAGGCGTGCCTGCGCGCCTTCAAGTATTTCGACGGCTTCCGCGGCGGCAGCGCCAAGGCGTGGCTGCTCCGGATCGTGCGCAACACCTGCTACGACTGGCGCAAGGCCAATCCGCGGGGCGAATCCATGAATGCGGGCGATGGCGAGCTCAGCCCCGAGCACGAGCGCGCCCTCGAGGCGGCGGGGCCGGCCAATCCCTCGCCCGAAGCGATCCTGATCGCGCGCGCGGACCGCACGCTCGTCGAGGAAAGCCTGGCCGCACTCCCGCCCGAGTTCCGCGAGGCGCTGGTGCTACGCGAGATCGAGGCGCTGAGCTACCGCGAGATCAGCGAGATCGCGGCGATTCCGATCGGGACCGTGATGTCGCGCCTCGCGCGGGCGCGGTCGCTGCTGCAACGCCGGCTCGTGGCGCAGCTTGCCGAGGATAAGTGACGTGGACTGCACCGAGGCGCGCGACCTCATCGGCCCCTATCTCGACGGCGAGCTCGACGCCGGGCGGGCCGTCGCGCTCGAGCATCATCTCGCGGGCTGCGCCGAATGCACGAAGGCGCTCGCCGCGGCCGAGGCGTTGAAGGCAGCGCTCCGCGACAAGCTCCCCTACCGCGCGGCCCCGCCCGCGCTCCGCGCAGCGCTCGGCGGAAATGCGGCGGAACCTGGCGCGCGCCGCGCGATGCCTCAATGGATGCGCCTCGCCGCCTCGTTCGTGCTGGTCGCGGGGCTGAGCTCGGCCGCGACCTACTACGCCACCCCCCATGGCGGCAATCTGGTGGCCGACGAGGTGTTCGCGAGCCACGTGCGCGGTCTCCTCTCGGAGCGCCGCATGATCGACGTCGCGTCGTCGGACGAGCACACGGTCAAGCCCTGGTTCGACAGCCACGTCGACTTCTCGCCGCCGGTCAAGGACCTGACCACGGACGGATTCCCGCTCTTGGGCGGGCGCACGGACTACATCGCCGGGCGCACGGTCGCGGCACTGTTGTTCCGCCACCGGCAGCACGTGATCACGCTCTTCGTCTGGCCGTCCTCGGCGGCGGCCTCGGGCCTCGAGACGCTCGAGCGGCGCGGCGACCATCTCGTGCATTGGGACGAGAACGGCATGGCGTTCTGGGCGATCTCGGACGTGGACGAGGCGGCGCTCGTCGATTTCGCGCGCCGCTACCGCGCGGCGCCGACGCTGCCGGAGCCCGCGGCGAAGAAGCCTTAGACCGCGCCTTGCGACGGCGCGTCAGACCATGTGCTGGCCGCCATTCATGGTGAGGGTCGAGCCGGTGAAGTAGCCCGCCTCGTCGCCCGCGAGGAACAGGACGCACCGCGCCACCTCCTCCGCCTCGCCGAGCCGGCCCACCGGAATGAGCGGCAGGATCTTGGTCTTCATGACCTCCTCCGGCACCGCGCGCACCATGTCGGTCGCGATGTAGCCGGGGGCGATCGCGTTCACGGTGATTCCCTTGCTCGCATTCTCGGACGCGAGCGCCTTGGTGAAGCCGATCTCGCCCGCCTTGGCCGCCGAATAGTTGGTCTGGCCCATCTGGCCCTTTTGGCCGTTGATCGAGGAGATGTTGACGATGCGGCCGAAATTGCGCGCGCGCATGCCCTCGATCACGTTGCGCGACATGTTGAAGACCGAGTTGAGATTGGTGTCGATCACCTGCTTCCACTGCTCGGGCGTCATGCGGTGCAGCATGGAATCGCGCGTGATGCCGGCATTGTTGACCAGCACCTCGACCGGCCCGAGCTCGGCCTCGACCTTGGCGACCCCGGCCTTGCAGGCGTTGAAATCAGAGACGTCCCACTTGTAGACGGCGATCCCGGTCTCGGCCTTGAAGGCCTCCGCGACCGCGTCGTTGCCGCCGTAATTGGCCGCGACCCTGTAGCCCGCCGCCTTCAAGGCCTTCGACACCGCGGCGCCGATGCCCCGCGTGCCGCCGGTGACCAATGCCACGCGCGCCATATATCCTCCCGTCGTTTCTTTCCGCGCCCCGGTTTCGCCCTCTCGGGCATCAAAACACAATTCGCCGATTCCGAACAGCGGCGTTGCGCGCATTCGAGGCTCGCTACCGCAGTGCGGCATTGATCCAGCGCATGGCGCGTGCCCGAAACGAGGACGGCGGCAGACCCCAAAGGGTCCGCCGCCGCCGGTCTTTGTCGGTCGACCTGGGCCGATCGACCTGGGCCGATCGACCGATCTGGGCGATCGAAACCGCCGCCGCGCTCGACGCCTCGCGTCCAAGTTCGCGTCAGCTGCGCTCGACGCGTCCCTTCGATCCGTGCGTCAGCTGCGCTCGACGCGTCTCTTCGATCCGTGCGTCAGCTGCGCTCGACGCGTCTCTTCGATCCGTGCGTCAGCTGCGCTCGACGCGTCTCTTCGACCCGTGCGTCAGCTGCGCTCGACGCGCCTCTTCGACCCGTGCGTCAGCTCCGCTCGACGCTGCTCGTCAGCGCGTGCGTCAGCTGCGCTCGACGCACATGGCGATGCCCATGCCGCCGCCGATGCAAAGGGTCGCGAGGCCCTTCTTGGCGTTGCGCTTCTGCATCTCGAACAGGAGCGTCACCAGCACGCGCGCGCCCGAGGCGCCGATCGGATGGCCGATCGCGATGGCGCCGCCATTGACGTTGACCTTGCCCGTGTCCCAGGCGAGGTCCTTGTTGACCGCGCAGGCCTGGGCCGCGAACGCCTCGTTCGCCTCGATGAGGTCGAGATCGTCCTTGGACCAGCCGGCGAGCTTCAATGCCTTGCGGCTCGCGGGGATCGGGCCGGTGCCCATGATCGCGGGATCGACGCCCGCGGTCGCCCACGAGACGATGCGCGCAAGGGGTGCAACACCGCGCTTCGCCGCCTCGGCGCCGCTCATGAGCACGAGGGCGGCGGCGCCGTCGTTGATGCCGCTCGCGTTGCCCGCGGTCACGGTGCCGTTCTTGTCGAAGGCGGGGCGCAGCTTCTGGAGCGTCTCCAGGTTCGCGTCGGCGCGCGGATACTCGTCGGTGTCGACGATCACGTCGCCCTTGCGGCCCTTGATGGTCACCGCCACGATCTCGTCCTTGAAGCGGCCCGCCTTGATCGCGGCGACCGCCTTCTGCTGCGAGGCGAGCGCGAACTTGTCCTGCTCCTCGCGCGTGATCTGCCACTTCTGCGCCACGTTCTCGGCGGTGTTGCCCATGTGGTAGCCGTTGAAGGCGTCCCACAACCCGTCCTTGATCATGGTGTCGACCATCTCGAGGCTGCCCATCTTGGTGCCGTTGCGCAAATGGGCGCAGTGGGGCGCCTGGCTCATGCTTTCCTGGCCGCCCACGACCACGATGCCGTTGTCGCCGAGCTTGATCGCCTGGTAGCCGAGCGCCACCGTGCGCAGGCCGGAGCCGCACAGCTGGTTGACGCCGTAGGCGGTCTTCTCGACCGGGATGCCGGCCGCGATCGCGGCCTGGCGCGCGGGGTTCTGGCCTTCGCCGGCGGTGAGGATCTGGCCCATGATCACCTCGTCGACCTCGCCCGCGGCGACCTTGGCGCGCTTCATCGCCTCCACGATCGCGGCGCTGCCGAGCGTGTGCGCGGGCAAGCCGCCGAGGGCGCCGTTGAAGGCGCCGACCGGCGTCCGGGCGGCACCGGCGATAACGACATCTGTCATGGGATTCCTCCTCGCGGTGGGTTCAATCTGTCTTAGCGACGTGTCCCCTGCCTGCCCCGTTTATATGAAGTTTGCAGCTGCGAAGGCAAGCTGCCCGAATCCCCGCTTTTCCGCCGTTTCCGGACTGCGGCAACGCGGCCGGCGCCGGAGCCGGGTCGAACGCGCGCGGGCGCGGCGTCGAGCCCGGTCGAGAGCCAACGCGCGAGCGGGCGCCACACGGTGCTTTCCGCGAGCCCGCCCACCATCATGCCGATATGGCCGAGACTGGGAGCGAGCCGCTCGGCACCGGGGATGAGCTGCACGAGCGCTTCGGCCGAGGCGGGCGGGACGATGCGGTCCTGCTCCGGCACCATGACGAGGGTCGGAACCTCGAGCGCCTTGGGATCGACCGGCTCGCCCGCGATCTTCCATTCGCCGCGCCCGGGCGCGTTCGCGCCGTACCAGCCTTCGAGGCATTCGCGCGCGACCGCGGCGGCGAGCGGCACGCCGTCATTGAGCCAATCCTCGAGGGCCACGAAGGCGAGATCGCGCGCGCTACCGGGGGCGAACTCGGCGAAGCGCATGAACTTGCGCGGCGCGAGATACGGGTCGAGCAGATAGAACAGCGCCTGCAGCACGTCGACCGCGAGCTCGCCCACCCGGTCGGCGACCTCGAGCAAGGGGACCGACCCCGCCGCGATCGCGCGCGCGAGCTCGGGCTGGTCGGCGTGGAAATCCCATGGCGTGGCAAGGAGTGCGAGCGCGGTTATGTCGCGCGGCCGGCGTTGCGCCAGCGCGAGCGCGAGGTTCCCGCCCATGCAATAGCCGACGAGGCCGACCGGCCCCTCGGCCGCCTCGAGGGCGGCGTCGAGGGCGCGCTCGAGGCGGCCCGCGATGTAGTCCGTGAGATCGAAGCCGCGCTCGGCCTCGCCGGGCGCATCCCAATCGACCAGGAGCGGGCGGACTCCCTCGCCCGCAAGCCACCGGAGGAAGCTGTTGCCGCGCGCGAGATCGAGGATGTAGCCGCGATTGACCAGCGAGGGCACGAACAGCACCGCGGGCGCGTGTCCGCCGCGTTCGCCCGAGAACGCCCCGTAATCGAGGAGACGCGTCGTGCCCTCGGCCCAGATCGCGGGCGGGTCCTCGAGGTCGCGCCGATAGGGATGGTGCCGGTAGCGCTCGAGCCCGGTCAGATAGAGATCGAGGCGGCGGCGGATTTCGCGCTCGAGTGCCGCGTCGAGCGCCTCAGGATCGAGGCTTGCGAGGTCGCGGCCGAGTGCCGCCGCCGCGTCGAGGAGTTCCGGCCTCCAAGGGAGCGAGGCGCTCGTCAAGAGCGGCAAGCCGGCGCGCGAGCTCATCCATGTCGCGAGCGCCGTCCCGAGATGAAGGGCGAGCGGACGCGGTCCCACTCTCGGGATCTCGGGCCGCGGGATCTCGGGCCGCGGAATTTGGGGCCCCGGAATTTCGGGCCTCGGGGCCGCGCGCGCGGGCCCGCGCGGCTGCGGCTTCTCGCTCGGATGGGTCGGCTTGGCCCGGGGCATGGGACGATTCGGCTCCTTCGGTGGACCCCGCGGCGGCGAACCCCGCAGCGGACGCGGCACGCGTGGCCGCGGCGCCGACGGAAGCGGCGAAGCTCGCGCCGGCCGCGTTCACGAGCTGGAACCAGCGCTGAAGCGCGTCCGCGAGCTTCGGGTCGGCCGCGGTCGCCGCCCACTGCTCCTGCCACAGATCGAGGTAGCGGCGCACCAGGTTCTCGAGATCCGGCGGCTCCGGCGTTCCACCCGACGACATGGCGGAAGTATAGCCGAAGCGGCGCGGGGAAGGCCAGTCGAGGGCGGATTTGCCTTTGCTTTTTGGGACTTGCGCAGTGCAGCAAGTTGGGTCTTTACTGGACCCGGAGCGTCCACAGCTGAGGCCATTGGCATGACGATGTCCGAGCAAGCCCCCGCGCCCGAGCCCCCGATCACGATCAAGAAATACGCGAACCGCCGGCTCTACAATACGGCAACCAGCAGCTACGTGACGCTCGACGACCTCTGCCACATGGTCAAGGACAACAAGGAATTCGTGGTCTACGACGCGAAGACCGGCGACGACATCACGCGCTCGGTCCTGACGCAGATCATCGTCGAGGAGGAGGCCAAGGGCCAGGCGCTCCTCCCGATCGGCTTCCTCCGGCAGCTCATCGGATTCTACGGCGACAATCTCGGCAACATGGTGCCGCGCTACCTCGATTCGAGCATGAAGGTGTTCGCGCAGAACCAGGAGAAGTTCCGCACCTACATGAAGGGTGCGTTCGACGGCCTGTTCCCGTTCGGCTCACTCGAGGAGATGAGCAAGCAGAACGTCGCGATCATGGAGCGCGCGATGAAGATGTTCACGCCCTTCTCGGCCGAGGGCGTCGAGAAGGCCAGCGACAAGGTCGTGGCCGAGAGCGAGGCGGGCGACAAGCTCGAGGCGCTCAAGGAGAAGATCGACGCGCTCCAGCGCCAGCTCAACGACCTCGGCAAGAAATCCTGAGGCTGCGGCCGCTCGGGCCGCGGGTGCCCGCAAATCCCGCTTTTCCAAGGCCGCACAGGGCCGCGGCGCTCTCCCCGTATCACGCGCAGACCGCGCTTGACCGCGCCGCGGCGCCCGCTCAAGACCGCCCCTTGGGCCGTTGAGAACGGCGCGTGGACGGGCTAGAAGAGGCGCGCCCAGGGACCGAGGCCATGCGCCCGACGCCACGCGCCCGAGCGGCGATGGAGACCCCATGAGCGGCACGCCTCCGACCCACGAGCGATCCTCCGGCGCAGCGCCGGCGTACTCGGTCGTGATCACGGTCTACAACGAGGAAGGCAACATCGATCCCGTGATCGACGAGCTCTATCCCGCGATGGAGCGGCTGGGCGCGCCGTTCGAGATCGTCTTCTGCGACGATGCGAGCACGGACGCGACCGGAACGCGGCTCGCGGCGGCGCGGGCGCGCCATGCCAATCTCCGCGTCGTGCGCCATCGCCGCAATCGGGGGAAGAGCGTCGCCCTCCTCACGGCCTGCCTCGCGGCACGCGGCGATTGGCTCGTGATGCTCGACGGCGACGGCCAGAACGATCCCGCCGACATCGTGCGCCTCGTCGCCCTCGCCAACGCGAGTGCCGGCGACCCCGACTTGGCGCTCGTCGCCGGCACGCGCCGCAAGCGCCGCGATACGTGGCTGAAGCGCATCTCGTCGCGCGTCGCCAACCGGGTGCGCAGCGCGGTCCTGGGCGACCGCACGCCCGACACCGGCTGCGGCTTGAAGCTGTGCCGGCGCGACGCGTATCTCAAGCTGCCGCGCTTCGACCACAATCACCGTTTTCTTCCGGCCCTCATCCAGCGCGACGGCGGCACGGTGCTGCATATCGAGGTCACCGACCGGCCGCGCCTCAGCGGCCGCTCGAAATACGGGCTCGGCAACCGGCTCGGCGTCGGCATCGTCGATCTCGCGGGCGTTTATTGGCTGATGCGGCGGCGCGCCGACGCGGCGGTCGAGAAAGAGGAGTAGGGCGATGAGCGCGGAACATATTTGGCTCGGCGTCGGCTTTTTCGGTCAAGGCGTGTTCTTCATGCGCTTTCTCGTTCAATGGATCGCGAGCGAGCGGCAGCGCCGCAGCGTGATCCCGATCGCGTTCTGGTATTTCAGCATATGCGGCGCCGCGATTACGCTCGCCTATGCGATCTATCGCCTCGATCCGGTCTTCATCGCGAGCCAGTCCGGCGGCTTCGCCATCTACGCGCGCAATCTCTACCTCATCCATCGCGAGCGGCGCGCGGCCGCGGCCTGACCGGCCGGAGCGCGAGACCGCCTGCGCGCATAAACGAACGCCGCGCTGGACGGGAGTCCGGCGCGGCGTCGTTTTTCGTTCCGGCCCCGGCGCGCGGACGCGCCGAGGCGTCGGCTAGCGGGCTACTCCCACTTCGAGAGGCTCTTGATGCCCAGGCTCTTGACCGTGGCTTCGTTGATCATGCCGGTCGCCTTGAGCTTGTTCTCCATCTGGTACTTCTTGAGCGCGGCCTTGGTCGCCTTGTCCATGGAGCCGTTGAGCTCGAGAGCGGCGCCCTTGTTGTTGAGTGCCGCCTGCACGATCTCGACCGCCCGACGCGAGTAGGCCATCTCCTTCTTCTTCATCGGCATCTTCTTCTCGGGCATGACCATCTTCTCGGGCATCTTCTTCTCGGGCATCGTCGCGGCGGGGGCCGCGGCGGCCGGCGCAGGCGCTGCCGGAGCGGCCGCGGGAGCCGTGGCAGCCGGCGCGGGCGCGGCCGGCGTCGTGGCGGGCATCGTGGCGGGCGCCGGAGCTGCCGGGGCCGCCGGAGTCGTCGTCTGCGCGAGGACGCTCGAGATGGCGAGCGGCGAGACGAGCAATGCCGCGCCGATCAGAGCGACGGCGCCGGCGACGGCGTAGGAACGTACTGCGCGAATCATTTCTTTTCTCCTTGGTCGGTTGGACTGATCGGTCTGGGCGACGGTACGCCCCACGGGCTCGACGCGGCGACCGGCCGGCAATTCCGGCGCTCGAAGGCGGCAATGCGGATGGTCCGGGATAGCATGCTCACGCTAAAGTCAGCCAATGAAGTTTCCGTAAGTGGCTTGCCATATTGCCGCCCCAATCTCCGGTGTGCCGTCGTCGAAGTCGGTCGCCGCAAGAACGCGGCGCCGCGAGGGTAGGACCCGGGGCCGGGCCGACCTTTGATTTGGGTCAACCCCGCCCGGGACGCACTTTTACCCTCAAATCGCGCCGAGGAACAGAGCGAGCCCGAGGGCCACGACCGGGGGCACCGCGGTCCATAGCGGGGCATGGGATTGGAGCGCACCGGCCGCAAGCGCCCCGAGGCCGTAGGTCACCACCACGGCCGCGTGCCAGCGCACCGGCTGCGCCGCCGCGCGCGGCGCGGGCAGCGCCACGTGCCGGAGGCGCATCACCACCCCGACGCAAAGCGCCGTCATGGTGCCGGTGATGTAGGTGGTGACGATGCCCGACGAGCCGGAGCGGCGCATCGCCGCACTCTGCACCCCCATGGCGAAGGCCGAGAGGGCGATGAGCGCGTAGACCGTCCGCGGCGCGGGAGCGCCCTCGGCGGCGAACCAGAGGGCGGCGACCAGGATCAGGATCGCGGTCTCGAGCACGAGAGCCGCGCGGATCGCGCGCGCGAGGAGCGCGGGCGGGCGCGGCGCCTCGACCATGAGCGCCGCCGCGGCGGCACCGAGGGCGAAGCCCGCAAGCGCCGTCACCGAGCGCAGCGAGGCGAGCCCCTCGACCTGGCCGAGGGCCAGGCCGAGCAGCACCGTGTTCCCGGTCATGTTCGCGGTGAGCACGTGGCCGAGCCCGGTATAGCTCAATCCGTCGACGCCGCCCGCCGCGCACGCGGTCAGCACCAGGAGCCGCCACGGCGTGTCCGTCACCGGCGCCGGGTTGTCGTTCGCACTCTGGCCCGGTTCCCGCATCGCGCCCCCATGCGCGGCCGACCTACCCGGCTACTTGCAATCGCCGGTCGAGCCGTCGGCGCATTTCTTGCCGTTGATCCAGATCGCGCCCGAGAGATCGACGCCCCCGATGATCATGCCCTCGACCTTGGCGCCCGTCAGGTTGGCGCCGTAGAGGCTGCCCTCGGTCAAGTTGACGCCGGAGAGATTGGCGCCCTTGAGGTCGGCCAGGATCAGGAGCGCACCTTGCATCACGGCCCCCTGGAGATCGGCCTTCTCCAGGTTGGCGCCCGAGAGCTGCGAGCGCTGCAGGTTGGCGCCCTTGAGGTTGGCGCCCATGAGCTTGGCGAGACCGAGATTGGCGCCGAAGAGGTTCGCCTTCTCGAGATTGGCGCCGACCAGGTTGGCGCGCTTCAGGTCGACCTCCTGCAGGTTCATCCCCGGCATCGCGGCCCCCGCGCAATCCGCTTTTTCCTCGATCTTGCATTTTGTTTGCGCCTGGGCGTGCGGCGGCGGCGCAAGCACCATCGCCCCCAGGAATGCCATCGCCGCGCCGACACCCCAGTAATGTCGAATCTTCTTTGAGATTTTCATATCCACCTCCGTCTGTGCCGCGTCGGTTCCGAGGCCGTTCCCATCCTTTCCCGCTCGAGAGCCCGCGTAGGCCCCGCCGACCGGCGTTCGTTACCCGCTCGGCGCGTGGCCTCGTCCCCGTCCCCTTGCCGCCGGACGACGCCATTGCGCCAAACGCCGATCAGTTTAGCATGCCTCGCCCGGCCGCGCCCACGCCTCCGCGCAACGGAAGCGCGCACGCCGGATTTCGAACGGATTAGGAGCCTCGCATGTCGGAGCGCAAGACCGTGACCGCCCGGGAGCATTGGACCAGGAAGGGCGAGGTCCGTCTCTACCTTTACGAGAAATTCGTGGGCGATCCCAAGGAAGCGCGCGGCACGATCCTGTTCGTGCACGGCTCCTCCATGGCGGGCCGGCCGACTTTCGACCTGCAGGTCCCGGGCCGGCCCCATTCCTCGGCGATGGACTGGTTCGCCGAGCGCGGCTTCGACACCTGGTCGGTCGACATGGAGGGCTATGGCCGCTCGGACAAGCAACGCGACATCAATTGCGACATCGCGAACGGCGCCGACGACCTCGCGGCGGCGGCCGACTGCATCGAGAAGACGCGCGGCGCGGGGCCGCTTTTGATCTACGGCATCTCGTCGGGCGCTTTGCGCGCGGCGCTCTTCGCCGAGCGTTGTCCCGAGCGCGTCAAGCGCCTCGCGCTCGACGCCTTCGTCTGGACCGGGGACGGCAGCCCCACGCTCGCCGAGCGGCGCAAGAAGCTCCCCGCCTTCCTCGCGCGCAACCGGCGCCCGCTCGACCGCGCCTTCGTCCACAGCATCTTCACGCGCGACCATCCCGGCACCGCCGATAGCCGCGTGGTCGACGCCTTCGCGGACGCGATCCTCGCCCTCGACAGCGAGGTCCCGACCGGCACCTACGTCGACATGTGCACGAAGCTGCCGCTGGTCGAGCCCACGCGCATCCTCTGCCCGACCCTCGTCATGCGCGGCGAGTTCGACGGCATCGCGGGCTTCGACGATCTCATCGCCTTCTTCGCGAAGCTCCCCAACGCGGACAAGGAATTCGCCGTCATGCCGGGAATCGCGCACGCCTCGTTCCAGGAGAAGAATTATCTCTCCGTGTACGATATCCTTTACGGGTTCTTCAGCCGCACGCCGCCGGCCTATCGCGGCGGCTAAGTCGAGCGCGCGTCAGGTGCGTGCCGCGTCGCGGAGGCGCTTCCTGCGGCGCTTGGCCAACGCCTTCTCGTGCTCTACGCGCTCGGCCTTGGTCTCGCGCGCCTCGAGCTTCGCGAGGTCGGCGGACGGCATCTGGATGAAGCGCGCATAATCGTAGAGCTCGTCCGCGTGGTCCCAGCAATTGTAGCCGCGGCAATCGTTGGGCCGCGCGCGGTAGACCGTGCAGCGCCGGGTCGGGCTCAGGAACTGGCAGGTCTTGTCGACCGCCTTGATGCGCTTCCGGCCGCCGCGCGGGTGCTCGACGATGTGCTTCGCCTCGAACTCGCGCACGGTGAGCTCGAGGAACTTGGCGAGCCGGCGGATGTCGGCGCGGCTCACCTCGACCCAGCCCGCCATCTTGCAGCAGAGACTCGGGCATTTGAGGCAATCGAGGCGTCTTGAAATCAGCTCGGCCACGTCCGCGTACCGCCTTCGCGCAAAGCCGGGCGCCCAATGCCGGAACGGCATCCTGCGACCCGGCGTCCTTCGACCTGTCATCGTTCGACAGGGCGATGGACGTCGCCGATCGCTCCGGGGTCGGCTGTGGCGGCCGTTATGCCAAAGATTTGCCGCCGCGGCAATGGCGCTCGGCTTGGATCGCGGCACGCTATCCGGCGTCACAGACTTGTGAAATCATGTGACGCGCGGCTCGACGCCCCGGGCATTAGGGTGTGGTCATGGAATCGATTTCGAGGCGCAGGTTCGGGGCGATCGCGACCGGCGGGTTGATGGCGACCGGCACGCTCGCGGCGGCCCCGGCACCCGCCCGGGCCGAGGACGCGATCCCGCCCAATGTCGTGGTGTTCGCCGAGCCGACCATCCAGCACGCCGTCAAGGACATCACCGCCCCTTGGCGCGCGCGCACCGAGACGCCCATCGACCTGTTCGGCACGCGCAGCGACGTGATGATCCAGCAGCGCGTGCGCGGTGCCCGCTGCGACGTGCTGATCGCGACGCGCGAGACCATGGACCGGGACGCGGTGCCGGCGAAGCTGGTCGCGCCTGGGTCGCGCTTCGATCTCTGGCGCAACCGGCTCGTGCTCGCCGGCCGCGCGCCGGGGAAGGCGCCCATTACACTTGGGCCCACGACCGATCTTCTAGCCATGCTCGGCGCCGGCCGCCTCGCGATCGCCGACGCCGCGGTCGCGCCCGCGGGTGTCGCGGCCGAGGCCGTGCTCGAGAAGCTCGGCTTCCGCTCGAAGCTCCAGGGCCGCATCCAAGGGGCCGAAAGCAGCCCGGGTGCCGCGTTCCTGGTCTCGACGGGCGCGGCACCGCTCGGGCTTATCTATGCGAGCGACGTGGCCGCGGACCCGAGCCTCGCCGTGGTCGCGACCGTGCCGGACGAGCTTTATGAGCCGACCGTCTACGCGATCGCCCTCATGCAGGGCGTGGTGGTGCCGGGTGCCGCACTTCTTTCGGATTATCTGCGCTCGGCCGAGGCGGCCCAGCGTTTGGCCGCCAACGGATTGGCGCCCGCCTAGGCGCCGAGCGCCGTGCGACATGGGGGATGGGGGATGACAGCGAGCCTGGAGCGCGAGGACGAGGGGGCGGTCGACACCCAGACCCATCCCCGAATCGTGCGCGCGACCCATTGGATCAACGCGCTCGCGATGCTGATCATGGTCGGGAGCGGCTGGCGCATCTACAACTGGCATCCGATCTTCCCGTTCCATTTCCCGGTCATGTTCACCTTCGGCGGCGACGTGTGGACCTCGCGCGCCGTGCATGACGAGGACGGGCTCGCGGGCGCCATCCAATGGCATCTCCTCGGCATGTGGATTTTGGTGCTCAATTTCATCGTCTATCTCGCCTACGGCTTCGTCTCGGGCCATTTCCGGCGCGACTTCTTCCCGCTCCGGCCGCGCGCGATCCTCAAGGACTTCATGGCTGCGTTGCGCTTTCGCCTGGCGCATCGGCTCGGCCAGTACAACGCGGTGCAGAAGGCGGCCTATGTCGGCGTGTTGGCCGCGATCCTCTTGACCATCCTCTCCGGCCTCTCGATCTGGAAGCCGGTGCAGCTGCAATGGCTCGCCTGGATCTTCGGCGGATTCGACAATGCGCGCATCGTCCATTTCTGCGGCATGGCGGCGATCGTGGGGTTCGTCGTGGTGCATCTCGCACTCACCTTCCTGGTGCCGAAGACCCTGGTCTCGATGATCCTCGGCAAGGCGTCGAGCCCGGCGCACCGGGAGCGCGCACCATGACGCCGCTTCTCGACGCGCCCCACGCGGTTCCCGCGAAGCCCAACCTGCCCGCGAAACCCAACTTGCCCGCGAAGGCCCGGCTCGAGCGCAGCTCGTTGGTGAAGAGCCTCGAGCGGCGGCTCTTCTTCCGCCAGGGGCTGAGCCTCGGAGCGCTGGCATTGCTCGCGGGCTGCGACATCACCGACGATGACGCGGTCCAGCGGGTACTCCGCGCCATGAGCCGGCTCAACGACCGCGCCCAGGCCTGGCTGTTCGACCCGAAGCGCCTGGCGCCGACCTATTCGGAAAGCGCCGTGACGAATCCGTTCCGCTACAACGCCTATTACGGACCGGACCAGGCGCCGAAGATCGACGGCGCCTCCTACAAGCTCGAATTCGCCGGACTCATCGGCGACAAGCGGCCCTGGAGCCTCACCCAGCTTTACGCGCTGCCGCAGACATCCCAGATCACGCGCCATGTCTGCGTCGAGGGGTGGAGTGCGATCGGGAAATGGACCGGCGCACCCTTGCGCACGCTCCTCGAGCGCGTCGAGGCCGACCTCACGGCGAAATATGTCGGCTTCATCTGCGCCGACGGCTACTACAGCAGCATGGACATGGCGAGTGCGCTCCATCCCCAAACCATCCTCGCCTTCAAATGCAACGACGCGACGCTCGCGCCGCGTTACGGCTATCCGTTCAAGATCCGCATCCCGACCAAGCTCGGCTTCAAGAACCCGAAATTCATCACCGCGCTTTACGTCACCAACCGGTTCCCGGGCGGCTTCTGGGAGGATCGCGGCTACAACTGGTTCGGCGGCATATGAGCAAGGCGGGCACCTGCGCGATCGCCGTGATGGCGAAGGCGCCGCGCAGCGGGAGCGTGAAGACGCGCCTGGTCCCACCCCTCAGCTTCGATGAGGCGCGCGCGCTGAGTGCCGCCTTCCTGCGCGACACCACCGAGAACATATCCTCCGCTTCGCGCCACGCGCCGATCGAGGGCTTCGTCGCCTACGCGCCCGCGGGCGCCGAGGCGGCGTTCGAGGGAGCGCTCGAGCCCTCGACGTCGCTCCTGCTCGCCGACGGCAATGTTCCGACGCCGCCGCGCGTCAAAGGCTTCGGGCGCTGCCTGCTGCATGCGGCGGACACCCTCCTCGCGCGCGGCTACGGGGCCGCTTGCGTGCTGAATTCCGACAGCCCGACGCTCCCCACGTCGCTGCTCGCACGCGCGGCGCAAATGCTGCTCATGCCGGGCGACCGCGCCGTGCTCGGCCCGGCGGCCGACGGCGGCTACTACCTTCTCGGCGTCAAGGCGGCCCACGGGCACCTCTTCGAGGACGTGGATTGGAGCACCGAGCGGGTCGCGGACCAGACGCGGGCGCGCGCGGCCGAGCTCGGGCTCGAGACGGTCGAGCTCGCCCCCTGGTACGACGTCGACGACCGCGCGTCCCTCGCGCGCCTCATGGCCGAGCTCTCGGCCGCGAACGCGATCGCGACGGCGAACGGCATGACGCCCTACGCGGCACCGGTCACGGCCCAATGTCTGCGCGGCTTCGGCCTCGACGCGCGTATCCTCGCGAGCGTGCACGAGCCGGCGCCCGACGCGCAAGGCGCCTATCGTCTTGCGCGCGAAGCGGCACGATGAGCGAAAGCCCGCGGCGTCGCGCTTGGGCGCTTCCGGCGCTGGGATTGGCCCTCTTGGCGCTCACCGCGGCCGCCGCCTATTGGCATGCGCCGGGGGCGACCGACGCCGAGTCCGCGCACCATCGGAGCGTGTTCGTGGCGCTTGCCTGCGTCGCGAGCCTCGTCTACCTCGCCGCGGTCGCGGTGACGTTGAACTTGCGGCTTCCGCGCCGCGCCCTTTGGGGCATTCTCCTGTGCGCGGCCCTGATGCGTCTCGCCGCCCTCCCGACCGTCCCGCTTCTGTCGACCGACGTCTATCGCTACGTCTGGGACGGCAAGGTCCAGGTCGCGGGCATCAACCCCTATCGCTACATCCCCGACGCGCCCGAGCTCAAGGCGCTGCGCGACGATTTCATGTTCCCGCGCATCAACCGCGCGGACTACGCGCACACGATCTACCCGCCGACCGCCGAGCTGGTCTATTTCCTCGGCGCGTTCCTGAGCCCGACCTATGTCGGCATGAAGGCGCTCATGGTGGCGCTCGAGATAGGCGCGATCGCGGTCATGCTGCGCCTTCTCGGCCGCGCGCGGCTGCCGCGCGAGCGCATCTTGATCTATGCGTGGAATCCGCTGCCGGTTTGGGAATTCGCGGGCAACGGCCATGTCGACGCGCTCGCCCTCGCCCTCATCGCCCTCATGATGCTCGCCTATCTCGCGCGCGCGCGCCTCGCGACCGGCGCCCTTCTGGGGGCCGCGATCCTGGTCAAGTTCCTGCCGCTGGCCCTCTTCCCCGCCTTTTGGCGCCGCTGGGATTGGCGCATGCCGGCCGCGTGCGTGGCCGCGATTTTGCTCCTCTATCTTCCCTATTATCTCGGCGTCGGCACCGGCGTGTTCGGCTTCCTTCCCAACTACGCGAGCGAGGAGGGTCTCACCACCGGCGCCGGCTTCTACCCCATCTTCGTCCTCGAGCGCCTGCTTCCGCTGGCACCCGCCGCGATCTACGCCATCGAGGCGGCGGCAACGCTGCTGCTGCTTTGGCTCGGCTGGTGGATCGCCTTCGCGCGCGACCCGCGTCTCGCGGGGGCCGAGGAGATCGCGATCCTCGGGCGCGACGTGCTCTTGCTCTCGACGGCACTCATGCTCGCCCTCACGCCGCATTTCGCCTGGTACTACGCCTGGCTCGCGTTCCCGGCCTGCCTGTGGCCCAGCTACAGCGTGCTCTATCTGACGGGGGCCGCGTTCCTGCTCAATTTCGACCCCGAGCACCGGGACCTTCTTTGGCGCGGCCTGATGTTCGGCCCGTTCGTCCCGTTCGCGGCGATGGAATACATCTGGCGCCGGCGTGGCGCTGCGCTGCCGCTCGCCGGCATCCTTCGGAGGATCTGAGCATGCCCACGACGCTCAAGGACCCGCGGCGCTATTTCGAGGCGGTCGAGGCGGAGCGCGGCCCGGTCGCAGAATCACCGCCCGTGTGCCTCTATCTCGAGACCACGAACCGCTGCAATCTTCTGTGCGAGACCTGCCCGCGCACCTTCGAGACGCTCGAGCCGCCCGCGGACATGAGCTGGGAGCTGTTCACGTCCATCGTCGGGCAGTTTCCCTCGATCGCGCGCGTGGTGCTTCACGGCGTGGGCGAGCCGATGATGGTGGAGGATCTCCCGCGCATGATCCGCCATTTGAAGGCGCGCGGCATTTACGTGCTGTTCAACACCAACGGCACCCTGCTCACCGCGCGGAAGCGGCGCGAGCTGATCGAGACCGGGCTCGACGAGTTGCGCGTCTCGCTCGACGCGGCCGAGGCCGAGACCTTCAAGAAGGTGCGCGGGCGCGACATGTTCGACCGCATCGTGCGCAACGTGCGCGCCTTCGTCGCCTATCAGAAGGAGATCGGCGCCACGACGCCGCGCGTTTCGCTTTGGCTCACCGGGCTCAAGGAGACGGTCGACCAGCTCCCCGCCTTCGTGCGCCTCGCGGCCGAGATGGGCATCGCCGAGGTCTATCTTCAGCGCATGGTATTCATGGACGAAGGCCGCGGCCTCGCGCGCCCGGAATCCTCGCTCTTCGAAAGCGGCGCCGCGCGCGAGACGGAAGCCATCGAGGCGGCGGTCGAGCTCGGCCGAGCGCTCGGCGTGCGGCTCGACGCGTCGGGTGCGACCGAGCCGGGCCTGAGCCTCAAGAAGGAGCAAGACGACCGGCCCTGGTCCTTGTGCCGGCGGCCCTGGTCGCTCATGTATTTCACCGCCCATGGGCGCGCGCTGCCCTGCTGCATAGCGCCCTTCTCCGCGCCCGGCTACGAGAGCTACACGCTCGGCGATGCGACCCAAGAGAGCTTGCGCGAAATCTGGAACGGCCCCGCCTATCGCGAATTCCGCGCCTCGCTCCTAGGCCCCGTCCCGCCCAAGCCGTGCCAGAGCTGCGGCCTGCGTTGGAGTCTCTGAGGCCGAGGCCCGCATGAATGCCGCCGCGCGAAATCCTGCATTCCTCGAGCGCGCCGCCGCGATTATTCCGACGCTCGACGAAGCCGGCTCGATCGGTGCCGTGGTCAAAGACCTCCTTGCGGCCGGGATCGCCGAGACGATCGTGGCCGATGGCGCCAGCCGCGACGGCACGGCCGAGATCGCGCGCGCGGCCGGTGCGCGCGTCGTGACCCTCACCGAGCCGGGCTATGGCCGCGCCTGCGCCACGGGTGCGGCCGCCGCAAGCGAGGTGCGCGACATTCTCGTGTTCCTCGACGGCGACGGCGCCGACCGCGCCGATCTCGTCGCCCGCCTGGTCGAGCCCATCGCGGCCGGGACCCACGATTTCGTCATCGCGTCGCGCACGCAGGGCGAGCGCGAGCCCGGATCGATGAGCGCCCATCAGGTCGCGGCCGGCCGCCTCGCGGGGCTTCTCATGGGGGCGCTCTACGGCGTGCGTTACAGCGACATGTGCGCCTTCCGCGCGATCCGGCGCGCCTCGCTCGCGGGCCTCGGCATGCGCGAGATGGGCTATGGCTGGAACATCGAGATGCAGATGCTGGCGGCGCGCCGGCACCTCCGCATTCTCGAGGTGCCGCTCGCCTACCGGCGGCGGGCGGCGGGAAAATCGAAGGTCGCGGGCTCGCTCGCCGGCACGTTGCGCGCGGGGACGCGCATTCTCCTCACCTGCGCGCGAATCATGACGTCGCCCGCGCCGTGGCAAGCGGGACCACAGTCGCGCTGAGCCCCGCCGCGGCCGCGGGCTTGCGCGCGATCGCCATCATGTCGGTGCCGATCATGCCGAGCCGGGGCCAGAGCCGATAGGCCTGGAACCGCCCGGTGCCGTAACGCGAGTTCCACGAATGGACGGTCACGTCGAAGCCCGCCATGCGCAGGAGGCGCACGATCGAGATCTTGTCGTAGGGCCTGACGTGGGTCGGGTCGTCCCAGAACCGGATGTAGGTTTTGCGCCAATCGGGCGTCACGACGAAGAACGGCGCTCCGACCTTGAGCACGCGCCGCGCCTCGGCGAGGAAATGGTCCGTCCGCTCCAGATGCTCGATCACATGCAGGCAGATCGCCGCGTCGACGCTGTCGTCGGCGAGCGGAAGCGGGTCGCGCACGATGTCGCAGCGCAGGGCTCGAAAGCCGAAGCGCTCGCGGAACATCGGGAAATTCAGATCGTCGATGTCGACGACCGTGATCGAGCGCCAGCCCGCCTCGTCGAGCGGGATCGACGCGTGGCCCTGGCCCGCGCCGATATCGAGAATCGACGCGTCCTTGCGCACACCGTGGGTCTCCATCAGCCACGGCATCATGAACCGGTGAAACGGCCCGATCGTTTCCGCGTTGTAGCCCTGAGCCGCCATTTCGCTGAGATAATGCGACATCGAGCCATCCTGGCGCTCTGCGAGCCGACATCGCTGCGACCGATGAATCGTCGACGAGGACCGGCGACGATGACCGGCGAGGAGGACCGGTCCCGCGCGTTCGGCGCGGCGCCGGCAATATCGACTGCCCGGCTACGCGGCGCAAGCGGCATCGAGCGGCGCGCGCCGGCTCCGTGGTGACAGGCCGCGCGGCGCCTGTTAAAAAGCCCTCCCACCCGGGAGGAAGCCATGGCCAAGAAACCCTACATCGTCGCCCTCGAGGAGCATTATCACGACCCCGACATCGTCGCGGTCTCGGTCATGGAGGGGCGCGCGAACCCGGAGATCCGGCGCCGCCTCGACGATCTCGGCGAATTGCGCCTCAAGGAGATGGACGAGGCCGGCATCGACTTCCAGGTGCTCTCGCTGGGCGCACCCGCGACCCAGCGCCTCGATCCCGGCTCGGCGCTGCAGCTCACGCGCGCGGTCAACGACCGGCTCCACGAGGCGGTGCGCGCGAAGCCGGACCGGTTCGGCGCCTTCGCGGCGCTGCCGACGACGACCGAGGCGAAGCTCGCGGCCGACGAGCTCGAGCGCACGGTCACCAAGCTCGGCTTCGTGGGCGGCATGCTGCACGGGCTCTCGGCCGGAATCTTCCTCGACGACAAGCGCTTCTGGCCGGTCTACGAGCGCGCTGAAAAGCTCGACGTGCCGATCTACATGCACCCGGCGGTCCCCCATCCCGCCGTGCTCGATGCCTATCTCAAGGACTACTTGCCGCGCCATCCGATGCTGCAGCGCGCCGCCTGGGGTTTCACCATCGAGACCGCGACCCTCGGCATCCGGCTCGTGCTCAGCGGCGTGTTCGACGCCTATCCCAACCTCAAGATCATCCTCGGCCATTTGGGCGAGGGACTGCCGTTCTATCTCTGGCGCATCGATTCGGCGCTCGCGCGCGACGGCGAGCACGCCAAGGGCTTCCGCGAAAAGTTCCTCAAGCACTTCTACATCACGACCAGCGGATTCTTCTCGTCGATCGCGCTCGAGTGCTGCATCAAGGAGATGGGCCTGGAGCGCATCATGTTCTCGGTCGACTATCCCTATGTCGACAACAAGCCCGGCACCGACTGGGCGCTTCATGAGCTGAAACTGAGCGACGCGGAGCGCGAGAAGCTCCTGAGCGGGAACGCGAAGCGCATCCTCAAGCTCAAATAACGCGAGCCCGCGGGCATGCTCAAGCTGCGTACGCTCTTCTTCGAGGATTTGCGCGTCGGCATGAGCGCGCGCTTGCGCCGCACCGTCGCCGCCGCCGACGTGGTCGGCTTCGCCGAGGTCACGGGCGACCGCAATCCGATCCATCTCTCCGAGCATTTCGCCGCGAAGACGCCGTTCCGCACCCGCATCGCCCACGGGCTCTACACCGCGAGCCTGATCTCGGCCGTGCTGGGGACGCGGCTTCCGGGGCCGGGTGCGATCTATATTTCCCAGACGCTCCACTTCCGCGC
>DATJLQ010000232.1:0-12408 GCA_035509415.1 Alphaproteobacteria bacterium
CGCACCGCCGATGGTGCCGGGGACGCCGGAGAGGAATTCGAGGCCGCCGAGCCCGGCTTCACGCGCCGCCAGGGCAACATTGAGATCGAGGGCGGCGGCGCCCGCCTCGACGATGGTTCCCTTGGCCTCGACGGTGGTAAAGCCCCGACCGAGACGGATCACCACGCCGTCGACGCCGCCGTCGCGCACCAGCAGATTGGAGGCGACGCCGATCACCGTCACCGGCACTTCGGCGGGCTTGGCAGCGAGAAACGCCGCGAGATCCTCGACGTCGGCAGGCCGGAACATCACCTCCGCCGGGCCGCCGACGCGGAACCAGGTCACCGGCGCCAGCGGCGCGTTCTCGCTGAGCCGACCGCGCACGGGCGGGAGCCGATCGATCAGGCGCTGTGGCGAGCGGGCGGTCATCATGCGGCCGCTCCCGACGCGGCGCCGGAGAACAGCCGCTCGAGCTCCGCGGGGAGCGCCTGCGCCCAGTAGGTGATGGAGCCGGCGCCGAGGCAGACCACGTAGTCGCCGGATTTCGCCAGGCTCTTCACCAGCGGCGCCAGGGTCTGCGGCGCTTCCAGCGGCATTGCCGCCCGGTGACCGCGCGCCTGCAGCCCGGCCACCAGTGCGTCGCGGCTGATGCCTTCGATCGCCGCCTCGCCGGCGGCATAGATGTCGGCGACCACGACGACGTCGGCGTCGTTGAAGCAGGTGCAGAATTCCTCGAAGAGGTTGGCGACCCGGGTGTAGCGGTGCGGCTGCACCACGGCGATGACGCTCCCCGAGGTCGCGGCGCGCGCCGCGCGCAGCACCGCGGCGATCTCCACGGGATGATGGCCGTAGTCGTCGATCACGGTAATGCCGTGGGATTCGCCGGTCTTGGTGAAACGCCGCTTGACGCCCTTGAAGGTGGCGAGCGCCGTGCGCAGCACTTCGTCGGAAAGCCCCATCTCCTGCGCCACCGCCACCACGGCAAGCGAGTTCTGCACGTTATGCTGGCCGAGCATCGGCAGGCGGAGCCCGCTCACCGTGCGGCTGGTGTCGGCGTGGCGGTCGGTGAGCACCACGTCGTAGCGCGCGCCCTCGCGGCCGATGTCGATGTTGACCGCGCGCACGTCCGCCTGCGGCGAGAGCCCGTAGGTCACCACCCGGCGCTCGCCGAGCTTCGGGATCAGGCTCTGCACCACCGGATGGTCGACACAGAGCGTGGCGAAGCCATAGAAGGGAATGTTGCCGACGAAAGCCTCGAAGGCGTGCTGCTCCGCCTCGAAGCTGCCGTAGAAGTCGAGATGCTCGGGATCGATGTTGGTGACGACCGCGATGGTCGCCGGCAGCTTGACGAAAGTGCCGTCGCTCTCATCCGCCTCCACCACCATCCAGTCGCCGGATCCGAGCCGCGCGTTGGTGCCGTAGGCGTTGATGATGCCGCCGTTGATCACGGTGGGATCGAGCTGCGCGGTCTCCAGCAGGTGGCCCACCATCGAGGTGGTGGTGGTCTTGCCGTGGGTGCCGGCGACGGCGATCGACCATTTGAGCCGCATGAGCTCGCCCAGCATCTCGGCGCGCCGCACCACGGGGATGAGCCGCGCCCGCGCCGCCACCACCTCGGGATTGTCCGCTTTCACCGCCGAGGAGACGACGAGCACCTGCGCCTCGGCCAGATTCTCCGCCTTATGGCCGATCTCGACGCGGATCCCAAGCTCCTGCAGCCGGCGCACATTGGCGTTGTCGGCGAGATCGCTGCCCTGCACCTGATAGCCGAGATTGTGCAGGATCTCGGCGATGCCGCTCATGCCGATGCCGCCGATGCCGACGAAATGGATGACGCCGATGTCGAGCGGGAGCGATCTCATGCCGCGGCCTCCCTCATCGCGCCGTTATTGCCGTTGGCGGGCAACAGGCGCTCGACCACGGATGCGAGGCGCTCGGCCGCATCGGCGCGGCCCGCGGCACGCGCGGCCTTGGCGGCACTCAGGAGTGCTTCGGGCATGGAGACGAGCTCTTCGAGCCGGCGTCCGAGCCGCTCGGGCGTGAATTCGCCTTCGGGCATGACCCAGGCGGCACCCGCGCGCGTGATCGCCTGGGCATTCGCGGTCTGGTGATCGTCGATCGCGTGGGGGTAGGGCACGAGGATCGCGGGCCGGCCCGCGGCCGTGAGCTCGGCGCAGGTCGACGCCCCCGCGCGCGCGATCAGGAGATGGCAGGCCGCGAGCCGGTCGGCCATGTCCTTGAAGAAGGGCGAGACCTCGGCCTCGACATCCGCGCTCCGATAGGCCGCGACGACGGCGTCCAGATCCTCGGGCCGTGCCTGCTGCGCGATCTTGATGCGCTTCCGCAGCAATTCGGGGAGCGCCGCGATCGCTTGCGGCACCACGCGGCCGAAGACGCGCGCGCCCTGGCTCCCGCCGATGATCAGCAAGCGCACGCGCTCGCCGGAGGCGGGATAGGGCATGGCCCCCACGGCCGCGATCTCGGCGCGTACGGGGCTTCCGGTCACGACCACGCGGCCGCGATCCGCCTCGCGCATGAAGCGCGTGGTTTCGAACGCGGTCGCGAACAGGCGCATGCGCGGCGCGAGGAGCCGGTTGGCGCGGCCGAGGACCGCGTTCTGCTCGTGGAGCGCCGCGGGGACGCCTGCGAGCAACGCCGCCGCCATGGTCGGGAGCGACGCGTAGCCGCCGAAGCCGAAGGCGGCGTCGGGCTTCTTCCGCGCAATCAGCGCACGCGCCTCGACGAAGCCGACCGCGAGCCTCAGCGCCGCCGCCGCGCGTTCGGCGAGGCCGCGTCCCGCGATGCCGCCTGCCGCGATCACACTCACCTCCGCACCCTCGAACTTGTCGGCGTGTTGGGCGCCGCGCTTGTCGGTGACCAGGAGCACGCCATGGCCGCGCGCGACGAGCGCACGCGCCGCGGCCTCGGCCGGGAACATATGGCCGCCGGTCCCGCCCGCCGCGATCAGCACCAGCCGGCGCTTTGCCCCTGTGCGCCCGCTCATCCGATGTCTCCCGGGCCCACGCGCTTGCGGGTGAGCGCGAGAACGAAGCCCATGCCGAGAGCGAGCGCGAGCAGCGACGAGCCGCCATAGCTGATGAAGGGAAGCGTCATGCCCTTGGTCGGCATCAGGTGCAGCTCGGACGCCATGTTGACCACGGCCTGGAGTCCGAACTGCATGAGCAATCCCGAGCCCGCGAGCAGCACGAAGAGATTCTGCTCCGCGAGCAGGCGGCCGACGCCGCGCAGGATCACGAAGGCGAAGATCGCGACGATGCCGAGGCAGGCGACCAGGCCGAACTCCTCGCCCGCGACCGCGAACACGAAATCGCTGTGGGCGTCGGGAAGATGAAGCTTGGCGACCCCCTCGCCGGGGCCGCGGCCGAACAGGCCGCCGTTCGAGAACGCCTCCATCGCGCGCTCGACCTGGTAGCCCTCGCTCGCCTGGGGGGCGAGGAAGCGGTCGACCCGGATCGCGACGTGGGGCAGGAGGAAGTAGGAAGCGACGAGGGCCGCGATCGCCAGGGTCGAGAACAGCGTCATCCAGTAGATACGCAGCCCGGCGAGGAAGAACTGGCCGAAGAACACGGCGGTGACGACCGCGACCATGCCGATGTCGGGTTGCGCCACCAGGACCGCGGCCACGATCAGATAGAGGCCGAGGGCGATGAGATTGCCCGGCACGCCCTCGCCCTGGCGCTCCGCCGCGAACATCCAGGCGCACACGACGGCGAAGGCGGGCTTGACGAATTCCGAGGGCTGGATCGAGAGGCCGCCGAGATAGATCCAGCGCCGCGCTCCCTTGATCTCGGCGCCGATCTCGGGTGTCGCCGCCATGAGCACGAGGAAGATCGCGAGCAGGACGACCGAGAGCCGGCGCACGCCGCGCGGCTCGAGGAGCGAGGCGCCGAGCATGACCAGGATCGCGACCGGCATCATGACGAATTCGCGTTTCACGAAATAGAACGAGCCGTAGCCGATGCGCACCGCGACCGCCGGGCTCGCGGCGAGCGACATGATCGCGCCGATCACGGCGAGGGCGATGAGGGCGGTGAGGAGCCACTTGTCGACCGTCCACCACCAGCGGCCGATGACGCTCCGGTCGGTGCGCGCGAAGGTCATGGTCATGGGCGGCCTCCGCGCGTCGCGGCGCGTTTTCCGGGCAGCGCCTCGACCGCCGCGCGGAACGCCTCGCCGCGCGCCTCGAAATTCGCGAACTGGTCCCAGGAGGCGCCTGCCGGCGAGAGCAGCACGACGACGCCCGCGCGCCCGTCGCGCTGTGCGGCTTTCGCGGCCTCGGCGACGGCACGGTCGAGGGTACGCGCGATCGTGTAGGCGACGCGGCCCTCGAGGGTGCGCGCGAAGCTCTCCGCCGCCTCGCCGATCAGATAGGCGTGCTGGATGCGGCCGAAATGGGGCGCGAGCGCTGCGATCCCGCCTTCCTTCGCGCGCCCGCCCGCGATCCAGTAGATGCGGTCGTAGCAGAGGATCGCCTTCTCGGCGGCGTCGGCGTTGGTGGCCTTGCTGTCGTTGACGTAGCGTACGCCGTCGATCACCGCGACCAGCTCCTGGCGATGCTTCAGGCCCGGGAAGGTCGCGAGCGCCTGGGCGATCGTGGTCGGCTCGACGCCGAGGGGGCGCGTCGCCGCATAAGCGGCGGCGGCGTTCTGCCAATTATGCTGGCCCGGGAGGGTCGCGATCCCGCGCAAGTCCGCGATGGGATGCGCCGCACCCGCGCTCGCGTCGACGAGCTCGCCCGCGCTCGCATAGACGCCGCCCGCGACGGCCCGCGCGGCCGAGATCGGCACCACGCGCTGGAGCCGCGCCGCCGCGAGCTCGTTGCGAATGACGCTCGACTGCTCGTCATCGATGCCGATCACGGCGGTGGCACGCGCACCCTGGCCGCGGAAGATACGGCGCTTCGCCGCGACGTAGCCCGCCATGCCGCCATGCCGGTCGAGATGGTCCGGGCTGATGTTGGTGAGCACGCCCACGTCGAACACGAGGGAGGGCGTGAGCTCGAGCTGGTAGGACGACATTTCGAGCACGTAGATCTCGCCGCGCGCGAGGGGAGCCAGGTCGAGCGCGGGCGTGCCGAGATTGCCGCCCACCTCGACGCGCTTTCCGGCCGCGCCGAGGATGTGGCCGATGAGGGCGGTGGTGGTCGATTTCCCGTTGGTGCCGGTGACGCCGACATAGGTCGCGTCCGGCCGCGCGCCCGCAAGCAGCTCGACGTCGCATACAATCTCCATACCCGCCGCGCGCGCGCGCGCCGCGACCGGATGGGGCTTCGGATAGGTATGGGGAATGCCCGGGCTCCAGACCAATGTGCGCGCCGCTTCGAGATCCGCCGCGTGGAGATCGACCAGCGGGATACGCGCGCGCTCAGCGTCCGCGCGCCGTGCCGCGTCGTCGTCCCAGGCCCGGACCTGGGCGCCGGCCGCGATCAGCGCGCGCGCGGCGGAGGCGCCGCTCTTGCCGAGACCCATGACCGCGACCGTGCGGCCCGCGAAGGAGGGAAGCTCGATCACCGCGGTCACCTGAGCTTGAGCGTGGAGAGGCCGGCGAGGGCGAGGATCATCGCGATGATCCAGAAGCGGATCACGATGGTCGCCTCCTGCCAGCCCTTCTTTTCGTAGTGATGGTGGAGCGGGGCCATGCGGAAGACGCGTTTGCCGGTAAGCTTGAAGGACGCGACCTGGACCATGACCGAGACGGTCTCGAGCACGAAGAGCCCGCCCACGATCGCGAGCACGAGCTCGTGCTTGGTCGCGACGCTGATCGCACCCAGCGCCGCGCCGCAGGAGAGCGAGCCCGTGTCGCCCATGAACACCATCGCGGGCGGCGCGTTGAACCAGAGGAAGCCGAGCGAGGCGCCCACCAGCGCGCCGCAGAACACCGCGAGCTCGCCCGAGCCCGCGACGTAGTGGAGCTGGAGGTAGGTCGCGAACACCGCATTGCCGACGATGTAGGAGATGAGCCCGAACACCCCCGCCGCGATCATCACCGGGACGATCGCGAGTCCGTCGAGCCCGTCGGTCAGGTTGACCGCGTTCGAGGCGCCCACGATCACGAAGGCGCCCACGGGGAAGAAGAACCAGCCGAGCTGGATCAGCACGGTCTTGAAGAACGGCACCGTGAAGCCGGTCGCGATTCCGGCCGGCGCGTGGCGCACGACCCAGTAGGTCGCGGCCAGGCCGATCGCGATTTCGATCGCGAATTTGAGCCTGGCCGGAAGGCCGCGGCTCGACTGCTTGCTGAGCTTCACGAAATCGTCGACCGCGCCGATGGCGCCGAAGCCGAGGGTGACGAAGATCACGAGCCAGACATAGGCGTTCGTGATGTCGGCCCAGAGCAGGGTCGAGAGGATCACGGCCGCGAGGATCAGCACGCCGCCCATGGTCGGCGTGCCCTTCTTGGTGAGGAGATGGCTCTCGGGCCCGTCGGCGCGGATCGGCTGCCCGTTGCGCTGGCGCCGCTTGAGCCAGCCGATCACGCAGGGGCCGAGAACGAAGCTGATCAGGAGTGCGGTCGCCGCGGCGCCGCCGGTGCGGAACGTGATGTAGCGGAAGATGTTGAGCGCCACGATGCGCTCGGCGTGGGACGCGAACAGGCTATAGAGCATGCGCACCTCCCGGGCGGGCCGCGGTCATTCGACCCTCCCGCCGAGCTCGAGGGCGATGCGGCGCGCGACCGCGGCATCGTCGAAGGGAAGCGTGCGGTCGAAGAAGATCTGGCCCTGCTCGTGGCCCTTGCCCGCGATCGCGAGCACGTCGCCCGCGCCGAGGGAGCCGAACGCCGTCTCGATCGCGGCGGCGCGGTCGCCGATCTCCTCGGCACCGGGGCAGGCGGCGAGGATCGCGCGCCGGATCGCGGCCGGGTCCTCGTGGCGCGGATTGTCGTCGGTGACGAAGACGCGGTCGGCGCCGCGCGCGGCGATGGCGCCCATTTCCGGGCGCTTTCCCTTGTCGCGGTCGCCGCCGCAGCCGAACACGAGGACGAGCTTGCCCGCGGCGAGCGGACGCAGGGCGCCGAGCAAGGCCGCGAGCGCCTCGGGCTTGTGGGCGTAGTCGACGAAGACCGTGGCGCCGTTCGCGAGCCGCGCCACGCGCTCCATGCGCCCTGGCACACCTTTTATATGGGTGAGCGCCGCGACCGCCTTGTCCGCGTCGTCGCCCGCGCCGATGACGAGGCCGAGGGCGCAAAGCACGTTGTGCGCCTGGAAGGCGCCGATGAGCGGGAGGGATGCCGCGTGGCGCTTCCCCTCGAATGCAAAACGCAGCTCGAGGCCCGAGGCGCGGGCCTGGATCTCTTCGAGGCGTAGCGTCTCGCCACGCGCGCCGTAGCCGATGACACGGTGGCGGCGCGCGCGCGCGACCTCGGCGAGGTCGGCATATTCGGGCACGTCGGCGTTCAGGACCGCAACCCCGCCCGGCGCCATCACTTCGGCGAAGAGGCGGCGCTTCGCCGCGTAATAGGCGGCGAGCGAGGGGTGATAATCGAGATGGTCGCGGCCGAGATTGGTGAAGCCCGCGACCTTGAGCTCGACCCCGTCGAGGCGGAACTGGTCGAGGCCGTGGGACGAGGCCTCGAGCGCCAGACGCTCGACCCCCGCGGCCGCGAGCTCGGCCAAATCCTTGTGCAGCGCGACCGGATCGGGGGTGGTGAGGCCGGGACCGGGTGCGAAGCCGTCGGCGATGAGGCCGAGCGTCCCGAGGCTCGCGGCCTTCATGCCCATCCCTTGCCAAATCTGGCGCGCGAAGGAGGCGACCGAGGTCTTCCCGCTCGTGCCCGTGACGGCGGCGACGGCGCGCGGCTGGCGCCCGTAGAAGCGCGCCGCCATGCGCGAGAGGCGCCGGCGCGGATTCGCGTCGGCGACGAATGCCACGCCCGCGCGCCCGATCTCGGTCGCGGGCTCGGCCAAGATCGCGACCGCGCCGCGCTGAAGCGCGTCCGGGATGAAGCGCCGCCCGTCCAGATTCGTTCCCGGCAAGGCCGCGAACAGATAGCCCGGACGCACCGCGCGCGAATCCGACGCGAGGCCGAGAATCTCGACCCGGTATTCCGGGGCGCTCGGGTTCGGTCTGTCGCGGGTCGCGGCCTGTCCGTTCATCAGGTCAATTAGCTGCAAGCTTCCGGTCCTGCGGGTTCACGTCCACCCAAAGGGCGCGCTGGATGTCGGGGTTGGTCTCGTCGACCGGCATCACGCCCAGGATGGGGGCGATGCGGTGCACGATGCGGCTCACCGTCGGCACCGCGGTCCAGCCGGCCGTCGCGAAGCCGTGGGTCGAGGCGTTGCCGTGGGGCTCGTCGTAGAAGCAAAAGACGACATATTTCGGGTCGTCGATCGGGAAGATGCCGACGAAGGACGACAGGAGCTCGTGGTGCAGGTAGCCGTCCTTGGACGCCTTCTCGGCGGTGCCGGTCTTCCCTCCCAGGAGATAGCCCGGCTTGGTGCCGACCTTGCCCGTGCCGCCGGTGACAACGAGGCGCATCAGGCGGCGCATCTCATCCGAGGTTCGCTCGGATATGACGCGCACACCTGATGCGTCTCCGCCCGCCCGGCGCTTAAGCAACGTGGGATTGCGAAGGATGCCGCCGTCGGCGACCGCATTGGCCGCGACCGCGACCTGGAGCGGCTCGACCGCGACGCCGTGGCCGAAGCCGATGGTCATGGTGTTGATGGGGCGCCAGTCGGCCGGGTATTCGGGAATGCCGCGCTCGTCGATCTGGACGTGGGACGGCGAAAGCAGGCCGAAGCGCTCGAGATACGCCTTCTGTACCGCGGCCCCCATGTTGGCCGCGATCTGCGCCGCGCCGATGTTGGACGAGTACTCGAACACCTCGGGCAGGCTGAGCCAGCGGCCCATGGGCTCGTAATCGTGGATCGTGAAGCGCGCGACGTGGAGCGGATGGATCGCGTTGTAGCTGCTGGCAAGCGAGGCCGAGCCGGAATCCAGGGCGGCGGCGAGCGTGAAGATCTTGAACACCGAGCCCATCTCGTAGACGCCGAGCGTCATGCGGTTGAAGCGCGCGTCGGCCGGCGCTTCGCCCGCGTGGTTGGCGTCGAAGTCGGGCAGTGAATCGAGCGCCAGGATCTCGCCGGTGCGCGAATCGAGCACCACGCCGCCGGCGCCGATCGCCTTGAATTCCTGCATGCCGGCCTCGAGCTCGTCGTGGAGCACGTGCTGGATGCGGATGTCGAGCGAGAGCGCGAGCGGCGGCCCGCCTTGCGCCAGCACCTGGTCGAACGAGCGCTCGATGCCCGCCATGCCGCGATTGTCGAGGTCGGTGAAGCCGACCGTGTCGGCGGTGAGCGCGCCGTCGGGATAGACGCGCCGGTCCTCGCGTTGGAAATAGAGGCCGGGGATGCCGAGGCGGTTGACCTCGTACTCCTCGTGCGGCGTGAGGTCGCGTTGCAGCCACACGAAGCGGCGGTTGCTCTTGAGCTTGTCGGCCACGTCCTTGGCATCGAGCTCGGGCAGCACCGAGACGAGCTCGTGCGCGGCGCGGTCGGCGTCGCGTATTTCCTTGGGGTCGGCGTAGAGCGAGGCGGTCGCGATCGAGGTCGCGAGCAGGACGCCGTTGCGGTCGACGATGTCGGCGCGCTCGAGCGGCAAGGCGATCGCGCGGTCGACCTGGGGCTCGTGGGGCTGGCTCAGCACGGTCACGTCGACCAGGCGCCAGGAGAGGACCAGGAACGCGAAGGTGAACAGGCCCGCGCACAGCACGAGCCGGTTGCGCCCGGTCTCGAGCAGCTCCTTGTTGACGCCCTCGAGGCGGAGCGGGCCGCCGTTCGACGCCGCGTCATGGTGCGGATGGCAGGGATGGGCGCTCAGCCAGAACCGGATGCGCATCACGGCATCTCCCGCGCGAGGGTGATCGCGCGCGTGCCGGACGCCTTGGGCTTGGCACTCGGCGCGGGCTTGGACGTCGAGCGCGCCGACGCGTTGGCGGGCACGATCGTCTTGGACGGTGCCGGCGCCGGTGCCGGCGCCAACGCCGCGGCGGGCGGGGTCGGCGGCTCGGCGCTCGAGACGAGCGGCGCGGGGCGCATGGGAAGTGCCGCGAAGGTCACGTATTGCGAGCCGGTCATGGGCCCGAGGCCCAGGAACTTGCGCGCGAGCGGATCGATCGCCTCGGGCCGATTGAGGTAGCTCCAATCGGCCTTGAGCACGTGGATCGCTTCCTCGTTGGTCAGGATGTCGCGATTGGTCTGGGCGAGCTTCTGCTCGAGCTCCTGGACGCGGAACTTGAGGTGGTAGAGCCCGAAGCCGATGCCGAGGGCGAGCACGAGCCAGACGATCGTCGCGCGGCCGATCACGGGCGGCCTCCGAGGTCGCGCGCGCCGGCCGCGTCGCGCGGCCAGGCCGGGGCGGCGGTGCGCTCGCCCGCGCGCAAACGCGCCGAGCGCGCGCGCGGATTGGCCGCGATTTCGGCCGCGCCGGGCCGGATCGCTTTCTGGGTGAGCGCCTCGAAGCTCGGCGCCTGCGGCACCGGCTCGCCGGGCAGGAGACGCGAGGCCGCGCGGCCATGAGAGCTGCGCGCGCGGAAGAATTGCTTCACGCGCCGGTCCTCGAGCGAATGGAACGCGACCACCGCGAGCCGGCCCTTGGGCGCCAAAAGCGCCTCGGCGGCCGCGAGTCCGCGCGCGAGCTCGCCCAGCTCGTCGTTGACCCGGATGCGCAGCGCCTGGAAGGTGCGCGTCGCGGGATCGAGGCCGTCCTTCCCCGTACGTACCGCGCCGCGCACGATCGAGGCGAGGCGACCCGTGGTGCGGATGGGCTGAAGCGCGCGCGCGGCGACGATCGCGCGCGCGACGCGGCGCGCAAAGCGCTCCTCGCCGTAGACGTGGATGGTGCGCGCGAGCTCCGCCTCGTCGAGCGCGTTCACGAGATCGGCGGCACTCGGGCCGGCGCCGTCCATGCGCATGTCGAGCGGCCCCTCGAAGCGGAACGAGAAGCCGCGCGCGGCATCGTCGAGCTGGGGCGAAGAGACGCCGAGATCGAGGGCGATGCCGTCGACGGCGTCGACGCGATGGGCGGCGAGCAGGCGATCCATCTCGCCGAAGCGGCCGGCGAGCACGGTCAAGCGCCCGTCATAGCGGCGCGCGAGGGATTGGCCGCGCGCGACCGCGGCGGGATCGCGATCGATGCCCCACACGGTGCAGCGCGCCGCGTCGAGCAGCGCCTTGCTGTAGCCGCCCGCGCCGAACGTGCCGTCGACATAGATGCCGCCGTCGCGCGGCGCCAGGAGCTCGACGACCTCGGCGAGCAGCACCGGGACATGACCGCCGGAAACGCCCGGGGCCTCCGCTTGCGGCGCCGGCGCGTCGCGATCCGCCCGCGCGCTCACGCGCCACCGTCCTTGCCGCCTTCGGGCGGACGCACCTTGAGTGCCAGCCCGTCGCGCCGCGAGCGCTCGAGGGCGGCGGCGTAGAAGGCGCGTTGCGCCTTGGGCTCCCAGATCTGGAAACGCAGACCCTGGCCGACGAAGGCGGCCTCGTCGGCGATGCCGGTATGCTCGATGAGCGCCGTAGGCAGCACGATGCGCCCCTCGGAATCGAAGGCGATCTGGTGCGCTGAGGCGAAGATGCTGGCGGCGAGATCGTTCTGGCGCTCGGAGAAGGTGTCGATGTCGTAGAGGCTCGCGGCGAGCCGCTCCATGAAATTGCTGCCGCAGCATTCGAGCCCGCGATGCTGCACCGAGGGAAACGCCACGATGCCGGCAAAGCCGGTGCCCGCGAGAGCCGCGCGAAAGCTCGCCGGAACGGAGACGCGCCCCTTCCGATCGACCTTGTTCAGGACTGTTCCGATGAACAGCGCCATTTGGCCCCCGGCCAGCCGCCGCTCGCGGCCTGGTCATCCATTCGCGCTGCCTCGCCCGGATGGTCGGGCAGCCCTCCGCGTTTGGGAAATTATGGGATAACATGGGACCATATGGGCGTCAATGGATTTTCGTAATAAAAACATGGGCTACACAAGAGTTTTCAGGGCCAGGATCGGGCCCCTACAAGCACTGGTAAGCAAAAACCCGCACACCCGCCGCCGGCAGCGCCGGTTATTCCTGAGCGCCGGGGCGATCTTTCTGTTCTCGTTACGTTCCAGATACGGCGATTTCTTTGCTGCAACGCAGCATATTCCGCGTTGCGGCGGGCGACCGGGAGGACGGCCGAAAAGCACTCGCCCGCGCCCGCGCAAGACCTCGCCAAGAATTGGCCAAGTAGTTCCGAAGTAAAAGCCAGACGGCCTATAAGCCGGGTTCTGTCCCGCCCTTGAGGGGCATGGATGACCATTCATCTGGGACGCCCGTTACCGGGCGCCTCGCGCGACCGACCCGGACGGCGGCGTGGAAACCCGCCTGCCAAGCAAATTGGCTGCCGTCCCTACTTGGTCTTGCTCCCGGTGGGGTTTGCCCTGCCGCCCCCGT
>DATJLQ010000233.1:0-122169 GCA_035509415.1 Alphaproteobacteria bacterium
CATCACGGGCTCCAATGCGGCTTCTGCACGCCCGGCATGCTCATGACTCTCGATGCGTTCCTCAAGGAGAACACGCGTCCGAGCGAGCGCGAGGTGCGCGAGGCGATCTCGGGCAATCTCTGCCGCTGCACCGGCTACCAGCAGATCGTCGACGCGGCCCTCGAGGTCGCGGGCGCGCGCAAGGGGGGCTGATTATGGCGGGGCGCGTCTTCGGCATGGATGTGAAGCGCATCGAGGATCCCCGGCTCCTGACCGGGCACGGACGCTATGTCGACGATTTCCATCTTCCGGGCATGGTCCAGGCGGCATTCGTGCGCTCGAGCCACGCGCATGCGTTGGTGAAGGGAATCGACGCGGCACGCGCCACAGCACTCCCCGGCGTGATCGCGGTCTGGCGCCTGGGCGATTTCGGCGCCGAGTATTCGAAGAAACCCTTGGCGGTCACGATCCCCCACCCGATGCTGAAGCAGCCCTTCACCCAAACGCCGCTTGCGACCGACGAGGTGTGCTTCGTGGGCGAGCCGATCGCGATCGTGCTCGCCGAGAGCCGCTACATCGCCGAGGACGCGGTCGCCATGATCGAGGTGGATTACGAGCCGCTCCCCGCGGTGTCCGACTGCCTCGCGGCCTTGGCGCCCGACGCGCCCCGCGTCCACAGAAATTCGCCCGACAATGTCGTCGGCCGCGTGCGCGCCAATTTCGGCGACGTCGAGGCGGCGTTCGCAAATGCGCCCCACGTGTTCAAGGAGACCCATCGCCAGCATCGCGGCGGACCGCATTCGATGGAGACGCGCGGCGTGCTCGCGAGCTACGATGGGGCGACCGATCTCCTGACGGTCTGGAACTCGACCCAGTCGCCCTACAATGCGCGCCGGTTCCTCGCGGCCCATCTCGGGCGCGACGAGCACAAGGTGCGCGTGATCGCACCCGACGTGGGCGGCGGCTTCGGGCCCAAGGCGGCCTATTATGCCGAGGACGTGGCGATCCCGCTCGCGGCCATGAAGCTCGGCCGGCCGGTCAAATGGATCGAGGACCGGCGCGAGCATTTCCTCACCACCAATCAGCAACGCGATTCGATCTGGCGCATGGAGGTCGCGGCCGACGACCGGGGCAAGGTGCTCGGCGTGCGCGGCCATGTGACCGTCGACAACGGCGCCTACGTGCCCTACGGCATCCTGCTCGCGATCTCCTCGCTCGGGCCGCTGCCCGGCCCCTACGCGCTTCCCGCCCTCGACGTCACGGTCGAATCGGTCTTCACCAACGCGGTCGCGACCTCGCCGGTGCGCGGCGCGGGGCGTCCCAACGCCGCCTATACCCTCGAGCGGCTCATGGATCTGGTCGCGCGCGAATTGAAGCTCGACCGGGCCGACGTGCGCCGGCGCAATTTCGTGCAACGCGACCAGTTCCCCTACGCGACCGGCATGAAGGCGCGCGACGGCTCGCCCGTCTCCTACGACAGCGGCGATTACGGCGCGGTGCTCGACAAGGCGCTGGCGCTTGCGGACTACGCGAACTTCCCGCAACGCCAAGCGGCGGCGCGCGCCGAGGGGCGTTGGCTCGGCATCGGCGTCTCGAGCTGCAACGAGGATACCGGCATGGGCCCCTACGAAGGGGCGACCGTGCGCGTGACGCGCGAGGGCAAAATCCTGGTTCAGACCGGAGCCGCGGCCCAAGGCCAGGGGCTCCATACCATCTTGGCCCAGATCGCGGCCGAGGCGCTCGGCGTCGAGCTCGACCAGGTGACGGTCGAATCCGCCGATACGGCGAATTTTCCGTTGGGCGTCGCCACGGTCGGAAGCCGGGTCGCGGTGACCGCGGGCTCGTCGGCCCATCTCGCCGCCATGGAAGTGCGCGCCAAGGCGTTGAAGCTCGCGGCCGCGACCCTCGAGGTGGCGGAGCAGGATCTCGTGATCGAGAAGGGGGTGGTGCATCCGGTGGGCGTGCCGGACATGAAGGTGACGCTCGCCGAGCTTGCGGCCAAACTCATCTCCGTGCTCGCCGTGCCGGTGCCCAAGGGATTCGCGCCCGGGCTCGAAGCCACTTCTTATTACAGCGCCGTGCAGCCCGCCTACGCGAGCGGAAGCCAGGCGGTCGAGGTCGAGATCGACGTCGAGACCGGGGCGGTCGAGCTGCTGCGTTACTCGGTCGCGCACGATTGCGGCACGCTCATCAATCCGGGCCTGGTGGACGGACAGATTTTGGGCGGCGTGGTGCACGGCATCGGCAACGCGCTCTTCGAGCGCATGATCTACGACGAGAGCGGCCAGCCGCTCACCACCAATTACGGCGAGTATCTCTTGCCGACCGCGACCGAGGTGCCGCGTATCGCACTCGCGCACCACGAGACGCCGTCGCCGCTCAATCCTCTTGGCATCAAGGGTGCGGGCGAAGGCGGGACCATTCCGGCCGCGGCCGCGATCGTCTCGGCGGTCGAGAACGCGCTCGAGCCCTTGGGCTTGCGTCTGACCGACCATCCCCTGAGCCCGCAGCGCCTCCTCGAGCTGATCGACGCGGCGCGCACGAAACCCGGAGCCGCCGCATGAAGCTGCCCAAGGAACGCATCGACTATTCCGCGATCGTCGACCGGAAGCCGATCAAGCTTCCAGGCGGGGCGCGCATCGTCGTCTGGCCGATCGTGAACCTCGAGGTCTGGGACATCGCGCGCCCGATGGCGCGCACGGTGCTTTCGCCGCCCACCGGCGTCACGCTCGTGCCCGACTTCCCGAATTGGAGCTGGCACGAATACGGCATGCGCGTCGGCTTCTGGCGCTTCCTCGCCATGTTCGAGCGCTTCGAGATCGTGCCCACGCTTGCGATCAACGCGGCCGTGTGCCTCGAATATCCGCGCGTCGCAGGGGCTTGCAAGGACGCGGGCTGGGAGTTCATGGGCCACAGCTACGTGCAGGGCCCGATCCATCAGCTCGAGGACCAGAAGGGGACGATCGAGAAGACGCTCGAGACCATCCGGTCCTTCACCGGGAAGCGTCCGCGCGGCTGGCTCGGCCCGGGCTTGACCCAGACCTACGAGACGCCCGATCTCCTGACCGCGGCGGGCATCGAATATATCGGCGACTGGGTGTTCGACGACCAGCCCCAGACCCTCAAGACCGCCAACGGCCCGCTCGTCACGCTGCCCTATACGCTCGAGCAGAACGACATCCCGATGATGGCGGTCCAGCATCACCGCTCGGACGAGATGTGGCAGCGCACCAAGGACGCGTTCGACCGGCTCTATCTCGAGGGGGCCGAGAGTGCGCGCGTGCTCGCGGTCGCGATCCATCCCTATATCAGCGGCGTGCCGCACCGGATCAAATATCTCGAGGCCGTGTTCGAGTACATGAAAGGCCACGAAGGCGTGCTGTTCTGGCCCGGCGAGCGCATCCTCGACTGGTATCTCTCGATCCGCGGCGCGAAATAAACCCGACCTTGCGGGATTCCGGCGCTTCCGTGGCGGCCGACGCGCGCCGCTTGCCGCCGCGCGCGGCGATGCCCAAATCCATCTCGAAGACTCCGTTGGAGCGAGGGGCGTCGCAATCCGGGAGATCGCGATGAGACCTCTACGCCCGATCTTGGGGTTTGCAGCCCTCGCGGCGTTCGCCTGGCTCTCGGCCGCACCGCCGGCCAGGGCGCTTCCGCGCATCGACCGCGGCTTCCAGGCCTTTCTCGACGGCGATTACAAGGCCGCCCTCAAGGGGCTCGCCCCGCTCGCGCGCGACGGCTACGCCAAGGCCCAATACGATCTCGGCTCGCTCTACGACAATGGCGCGGGCGTTGCGCGCGACGAGGCGGCGGCCGCGCGTTGGTACCGGCGCGCCGCCGACCAGGGCAACCTCCTCGCCGAGGACCGGCTCGGCCAGATGTACGCGCGCGGGCTCGGCGTGAAGCGCAATCTCGAGCGCGCCTATTTCTGGTTCGAGGAAGCGGCGTTCCAGGCGAACGGCAAGCTCCAGAACCAGATCGAGAACGAGCGCTACCGCGTCGTGATGGAGATGACGCCGACCGAGCTCATGGCGGCGATGCACATGACCGTGGGCTGGCAGCCCACGCGCCGGGCGCGCTCGCCCCAGGCCTTCGCCAAAAGCGAGACGCGCGCGCTCGATGGCTGAGCGCGACGGGAAACGCGAGACGCGTCAAATCTGGACGATGTCGCCGAAGTCGAAGCTCGAGCCGAACGGGTTCTCGCCCACGCTCACCGTGGTTTCCGCGGTGAATTTATAGGGCGGGACCGGGAGATTGTAGGGTGCGGGCACGCCCTGGAACACGCGTCCCGCAAGGTCGTAGCGCGAGCCGTGACAGTGGCAGAAATAGCCGCCCGGCCAGGTCGCGGGGAGGCCGGCGCCCGGGCCGTCCACCTTGGGCGTATAGGTCGGGATGCAGCCCAGATGGGTGCAGATGCCGACCAGGATCAGATATTCGGGCTTGATCGAGCGGTGCCAGTTCTGCGCGTAGGCGCCTTGCTGGTGGACCTCGGAATTGGGATCGCGCAGTTGGGACGTGACCGCCGGGTCGCGTAGCGTCGCGAGCGCCTCGGGCGTCCGGCGCATGACGAAGATAGGCTGGCTACGCCACCGCACCAGGATCTGCTGGCCCGGCTTGAGCTGGGCGAGATCGACGTCGATCGGCCCGCCCGCCGCGAGCGTGTCGGCCGCGGGCTCCATCGAATCGATAAAGGGCCAGGCGGCGAGCGCCGCACCTAGCGCGCCCATGGCACCAGCCGCAAGATAAAGGAAATCGCGCCGCGTCTTGGGCTCGCCCGACGTGCCGTGGCCGCCCATGGTCTCCATATGCGCCGTCATCGTGCCTCCGTCTTCCGACCTTCCGTCGCGCCGTGGCCGCCCCCGCGGGAACTATATGAAGGCGAGCGGCCTGTCGTGCAATTAAATCCTGGTCGTGCGATTAAATCTTGTTAATGGACCGGGGGTGCCAAGCGCGCCGCCGCGTCACGATTTCTTGGTAGCCCCTCCCGCTTCCGCATGCTCGGCCGCGCCGTGCGCGTGGCGCGCACCCCGCTTCGGCAGGGTGAGCGCAAGGGCGAGCACGCAGATCATGATCGCCGCCCCCGCGATATAGGGCCCGTTCTCGCCCGCGATCTCGAAAATCGCGCCCGCGCAGGCCGGGCCCAGGATGCGCGCGAGGCTCGCCGCCGATTGGGAGACGCCGAGCACCTGGCCCTGGCTGGTGCGCCCGGTCGAAAGCGAGATGAGGCCGCTCAGGGACGGGTTCGCGACCCCCGCTCCATAGGCGAGGAGCGCCATCGCGAGGAGAAGCGGCGCCAACGCATGGGTGAAGGCGATGAGCGCGAGGCCGATCGCGAGCGCGATCGCACCCTGCACCACGAGCCCGCCCTCGCCGAAGCGCGGCACCAGGCGCCGGATCAAGCCGCCCTGGACCAGGGCCGCGAGGATGCCCGTATAGGCGAAGATGTAGCCGTTCTGCTGCGCGCCCCAGCCGAGCGTGCGCTCGGACCAGAGCGCGAAGGTCGATTCCATCCCGGCGAAGACGAAGGTCACGAGGAAGAAGAGCGTCACGAGCTTCCGGAGGTCGCGCGTGCGGAACGCGGCGGCGATCACGCTGAAGCGGCTCGGCCGCGCGCCCTTGTTCGCCTGGCGCGTCTCGATGTCGAGCGACTCCTTGAGGAAGGCGAACGCGAACAGGAGCGCCACCACCGAGAACTCGGCCGCGGCGAGCGGCGGGGCGAGGAAATTCGGATGATGCGGGTCGGGGCCGCCGAGCAAGCCGCCGAGCGCCGGGCCGACGATGAAGCCGAGCCCGAAGGCGGCGCCGATCAGGCCCATGCCGTGGGCGCGTTTCTCGGGCGGCGTCACGTCGGCGATATAGGCCTGGGCGGCTGCGATGTTGCCCGCCATGGCCCCCGCCACGAGACGTGCCGCCATCAACTGCCAGAGCGAGCCCGCGAACGCGATCCACACATAGCTGAGCGCGATGCCGCCCAGGCTGAGGAGCAGGACCGGCTTCCGACCCCAGCGGTCGCTGAGCCGGCCCCAATAGGGCGCGGCGATGAATTGGGTGAAGGAGTAGCTCGCCATGAGCAGCGTCACCATCAAGGGCGACGCGCTGAAATGCTCGGCGTAGAACGGCAAGAGGGGGATCACGATGCCGAAGCCGATCAGGTCGACGAACACCGTCAGGAAAATCGCGACCTGCGGACTCCAGCGTCTCATGGCGGTCCTTCGTGGGAGCCGTTACGCGGCATGGGCGCGCCGGGACCGGCACGCGCGCCCCACCATCGCCGCTTTTGGCGCGCGAGGCAAGTATCGCTTGGCCCGCGCGCGCTTGTGACGCGCCCGTCCCTTTACGGACGCGGGCAATCCCTATTTAATCCCGCGCCGGACGGCCTGGGCCGCCCAAACCAGGCGGGCCGCGCCGAGGACCATGCCGATCGATCTCCGTTCTCTTGACATTTGTCTCGTCGCGCGACGCGCGCGCGGCCTCATGCTCGTGGCCGCCCTCGCCGTCTCGGTCCCGATCGCGGCGCGCGCGGCGGATGCGCCGGCCGCGGCACCGGCACCCGACGCCGTGGTCCATGCGACGCTCAAGAACGGGCTCGAGGTCGTCCTCGTGCCCAACCGCTTGGCGCCGGTGGTCACCACGCTCGTGACGTACAAGGTCGGCGCCGACGAGACGCCCAAGGGCTTCCCCGGCATGGCGCACGCGCAGGAGCACATGATGTTCCGCGGTGCCGCCGACCTCTCGAGCGATTCCCTCGCCTACCTCGCGACCGCGATGGGCGGCCAGTTCGACGCCATGACGCGCCAGAGCGTCACACAGTATTCGTTCACCGTGCCGGCGGAGAATCTGGACGTGGCGCTCCACATCGAGGCGAGCCGCATGCACGCGATCCTCGATCGCGCGGAGGATTGGGCCAAGGAGAAGAAAGCGATCGAGCAGGAGGTGGCGCAGGACCTCTCGAGCCCGGACTACGTGCTTTACATGAAATTGCGCGCGGCTTTGTTCGCGGGCACGCCCTATGCGCACGACGCGCTCGGCACCATCCCCTCCTTCGAGCGCACCACCGCCGCCATGCTGAAGCATTTCTACGACACCTGGTACGCGCCCAACAACGCGGTGCTGGTGGTGGCGGGCGACCTCGACACCAAACGCACGCTCGCCGAGATCGAGACTCTTTTCGGCCCGCTCGCGCCGAAGACGCTTCCGGCCAAGCCGAAGATCGCGCTCGGCCCGCTCAAGCCCGCGCATCTCGAGCTCACGACCGATTATCCCTACGGCCTCGCCGTGCTCGCCTTCCGCATGCCCGGCTTCGACAGCCCGGACCGGCCGGCGATGGAGGTGCTCGCCGACGTGCTCAACAGCGCGCGCGGCGACCTTTACGGCCTCGTCCCCGAGGGGAAGGCGCTTTATGCCGGCTTCACCTACGAGGATCTGCCCCAGGCCGGGCTCGGCTACACCATGGTCGCCTATCCCGAGGGCTCGGACCCGCGCGGGCTCGAGGGCGAGGTACGCGCGATCCTCGCGAAGATCGCGGCGCATGGCGTGCCCGCGGACCTGGTCGAGGCGGCGAAGCGCCAGGAGCGGAGCGCGCTCGAGTTCCAGAAGAATTCGATCGAGAGCCTCGCTTCGGCCTGGGCGGAATCGGTCGCGGTCAACGGGCTCGCGTCACCCGACGAGGAGCTCGAGCAGCTCGAGCGCGTGAGCGTCGCCGACGTCGACCGCGTCGCGCGCAAGTATCTCGTCGTCGCCCACGCCATCACCGCGACGCTCACGCCGCAACGCTCGGGCCGGCCGATCGCGAGCAAGGGCTTCGGCGGCGCCGAGCATCTCGCCCTCGGCGAAGCGACGCCGGCGTCCCTCCCCGACTGGGCGAAAGCCGCGGTCGCGCGCCTCGCCGTGCCCGCGAGCACCGTGCATCCGGTGCGCACGACGCTTCCGAACGGGCTCGACCTCATCGTGCTGCCCGAGGGCATCAGCTCGACCGTGAGCGTCTACGGCCTGGTGCGCAACCACCCGGACCTCCAGGTGCCGAAGGGCCAGGAGGGCCTGAGCCGGGTGCTCGACCAGATGTTCAATTACGGCACCGAGACGCTCGACCGCGTGCAATACCAGGCGGCCCTCGACGCGATCGGGGCGACTGTGAGCCTGGGCACGAGCTTCTCGCTCTCGACCCTCTCGGACGACGCCGAGCGCGGCATCGCCCTCCTCGCCGACGGCGAGCTCCATCCGCGTCTCCCGGCCGAGGCATTGCCGATCGTGAAGCGCCAGACCGCGGATACCATCGTGGGCGAGCTCAAGAGCCCGAGCTATCTCGCGGGCCGGGCACTCTGGAAGGCGATCTTCCCGCCCGGCGACCCGACGCTGCGGCAGGCGCTGCCGAAGACCGTCGGATCGATCACGCTCGCGGACGTACGCGCTTATTACAAGGCCGCGTTCCGCCCCGACCTCACCACCATGGTCGTGATCGGCAAGATCGCCCCCGAGCGCGCCAAGGAGCTGGTCGAGAAATATTTCGGCGCCTGGAAGGCCGCGGGCCCGAAACCCGAGACCGTGCTGCCGCCCGTCCCCTTGAGCGGCCCGTCGGCGACCGACGTGCCCGACGCGAGCCGCGTGCAGGATCGCGTGACGCTCGCCGAGACCCTCGGCATCACGCGCCACTCGGACGATTATTACGCGCTCGAGCTCGGCAACCACGTGCTCGGCGGCGGCTTCTACTCGACGCGCCTCTACCGCGATCTCCGCAAGAACACCGGCCTGGTCTATTACGTCGGCACCGACATCCAGTCGGGCCTGACGCGCACGATCTATTTCGTCGAATATGCGTGCGATCCCTCGAACGTCGCGCGCGTCGCGGCGACGATCAGGCGCGAGATAGCGGACCTCCAGGCGAAGCCCGTGACCGAGTCCGAGCTCGTGCAGGCGAAGGCGCAGCTCTTGCGCGAGATCCCGCTCGAGGAGTCGGACGTGGACGCGATCGGGCGCGGGCTGTTGCATCGCGCCGAGGTCGATCTCCCGCTCGACGAGCCGACGGTCGCGGCCAAGCGCTTCCTCGGCCTCGACGCGGCCCAGGTCGAAGCCGCGTTCCGGAAATGGCTGCGGCCGGACCAGCTCGCGCTCGTGAGCCAGGGCCCCAAACCGCACTGAGCCCAAGGCCCCGCCGAGCCCGAAGCCCTATCGATCATTGGGCTCATTGAGCTCTTTGGCCTATTGAGCTTTTGTGCCCGATGAGCGAAAACGCGCGCCGGCGCCGCCCGAGGGCGGCGCCGCTTGGATCGCCATCGGGCGGTCGCGCGCGCTTTCTAAGGTCTATGGGGCCCGCGGCCCCTCGACGCGTCGGCTCAACGCTTGTTGAGCTTGGCCTTCACGGTCCGCGACGCCTTGAAGCGTACGCCCCGGCTGGCCTTGATCTGGATCTTCTCGCCGGTCTTGGGGTTCACGCCCATGCGCGCCCCCCGCTTCGAGATCGAGAATGTGCCGAGCGTCGTCCGTACACCCTCGCCTTTGACCAGCGCATCTTGAACGGCGGAGAGCACGTCCTGGACGGCTTGCTTGGCGTGCGCGTTGCTGACCTTGCTCTTCTTGGCGACGCGCGTGATGAGTTCTGCCTGGTTCATACGTCGATGTCCGTTCTTCTGTTGACGCGAGTGACCGGAACGACATGCTCCGGTCAAGGCTGTGTATCCCTCCCGGCGCGCATTGCCAAGCCTTTCGATGCGCGCGCGTCCACGAAAAAAGCTTGACGAATGCGGGATTCGAGAGACCGCGAATACGCCGCTCCGAGTCGCGGAGGCGTGCTAGAATGCGGGAATGGAGACGAAGTCCGAGCCTCGATCCGCGCGCGAGCCCGCGCCCTCGACCGGGCGCGACGCCGCGCGCTATCGCGCCAACCTCCAGGGCGAGGTCGACAGCGCGAGCCTCTATCGCGCGCTCGCCGCGGCGGAGCCCGATCCTCAGCTTGCCAAGGTTTACGGCCGCCTCGCCGCGGTCGAGGAGGCGCACGCCGCGTTCTGGACCAAGCGCCTCGCCGCGATCGGCGCGCGCCTGCCGCGCCTCCGCGCGGGCTTCCGCACGCGGGCGCTTGCCTGGCTCGCGCGCCGCTTCGGCCCCGCCTTCGTGCTGCCCACGATCGACACGCTCGAGCATCTCGACAGCGGCCAATACGACGCCCAGCCCGAGGCGGTCGCGGGCGGCCTGCCCGCGGCCGAGCGCTCCCATGCGCGCATCCTCGAGGCGATCGCGGGCGACACTCCGGGCTCGATCGGCGGCGGCACGCTCGCGCGTCTCGAGGGACGCCATCGCGGCTTCGGCGGCAATGCGCTGCGCGCGGCGGTGTTGGGAGCGAACGACGGCCTGGTCTCGAACCTGAGCCTCGTGATGGGAGTCGCGGGTGCTGCGCTCGACGGCCACGCGATCCTGATCACCGGGCTCGCCGGACTCCTCGCGGGTGCGTGCTCCATGGCGCTCGGCGAATGGCTTTCGGTCACCAGCAGCCGCGAATCCTACCAACGCCAGATCGACCAGGAGTCGGACGAGCTCACGCAAGTGCCCGAGGAGGAGAAGGAGGAGCTGATCCTGATCTATCAGGCGAAGGGTCTCGGCGAGGCGGAGGCGCGCGCGCTCGCCGACCGGCTCATGGCGAACCGCGCCACGGCGCTCGACACCCTGGTGCGCGAGGAGCTCGGCATCGATCCCAAGGAGTTGGGAGGCTCGGCCTGGGCGGCGGGCGGCACCTCGTTCATCCTGTTCTCGGTCGGCGCCGCGTTCCCGGTGGTGCCCTTCGCGTTCCTCGCAGGTCCCGCGGCCGTGATCGCGAGCGTCGCGTCGAGCGGCGTCGCGCTCTTCGCGATCGGCGCCGGCACCAGCCTATTCACCGGCCGCAGCACTTTCTTCTCCGGTCTGCGCCAGCTCGCGATCGGGCTCCTCGCGGCCGCGGTCACCTTCGGCATCGGCAAGCTGATCGGGGTCGCGATTTCGGGCTGAGCGCCCGGCCTACGCGTCGGGTCCGCGCGCAGGCCAGTATTGCGCGCGGATTTCGCGCTTCAGGATCTTGCCCACGGCGCTCCGCGGCAGATCGTCGACCAGCTTCACGAGGCGCGGCCGCTTGTGGCGCGCGAGCTGGCCCAGGCAGAACTCGACCAGCTCCTCGGGCGTCGCGTGCATGCCGAGCTTGAGCGCCACATGCGCCGCCGGCACCTCGCCCAGGCGCTCGTCCGGGATGCCGAAAGCGGCGCATTCGCGCACCGCGGGATGGCGATACAGCGCCTGCTCGATTTCGGCCGGGAACACGTTCTCGCCGCCCTGGACGATCACGTCCTTCGAGCGGTCGACCAGCACGAGGAACCCGTCCGGATCGAGATAGCCGAGATCGCCGGTCCAGAGCCAGCCGTCGCCCGAGCGATAGGCCGCTTCGGTCGCCTCCGGGTCCTTGTAGTAGCCGAGCATGACGTGCTCGCCGCGCGTCACCACCTCGCCGGTCTCGCCGCGCGCGAGGCGCGCACCGTCGGGCGCCCTGATCTCGAGCTCGACGTTGAAGACCGGCCGGCCGACGCTATGGGCCTTGGCCGGGAGATCGCCCGGCCGGCGCGCGGTGAGCGGGCAGGCCTCGGAGGCGCCGTAATTGTCGGTCAGGGCCACGCCCGGCAACGCCGCAGCAATGCGCTCGATGAGGGCGGTCGGCATCGCCATGCCGGCATGGTTGATCTTCTTGAGGCTCCGGAGGCGCACGGGATCGAACGAAGGGTGCTTCACCAGATCGTTGATCTGGGTCGGAACCAGAAGGGCCGCCGTGACGCCGTGGCGCTCGACCGAGGCGATGAAATGCTCCACGTCCCAACGGGGTGCGAGCACCGCCGTGGCGCCGCACATGATCGCGGCGTGGAACCAGACATAAAGTCCGGCGGTGTGGAACAAGGGCGTCGTCATGGCGGCGACGTCGCGCTCCTCGAGGCCGAACTCGATGATCGCGGCCAACGCCGATTGCCCGCGCGCGCGGTGGGACACGAGCACGCCCTTGGGGAGGCCCGTGGTGCCACCCGTGAAGTTGACGCCCAAGGGATCGGTCTCCTCGAGCGGGATTTCGGGCGGCGTCGCGGCGGCGCCGTCGATGAAATCCTCGAAGCGCATCGCGCCGGCCGGCGCTACGCCCGCGCCCGCACCCGCGACGAGGATCGTCTCGAGCGCCGGCGCTTGGGCCAAGGCGTTCGCGAGCGGCGGGACGAGCGGCGCCTCGATCAGGATCGCGCGCGCTTCGGTGAGCGCGAGGATGCGCGCCAAGTCCTTCGACACCGCGCGCGTGCTGCCATGCGCGACCACGACGCCTCTCCGCGCGGCACCGTAAAAGGCGATCGCGTATTCCGGCCGGTTCGAGCACAGGATGACGAGGACGTCGCCTTTTCGCAGGCCGCGTGCCGCGAGCGCGTTGGCGAAACGGTCGGCGGCGCCATCGAGGGACGCGTAATCGAGCCGCTCGTCGCCGAACAGGAGCGCCGCCCGCTTAGGGAGGCGACGCGCGGTGCGCCGCAATATGTCGCCGGCCAAAAAGGACATGCAGGTCCGCTTCGCTCGCCTCTCGCCGGCCCGCGCGGCCAAGCTCGGAGCCCCACGGTCGCGGCGTCCGATTGATAAAGCGCGCGTCTGGCCCTGTCCAGATTGGCCCTGTCCAGATTGGCCCTGTCCAGATTGGCGCCCGCGCGGCACCCAGGCCCGCAACCGGCCCTTGGCGAAGAATATTCTTTCGAGCCGGCCGGCCGCGCGAATTTTAAGCAGCCGTCGGCGTCAAAAATTCCTGCCCTGGAAACAGAGATTTACCGCAGTGCAGCAGAATCCGGGAAAAGGCGGGCATCGACGCCCGCGATAGCCCCCTCGCGGCCAGGCCGCGCCTCAAGGCAAGAGTCGCGTTCGCCTTCGATCTTATGCATATTATGGTCTTAGCAAGTCGCCGGGGCACGGGACGGCCCGGCGAGTTCCGCACATGGGCGGCGGTTCAACTAGCAGCGATTGGCGAGTGACGCATGACCTTGCCTGGACGACAGGGCCTGTATGACCCGCGCAACGAGCATGACTCGTGCGGCGTCGGCTTTGTCGTCAACATCAAGGGCAAGAAGTCCCACGGCATCATCCGCCAGGGGCTCCAGATCCTGGTCAATCTCGACCACCGGGGGGCGGTGGGCGCCGACCCGCTGGTGGGCGACGGGGCGGGCTGCCTGATCCAGATTCCCGACGCGCTTTTGCGCGACTGGGCGGGACGCGAAGGGCTCAAACTGCCGCCGGCCGGGCGCTACGCGGTCGCGATGTGCTTCCTGCCGCGCGACGAAGCCGCGCGCCGCGTCGCGATCGAGCATGCCGAGCATTTCGTGCGCGCCGAGGGGCTGGCGCTGGTCGGCTGGCGCGAGGTCCCGACCCATACGGCGGGGCTCGGCAAATACGTGCTCGAGACCATGCCCGTAATCCGCCAGGCGATCGTCGCCTGCAACCCCGCGATCGCGGACCAGGATGCGTTCGAGCGCAAGATCCTCGCGGCGCGGAAGCAGATCCTCAACAGCCTGGTCGAGCTCGCCGAGAAGCACCGTCTCCCCGGCCTGCGCGAGCTCTACATGGCGTCCTTCTCGACGCGCACCGTGGTCTACAAGGGCCTTTTGCTCGCCCCCCAGGTCGAGAACTTCTACGAGGATTTGCGCAATCCCCTCACGGTCTCGGCGCTCGCCCTCGTGCATCAGCGCTTCTCGACCAACACCTTCCCCTCCTGGAGGCTCGCGCATCCGTACCGCTTCCTCGCGCACAACGGCGAGATCAACACGGTGCGCGGCAACGTCAACTGGATGCATGCGCGGCGCCAGGCGATGTCGTCGGATCTCCTCGGTGCCGACCTCGACAAGATGGCGCCCTTGATCCCCCACGGCCAGTCCGACACGGCCTGCATCGACAACGCGCTCGAGCTTCTGGTGGCCGGCGGCTACCCGCTCGCGCACGCGATGATGATGCTGATCCCCGAGGCCTGGGCGGGCGATCCCTTGATGGATCCCGCGCGGCGCGCCTTCTACGAGTATCACGCGGCCCTCATGGAGCCGTGGGACGGGCCGGCCGCGATCGCCTTCACCGACGGGCGCCAGATCGGCGCGACCCTCGACCGCAACGGGCTGCGCCCCGCGCGCTACATCGTGACCGACGACGACCAGGTGGTGATGGCGTCGGAAGCGGGCGTGCTCCCGGTGCCCGAGGAGAAGATCGTCCATAAATGGCGCCTCCAGCCGGGGAAGATGCTGCTCATCGACCTCGAGGAAGGGCGCATCATCGACGATGCCGAGATCAAGCAGCGCCTCGCCGCCGAGCATCCCTACGAGGAGTGGCTCGAGGCGACTCAATACAAGCTCGAGGAGCTGCCCGAGCTGCCCGAGGACGAGAGCGGACCCGAGCTGCCCAACGACCCGACGCCGCTCCTCGAGCGCCAGCAGGCGTTCGGCTACACCCAGGAGGATCTCCAGTTCTTCCTCGAGCCCATGGCGCGCGAGGGCGACGATCCGGTCGGCTCGATGGGCACCGACACGCCGCTCGCCGTGCTCTCGCGGAAGCCGAAGCTCCTCTACAACTACTTCAAGCAGAATTTCGCCCAGGTCACCAACCCGCCCATCGACCCGATCCGCGAGGAACTGGTCATGTCGCTGGTTTCGATGATCGGGCCGCGGCCGAACCTGCTTGGTCACAAGGCGGGCACGCATTACCGGCTCGAAGTGACCCAGCCGATCCTGACCGACGGCGACCTCGAGAAGATCCGCGGCATCGAGACGCTGGCGCCGGGCGCCTTCCGCACCCACACGATCGACGCGACCTGGCCCGCCGAGGCGAGCGTCGCGGGCTTGGGCGCCGCCCTCGAGCGCATCTGCAACGAGGCGACCGACGCGGTGCTCACGGGCAACAACATCCTGATCCTCTCCGACCGCGCCGTGTCGCGCGAGCGCGTGCCGATCCCGGCCCTCCTCGCGACCGCCGCCGTGCACCACCATCTCATCCGCCAGGGCCTGCGCACCTCGACCGGGCTCGTGGTCGAGACCGGCGAGGCGCGCGAGGTGCATCATTTCTGCGTGCTCGCCGGCTACGGCGCCGAGGCGATCAATCCCTATCTCGCGTTCGAGACGCTCGAGCGCGCGCGCACGCGCTTCGACAAGGCGCTCAAGCCCTACGAGGCGCGCAAGAACTATCTCAAGGCGATCAACAAGGGCCTGCTCAAGGTCATGTCCAAGATGGGCATCTCGACCTACCAGTCCTATTGCGGCGCGCAGATTTTCGACGCGGTCGGCCTCGCGAGCGATCTCATCGAGAAATACTTCACCGGCACCGCGACCACGATCGAGGGCGCCGGGCTCGACGCGATCGCGGCCGAGGCGCTGGAGCGCCACAAGAACGCCTACGGCACGAGCCCGGTCTACCGCGACATGCTGGATGCGGGCGGCGACTACGCGTTGCGCCTGCGCGGCGAGGACCATGCCTGGACCTACGACTCGATCGCGCGCCTGCAGCACGCGGCGCGCGCCAACTCGGCCGCCGACTACAAGAGCTTCGCGGCCGAGATCAACGACCAGAGCGAGCGCCTGCTCACGATCCGCGGGCTCATGCGCTTCAAGAACGCAGCGAAGCCCGTTCCCCTCGACGAGGTCGAGCCCGCTTCCGAGATCGTGAAGCGCTTCGCGACCGGTGCCATGAGCTTCGGCTCGATCAGCCGCGAGGCGCACACCACCCTCGCGATCGCGATGAACCGCATCGGCGGGAAGTCGAACACCGGCGAGGGCGGCGAGGAATCGGATCGCTACACGCCGCTCGCCAACGGCGATTCCATGCGCTCGGCGATCAAGCAGGTCGCCTCGGGCCGGTTCGGCGTCACGACCGAGTATCTGGTCAACGCCGACGACCTCCAGATCAAGATGGCGCAGGGGGCGAAGCCCGGCGAGGGCGGCCAGCTCCCGGGCTACAAGGTCGACAAGAACATCGCGCGCGTGCGCCATTCGACGCCGGGCGTCGGCCTCATCTCGCCGCCGCCGCACCACGACATCTACTCGATCGAGGATCTGGCGCAGCTGATCCACGATCTGAAGAACGCGAACCCGAAGGCGCGCATTTCGGTGAAGCTGGTCTCCGAGGTGGGCGTGGGCACGGTCGCGGCCGGCGTCTCGAAGGCGAGAGCGGACCACGTCACCATCTCGGGCTACGAGGGCGGCACGGGCGCGAGCCCGCTCACGTCCTTGACCCACGCGGGCTCGCCTTGGGAGATCGGCCTCGCCGAGACCCAGCAGACGCTCGTGCTCAACGCGCTCCGCGGGCGCATCGCGGTCCAGGTCGATGGCGGCTTGCGCACCGGGCGCGACGTGGTGGTGGGAGCGCTTTTGGGCGCCGACGAATTCGGCTTCTCGACCGCGCCGCTCATCGCGGCGGGCTGCGTCATGATGCGGAAATGCCATCTCAACACCTGCCCGGTCGGCATCGCGACCCAGGACCCGATCTTGAGGAAGCGCTTCACCGGCCAGCCCGAGCACGTCATCAACTACTTCTTCTTCGTGGCCGAGGAGGTGCGGGCCCTCATGGCCGAGCTCGGCTTCCGCAAGTTCGCCGACATGATCGGCCGGGTCGACAAGATCGACGTGCGGCGCGCGATCGACCATTGGAAGGCGAAGGGCGTCGACCTCTCGCGCATCCTCTATCAGGTCGAGCCGCGGCCGGGGGTCGCGGTCCATAATTCGGAGCGCCAGGACCACCATCTCGACCGCGCGATGGACAAGGACCTGATCGCGGCGTGCCAGAAGGCGCTCGAGCGCAAGGCGCCCGTGCATCTCGAGCGCGCGATCCGCAACGTCAATCGCACGGTGGGGGCGATGCTCTCGGGCGAGGTCGCGCGCCGCTACGGGCATGCGGGCCTGCCGGACGACACGATCGCGATCCGCTTCCGCGGCACGGCGGGCGGGAGCTTCGGCGCGTTCCTCGCGCGCGGCCTGACGCTCGAGCTCTTCGGCGACGCCAACGATTATGTGGGGAAGGGCCTCTCGGGCGGCCGCATCATCGTGCGCCAGCCGGAGAACGTCGCGCGCGATCCGATGCGCAACATCATCGTCGGCAACACGGTGCTCTACGGCGCCATCGCGGGCGAGGCCTATTTCCAGGGGGTCGCGGGCGAGCGCTTCGCGGTCCGGAATTCGGGCGCCGTCGCGGTCGTCGAGGGTACCGGCGACCATGGCTGCGAATACATGACCGGCGGCGTAATCGTGGTCTTGGGCGAGACCGGACGCAATTTCGCGGCCGGCATGTCGGGCGGCATCGCCTACGTCTACGACCCCGAGGACCGGTTCGAGAGCCTGTGCAACCGCGCCATGGTGACCCTCGAGCGCGTCCAACCGCCGGCGGCGGACGCGGACGAGGATCCCGAGCGGCCGCGCCAACGCGCGCCGAGCGTCGAGGACAGCGGCATGGGCGACATGCTGCGCTTCGATGCCGAGCGGCTGCGCATCCTGGTCGAGCGCCACCATCTCCACACCAAGAGCGCGCGCGCGGCGGCGCTGCTCGACGGTTGGGAGCGGGCACTCGGCCATTTCGTCAAGGTCGTGCCCAAGGATTATCGCCGCGCGCTCCTCGAGCTCAAGGCCGAGCGGCAGGCGGCGAAGGCGGCCGCCGCCGAGTGACGGCGCGCGGCGGGGATCGCGCGTCCCGGCGGCACACATCCAACGCGTTCGGGAGTCTCGACTGAATGGGCAAGCCGACCGGCTTTCTTGAGTATGAGCGCCACGATCGCGGCTACGAGAAGCCGGGCGTGCGCAGCCATTCCTGGAAGGAGTTCACCAAACCGCTCCCGGACGCCGAGCTCGGCCATCAGGCCGCGCGCTGCATGGATTGCGGCGTGCCCTTCTGCCACACGGGCTGCCCGGTCAACAATCTGATCCCGGACTGGAACAACCTGGTCTATCGCGAGCAGTGGCAGGCGGCGCTCACCGCCCTCCACTCGACCAACAATTTTCCCGAATTCACCGGGCGCATTTGCCCGGCGCCCTGCGAAGCGGCCTGCACCCTCAACATCGACGACAACCCGGTCACCATCAAGACCATCGAGTGCGCGATCGTCGATCGCGGCTTCGAGGAGGGCTGGATCCAGCCCCAGATCCCCGAAGGGCGCACCGGGAAGCGCGTCGCAATCGTGGGCTCGGGGCCGGCGGGCCTGGCCGCTGCCCAGCAGCTCGCGCGCGCGGGCCATGACGCGACGCTCTACGAGAAGAGCGACCGCATCGGCGGCCTGCTGCGCTACGGCATCCCCGACTTCAAGATGGACAAGGCGTTCATCGACCGGCGCTTGGCGCAGATGGCGGCCGAGGGGGTCGAGTTCCGCACCGGGGTCGAGGTCGGGAAGGACGTGACGGTCGCCGAACTGTTGGAGGATTTCGACGCCCTCGTGATGGCGGGCGGCACCGAATGGGCGCGCGATCTCGAGGTCGAGGGGCGCGCGCTCGACGGCATCCATTTCGCGATGGATTTCCTGGTCCAGCAGAACAAGCGCCTCGCCGGCGACAGCGAGGCGCGCGCCGCACCCCAAGGAACGATCACGGCCAAGGACAAGCACGTGGTCGTGATCGGCGGCGGCGACACGGGCTCGGACTGCATCGGCACCTCGGTGCGCCAGGGTGCCGCCTCGATCACCCAACTCGAGATTCTGCCGAAGCCGCCCGAGCGCGAGGACAAGGGCGTCGTCTGGCCCTATTGGCCCAACAAGCTGCGCACCTCGTCGTCCCAGGAAGAGGGCTGCGAGCGCGAATGGGCGGTGCTGACCAAGCGCGCGGTCGGCAGCGGCGGCAAGGTCGCGTCCCTCGATTGCGTGCGCGTCGAGTGGGTCAAGGATTCGGGCGGGCGCATGCAGATGAAGGAGATCGCGGGAAGCGGCTTCAGCCTCAAGGCGGATCTGGTCCTGCTCGCGATGGGCTTCCTCGGGCCGGTCAAGGCGGGCATGGTCGAGCAGTCGCGCGTCGCCCTCGATGCGCGCCACAACGTCGCCGCGAGCACCAAGGATTACCGTACCTCGGTCGAGCGCGTTTTCGCGGCCGGCGACATGCGGCGCGGCCAGTCGCTCGTGGTGTGGGCGATCCGCGAGGGACGCCAATGCGCGCGCGCGGTCGACGAGTTTCTCATGGGGGCGAGCACACTGCCGCGCTGAAGCGCCGGCGCGCGGGGCGCTTGGAGCGCGAGACGGAAATCGGACCAGAGGACGAGGTCATGGCCATCGAAGGATTGATGAAGCCGGTCGCGGTTCCGCTCGCCGAGATCTACATCCCGGTCAAGTTCCGCGACACGCTCGACCCCAAGAAGGTCGAGGCGCTCGCCGAGAGTTTCGTCGACAAGGGCATGCAGAGCCCGATCAACGTGCGGCGCGACAAGGAGCGCTACGTGCTCGTCGCCGGGTACCACCGGCTCGAGGCGGCGCGCTCGCTCGGCGAGAAGACCATCCAGGCCTTCGTCGTGCGCGCACCGCAACGTTGAACGGACGGCGGAAAAGAGATTAGGCTCCAGGCGCCGCGCGCGAGGTCCGAGATGAGCACCCAAGACGAGAAACCCCCGACCCGCCCCACCCCGCTCGTCGCCCCGGCCGCGATCGCGGTCGTGGGCCTCGGCAATATGGGCCGGCCCATGGCCGCGTGCCTGGCCAAGGCCGGCTACCGCGTCGCGGGCTTCGACGTCTCGTCCGACGCGCGCCAGGCGTTCGCGGCCGCGGGCGGAACGGCGGCGGCGGACGCGAAGGCCGCGGTCGCCACGGCGGATGCGGTCATTACGCTGCTGCCGGACGGAAAGATCGTGCGCCAGGCGGTCCTCGGCTTCCGGCCCCATCTCAAGCCCGGCGCCATCGTGATCGAGATGAGCTCGTCCGATCCCATCGGCACGCGCGAGCTCGGCGCCGAGACGATCGCGGCCGGCTTCGGCTTCGTCGACGCGCCGGTCTCGGGCGGCGTGCGCCGTGCCGTCAACGGGACCCTCGCGATCATGGTGGGCGGCGACGCGGCCACCATCGACCGGGTCGAGCCCGTGCTCAAGGCGATGGGCAGCTCGATCTTCCGTACCGGCTCGCTCGGCTCGGGACACGCGATCAAGGCGCTCAACAATTACGTCTCGGCCGCGGGCCTGGTCGCGACCGTCGAGGCGCTCGCGATCGGGCGCAAGTTCGGCCTCGACCCGAACACCATCGCCGACGTGCTCAACGCGAGCTCGGGCAAGAGCTACACGACCGAGCTCAAGCTCAAGCAGTTCATCGTCTCCGAGACCTACGCCGCGGGCTTCCTCATGCGCCTCATGGCCAAGGACGTGCGCACGGCGGAGCGGCTCGCGGACGCGATCGACGTTCCGGCGCCGCTCGCCGAGCGCGTCGCCGACCTCTGGGACGAGGCGTCGAAGACGCTCGGCCCGGCCGCCGACCATACCGAAATCGGCCGCTACATCGGAAAGCTGCGCTGACGCCCTTCACTTCGACACGCCATCCAAGGGAGGAACCCATGGCAAAATCGTCCACCCCCGATCTCGAGCCCCTGTTCGACCGCGGCCTCGCCGTGCGCCGCGAGGTGCTCGGCGCCGACTACGTCGACGCGTCGATCAAGAACGCCAACGAGTTCACCAGCGCCTTCCAGCACATCACGACCGAGATGTGCTGGGGCTACGCCTGGACCCGGCCCGGGCTCTCGCGCAAGACCCGCAGCATGCTGAACCTTGCCATGCTCACGGCCTTGAACCGCTCGCCCGAGGTCAAGCTCCACGTACGCGGCGCCATCAACAATGGCGTCACGGTCGAGGAGATCAAGGAAGTGCTGCTGCACGCGACCGTCTATTGCGGCATCCCCGCGGGCCTCGACGCGTTCAAGGCGGCGAACGAGGTCCTGAAGGAGATGGGCAAGGTCGCGAAATAGCCGGGGCGCGGCACCGTGAGCGCCGCTCTCCCGAGCTACGAGCTCTACGCCATCCGTTATGCGACGCGCGACGCGCGCCGGCGCGACCATTTCGTGGGCGGCGACGCGCACGACGCCCCCATGCCGATGGACTACTTCGTCTGGCTCGCCAAGGGACCCGCGGGACCCGTCGTGATCGACACCGGCTTCACGGCGGAGACCGCGGCCGCGCGCGGGCGCACCCATTTGCGCTGCCCCGCGGACGCGTTGGGGCTTCTCGGCGTCGAGGCGGCCGAGGTCGAGACGGTGATCCTGACCCACCTCCATTACGACCACGTCGGCACTTTCCACAAATTCCCCAAGGCGCGCTTCCATCTCCAGGCGCGCGAGATGGAATACGCGACCGGGCGGCACATGCGCTTTCCGGTGTTCGGCCATTCCTACGCGGTCGAGGACGTGGTCGGCATGGTGCGGCTCAACTTCAAGGGCCGGGTCGAGTTCCACGACGGCGACGCCGAGCTCGCCCCCGGCCTCTCGATTCATCGCGTGGGCGGCCATACGGCGGGGCTCCAGATCGTGCGCGTGCACACGAAGCGCGGCTGGGTCGTGCTGGCGTCGGACGCGAGCCACTTCTTCGAAAATCTGCGCGACCGGCGCCCCTTCACCGTCGCGTTCCACCTGGGCGACATGGTGGATGCGTTCGCGACCGTCGAGCGGCTCGCGGATTCCGCCGACCACATCGTCCCGGGCCACGATCCCGAAGTGATGCGCCTTTATCCAGCACCCGCGCGGGCGCTGGCCGGCATCGCCGTGCGCCTCGACGTCGAGCCCGAGGCTCGCGAGAGCAAAGCCGCGACCGACTGAGCGCCCTTGCGCGGACCGGGCATGCGGTCTTAAGCTCGGGCGAGCCTGCGACCCGAGGTCACCATGGCGAAGTGCCCGAGTTTCGAGCCGGCCGGCGTCATTCCCGCCTGCCTCCTGCCGTTCGATGCGGACTACGCGATCGACGAGGCCGAATACCGGCGCCATCTCGGCCATCTCGCGGCGGTGCCCGGCCTCGCCGCGATCACGACCAACGCGCACGCGGCCGAGGTGCACGCGCTTACGTTCGACGAGCAGCGCCGCGTGCTCGATCTCACCTTGGAGGCGGTCGGCGATCGGCTTCCCGTGATTTCGGGCGTCTATACGGATTCGAGCCTCGCCGCGGCCGAGATCGCGCGCATGGCGGCGGCCGGCGGCGCCTCGGCGCTTCTCGTGTTCCCGCCCAACAGCATGCTCATGGGCGGACAATTGCGGCCCGAGATGGCGCTCGCCCATTTCAAGCGCATCGCGGACGCGACCGACCTGCCGCTGATCCTGTTCCAGTACCCGCTCGCGGGCGGGCTCGGCTATCCCTTCGAGACGCTGCTCCGCATCCTCGACCAGGTGCCGAGCGTGCGCGCGATCAAGGATTGGTGCAACGATCCGATGCTGCACCAGCGCCACATCCGCACGCTCCACGCGCTGCCGCGCCCCGTGAAGGTGCTCAGCACCCACAGCGCGTGGCTCATGAGCTCGCTCGTCATGGGCTGCGACGGCTTGCTTTCGGGAGCGGGCAGCGTGATTGCCGATCTTCAGTCGGCACTCTGGCGCGCCCTCCAGGCCAAGGACCTCGCCGCCGCGCAAGCGATCGACGCGCGCATCTATCCCCTCGCCCAGGCCTTCTACGCGGCACCCTTCCTCGACATGCACAATCGCATGAAAGAAGCGTTGGTGCTGCTCGGCCGGCTCGAGCGCGCGATCGTGCGGCCGCCGCTCATGAAACTCGCGCCCGCCGAGATCGAGCGCTTGCGGAAGGCGCTTCAAGAGGCGCGTATCGCCGAAGCCGGGGCGCTCGACCTCGCGGCGTGACGGCCGCACGCCGCAGCCCAAGCGAGGGCAGCGGATTCGCTTGAATTCAACGCGATCCTCGGACGATAATCCCGTTTCAATCAGTCGGCATCGAATGCCGCATTATGAAAACAGGGAGGGTCAATCATGTTCGCACGTAAAACAGGCATGGGTGCGTTGCACCGAGCCGCGGCGACCATCCTCGCCGCGAGCGTCTTGGCGCTCGGCGCGGCAGAGGCGCATGCGGAGTCCGTGAAGATCGGCCTGGTCACCTTTCTCTCGGGTCCCGCCGCCGCCCCGTTCGGCGTTCCGGCCCAGCACGCGGCCGACCTCATGATCGACGCCATCAACAAAGGCGAGCTGCCGGCGCCGTTCCACACCAAGGGCGTGGGCGGGGCGGCGATCGACTCCTTCTGGGTCGACGAGGCGGGGCCGGTCACCAAGGTGGTGCAGGACTTCCGCGACATGGTCGAGCGGCGCGACGTCAACGCGGTCGTGGGCTACGTCTCGTCGGGAAGCTGCCTCGGCATCGCCCCCGTGGCGGAGGAGCTGAAGAAGCTCACCGTCTTCTTCGACTGCGGCACGCCGCGCATCTTCGAGGCGGCGAAGCTCCATTACGTGTTCCGCACCAGTGCGACCGCGACCATGGATAGCGTCGGCGCCGCGCGCTATCTCATGACCGAATTCCCGAAGATGAAGAGCTTCGGCGGCATCAACCAGAACTACGCCTGGGGCCAGGATTCGTGGCACGATTTCGAGGCCGCGATGAAGGACCTGAAGCCGAGTCTCGCGATCACCACCGTGCAGTTCCCGAAGCTGTTCGCGGGCCAGTACAGCGCCGAGATCTCGGCGCTGCTCGCGAGCCATTCGGACGTGATCCATTCGAGCTTCTTCGACGGCGACCTCGAGAGCTTCATCCTCCAGGCCGAGCCGCGCGGCCTGTTCCAGGAATCCCACGTCGTGTTCACGACCGGCGAGACGGTGATGTTCCGCTTCGGCTCCAAGCTGCCCGACGGCACCATCCTCGGCGGGCGCGGCCCCTACGGCGTGCTCGCGCACCCGAGCGCCTTGAACACCTGGTTCCGCAAGAGCTTCATCGAGAAGTTCGGCACGCCGCCCACCTATCCCGCGTACCAGATGGCGAACGCGCTGCTCGGCGTCAAATTCGCCTACGACAAGGCCGCCAAGGCCCATCCGAATCCGAGCCAGGAGCAGGTGATCGAGGCGCTGACCCACGCGAAGTACGAAGGCATGGGCACCGAGATCGACATGGCCAACGGCGACGGCCACCAGGCGATCACCGACACGGCCTATGGCGAGTACAAATACGACACCAAGACCGGCCAGCCGACCTTGACCCACATCGTCTACTACCCGGCGGCGTGCGTGAACCCGCCGGCGAACATGAACAGCACCGACTGGCTCAAGGCGGGCATGCCTGGCGCCAAGTGCAAGTGAGGCGTGCCGGACTTCGCCCCTGACATGGCGGGCGGCGGGCGGGCCTCGTGCCCGACCCGCCGCTCGGATTTTCGATGTTGACCGCGCTCACGATCCTGGTGGACGGGCTCGTCTATTCGTCCTGGCTGTTCATCGTCGCGGTCGGTCTCACGCTGATCTTCGGCGTGATGAAGGTGCTCAACGTCGCCCATGGCGGCTTCTACTCGATCGGCGCCTACGCCGCCGCCTGGTCGATCGGCCTTTATTTCCAGGCGGGCTTCGCACCCTTGGGCGCCTACGCGCTCCTGATCCTCTCCGCGATCGTGAGCGGCGCCATCGTGGGCTTCGTGCTCGAGCGCGGCCTCTTGCGCTTCGTCTACGGACGCGACGAGGTGCTGGTCGTGCTCGTGACCTACGCCGTGTTCCTCATCCTCGAGAATCTCGTGCTCCAAATCTGGGGCGTGGACGCCTACCTCGCCTACCAGCCCGATTCCGGCCTCGGCGTCACCAAGCTCGACGGCCTCGCCTTCTCGAACTACGAATTGGCGCTCATCCCGACCGCGGGCCTGATCGGCTTCGGCCTCTGGTGGGGCTTGAACCGCACGCGCGCGGGCAAGGTGCTGCGCGCGGTGATCCACGACCGCGAGATGGCGCTCGCCTTCGGCATCGACGTCCAGCGCCTGTTCACCGTCACCTTCGTGATCGGCGCGATCCTGGGTGCTTTCGGCGGTGCGGTCACGGCACCCATGATCTCGGTGACCCCCGGCATCGGCGTCGAGGTGATCGTGCTCGCCTTCGCGGTCGTGGTGATCAGCGGCTTGGGCAGCGTGCCGGGGACCATGGTCGGGGCGCTCATCGTGGGCCTGTGCCGCGCGGCCGCGGTGCATCTCCTGCCCCAGGTCGAGCTGTTCGTGATCTATGCGGTCATGTCGGTGGTGCTGATCGTGCGGCCCCAGGGCCTGTTCGGCACGAGCCAGCCGCGGCGCATCTGAGATGCGCATGGACCGCACGACCCGAGCGCTCCTTGCGGCCGCTGTCCTCCTGATCGGCGCGAGCTTCCTCATCCCCGACTGGGTGATCTTCCTCGCGACCGTGATCGTGGCCAAGGCGCTGGTCGTGCTCGGGCTCGTGATCCTGTGGCGCACGGGGCTCATGTCCTTCGGCCAGGCGCTCTATTACGGGCTCGCGGGCTACGCCGTCGGCCTCGCGCAGGCCGAGCTCGGCGTGCGCGACGCGTTCCTCCTGGTCGGCATCGGCATCCTGAGCTCGGCGGCGATCGCGCTCGTGCTCGGCTTCCTCCTCGCGCGCTACCGCGACATTTTCTTCGCCATGCTGAGCCTCGCCTTCTCGATGATCTTCTACGGCACGCTGGTGCGTAGCGAGACCCTCGGCAGCACCGACGGCTTCTCGATCCTGCTGCCGCATTTCCTCGGCTACGCGCCCGGGAGCCGCGCCGCCGGGCACGATCTCCTGATTCTCACCGTCGTGCTCGCGGCGGCGGCGGCCTGGCTCGTGCACCGCTATCTCGCCTCGCCCATGGGCCATCTCACGACGGCGATCCGCGACAACGAGATTCGGGTCGAGTATCTGGGCTACTCGGTCGAGCGCGCGATCCGGGTCAAGTACGTGCTCGCGGCGGCACTCGCGGGTGCGGGCGGCGCCCTCGTGGTGCTCGCGGTCGGCCATGTCGATCCCGATTCCACATACTGGACCACGTCGGGCGAGTTCGTGTTCGTGACCATCCTCTCGGGAGCGGGCAGCGTGCTCGCCCCCTTCCTCGGCTCGGCGCTGTTCGAGACGCTGCGCGCCTACGCGACCGACTACGCACCCCATAGCTGGCAGATGGTGCTCGGCGTGTGCCTCCTGCTCCTGATCCTGTTCATGCCCCAGGGCGTGTGGTCGCTGTTCGGGCGCGTGCGCCGGCTCGGCGCCAAGGACAAGGTCGCGTCATGACCGCGCTCCTCGAAGTCAGGAACCTCAACAAATCCTTCGGCTCGGTCGTGGCCGCGAACGACATCACGGTCTCGGTCGCGGACGGCGAGGTGGTCGGCATCATCGGCTCGAACGGCGCCGGCAAGACCACCTTCGTCAACATGGTGACCGGCTACATGAAGCCGACCAGCGGCACGATCGAGTTCCAGGGCCGCGACATCACCATGCTCCCGACCCGGCGCGTGATCGCGGCCGGCATTTCGCGCTCGTTCCAGGTGCCGCAGGTGTTCTCGACCGCGACGGTGGCCGACAATCTCCTCATCGCCTATGGAATCGCGCAAGGAACGCGCTATCCGCTCTGGCGCCCGCTGCACCACGGCGCGCGCGTGGACGCGGTCGACGCCGCCCTCGAGCGCTTCGGCATCCTCAATTACCGCAACCTCGAGGCGGGCCTCTTGCCGCAGGGGGTGCGGAAGCTCCTCGACATCGCCATGGCGACCGTGCGCGGCCCGCGCCTTCTTTTGCTCGACGAACCGACCAGCGGCATCAGCGTCGAGGAGAAGTTCGGCATCATGGACGTGATCATGGCGGCGCTCAGGGCCGAGCGCTGCGCGGTGCTGTTCGTCGAGCACGACATGGAGATCGTCGGGCGCTATGCCGAGCGCGTGATCGCCTTCGCCGAGGGCACCATCATCGCCGAGGGCGCACCCGCCGCCGTGATCGCCGACCCGCAGGTGCGGCGCTACGTCACGGGCGAGCCGGTCGGCGCGCGCCGGTTCCGCGCCGCGCCGGCGTCGTGAGAGCGTCGTCGTGAGCGCGTCGTCGTGAGCGCGTCGTCATGAGGGCATCGGCATGAGCTTGGCCGTCGAGGGCCTCGACGTCGATATCGGCGCGACGCGCATCATCCGCGGCGCCCAATTGGTCATGTCTCCCGGTGCCATGTGCGGCCTCATCGGGCTCAACGGCGCGGGCAAGACCACCTTCATGCGCAGCGTGATGGGGTTCCTCAAGCCGCGCGCGGGCACGATCCGCTTCGGCGACGCCGAGCTCGACCGGCTCCCGCCGTTCGCGCGCGCGCGGCTCGGCATCGGCTACATGCCCGAGGACCGGAAGCTCATGCCCGACTTCACGGTCGAGGACAATGTGCTGCTACCGGCACTCGCCGTGCCGCGCAAGGACGCGGCCGAGCGCCTCGACTGGATCTACGGGCTCATGCCCGAGATCGTCCCCTTCAAGGCGCGGCGCGCGAGCCAGCTCTCGGGCGGCCAGCAGAAGATGGTGGCGCTCGCGCGCGCCCTCATGTGCGGCACCAAGCTCCTCTTGCTCGACGAGCCGTTCGAGGGCCTGGCGCCTGCGCTCGCGCGCCGGCTCGGCGAAGTGCTCGCGAAGCTGCCGGGCTCGGGGCTGAGCGTGCTCATGGCGGAATCGAACGAGACCCATGTGGGCGATCTCCTCGACGAGGTGTTCGTGATCGACCGAGGCACGATCGCGCGGCGCGCGGGCCCGGCGCCGATGGTCTGAGGCGCGCCTGCCCGATTGCGCCGGTAACGCCGCGAATTCCCGGGCAGATTCGCGCATACTAGAAATCGCTCATAAATCCGGCTAGGCTTCCCGCTCGATAAGATAAAAAGTCTCGAACGATAAAAGGGGAGGATAAGAATGCCCATCATCGCGAAAGGATGGCGCGCGCTCGCCCTTGGGGCCGCGACACTCGCCCTTGCGGTCGGCCTCGACGCCGTGTCCGCAACAATGCCGGCCGCCGCCGCCGAGCCGATCAAGATCGGCTTCAGCCTGGGCCTCACGGGCGGCAACGCGCCCAACGGCAATCAGCTCCTGCTCGCGATGGAGCTCTGGCGCGACAACATCAACAAGCGCGGCGGCCTGCTCGGCCGGCCGGTCGAGTTCGTCTATTACGACGACCAGACCATGCCGCCGAACGAGCCCGCGATCTACACCAAGCTGATCGAGGTCGATCATGTCGACCTTCTGCTCGGGCCCTACGGCACAAACCAGATCGTGGCCGGCCTGCCGGTGATCGCGCAGCACAAATTCACCACCATCGGCATCCTCGGCACCGGCGCCAACGGCCAGATCCACTACAAGAACTATTTCTCGATGATCCCCTTGGGCCAGGATCCGAACCGTAATTTCTCCAAGGGCTTCTTCGACCTCGCGATGGCGCAGCATCCGAAGCCCAAGACGATCGCGATCGTCGGCGCCGACGCCGAGTTCGGCAAGAACTCGACCGACGGGGCGCGCGACAATGCCAAGGCCGCGGGCCTCAAGATCGTCTACGACCAGCGCTATCCGCCGAATACGACCGACTTCACCTCCATCGTGCGCGCGATCCAGGCGACCGACCCGGACATCGTGTTCATCGCGTCCTATCCGCCGGATTCGGTGGGCTTCGTGCGCGCGGCGGCCGAGGTCGGGCTCCGGCCCAAGATGATGGGCGGCACGATGATCGGGCTCCTCGCGACGCCGCTCAAGATCCAGATGGGCCCGCTCATGAACGGCTACGTCAACAACGAGATCTTCGTGCCCGCGTTCAAGTTCAAGGGCACCGAGGCGATGCTCAAGGAGTACCAGGAACGCGCCAAGGGAAAGCGCGTCGATCCGCTCGGCTACGGCTTCGCGCCCTTCGGCTACGCCGCGGCGCAAGTGCTGGGCGAAGCGGTCGAGGGCGCCAAGAGCCTCAATCAGGAGAAGATCGCGGACTATCTGCGCAGCCACAGCTTCTCGACCGTCGCGGGCGAGATCGCCTTCGGGAAGGACGGCGAATGGGTGCATCCGCGCATGGCCTTCACCCAGTGGCAGGGCCTGACCGACCACAGCCTCGACCAGCTCAAGGACCCGAAGCATTGGGTCGTGGTCTGGCCGGCGAAGTACAAGACCGGAAACCTCATCTACCCCTATAGCAAGGCCAAGTGACGCCGTGCATCTCGTAACGATCGAGCGCCCGGGTGCGGAGCCGAGCCCGGGTGCGCTCCTGGGCTCGGAAGTCCTCGTCTTCGCGGCGGCGGGCGACGCGTTGCCCGCGGCGCGCGGGATTCCGGGCTCGATGCGCGCGATCCTCGAGGCGGGCGAGCCCGCGCTCGATCTCGTGCGCCGCATGCTCGACGCGGCGCAAGGCCTCTCCGCGGCCGAGCGCTTGCGCGACCAGGGGGCGCTCGTGCCGCGCGCGCGGGCGACATTGCTCGCCCCCGTGCCGGACCCGCTTCTGATCCTTTCCTGCGGCATGAATTACCGCGCGCATTTGGCCGAGATGAAGACGCCGGTGCCCGAGCGGCCCGCCGCCTTCACCAAGAACGCCGCACAACTCATCGGGCCCGAGGCACCCATCCTGTTACCGCCGTCGAACCCCGACATGGTCGATTGGGAGGGCGAGCTCACGGTGGTGATCGGCCGCGCGTGCCATCGCGTGAGTGCGAAGGAGGCGCTCGCCCACGTCGCGGGCTACACCATCGTCAATGACGTCTCGGCGCGCGATTGGGTCGCCCCCGTATTCGCGTCGCAAGGGGTCATGGGCGCCATCCACGCCTGGGAGCACAATCTTCTGGGGAAGCAGTTCCCCACCTTCTGCCCGATGGGCCCGGCCCTGGTCACGCGCGACGAGATTCCCGACCCCGGCGATCTCCATCTCGAGACCCGGCTCAACGGCAAGGTCATGCAATCGACCAGCACCAGCGACCTCGTGTTCGGGGTCGCGGAGCTCATCGCCTATTATTCCCAGTTCTATCGCTTCCGCCCGGGCGACGCGATCACCACCGGCTCGCCCGCGGGCGTGGGCTACGGCCGCAATCCCAAGGTCTTCATGCGCGCGGGCGACCGGATCGAGGTCGAGATCGAGAAGATCGGCGTGCTGGCGAACCCGGTCGCGGCCGGCTGAGGGGCCGGCGCCGCGGGCCCGCGGGATTTGCCCGGTCCGGGACGCTCATGTAGACTTGCTTCAACGAGACGGGGCCGGAAGCGCTTCGAATCCCGCCCGCCCCCAGGAAACGCGAACCAGGAGGCCAACATGCCGGTCGCCGCGCTCGATTCCGAGACCCACGCCCACGGTCCGTCCAAGGCCCACGCGAAGCCGGAGCCCGCGCTCAAGCTCAATTTCATGTCCCACGGCACGCTCGAATCCCTCGATCTCGAGTTCGCGCGCCGCTTCTTCGAGGAATTCCTCGGCATGGACGTGGTACAGACGAGCCCGATCTCGCTCCTGATCCGCTTGGGCGGCAACAACACGATCGCGGTCGTGAAGGCGAAGAAGAAGGAGCCCATGTCCCTCCTCAACCATAACGGCCTCGACGTCGAGACCCAGGAGGAGGTCGACGCCGCGTACCGCACCGTGATGGAGCAGAAGGACGTCTGGAAGCTCACCAAGATCTCGAAGCCGATCCTGCAGCACGGGACCTACAGCTTCTATTTCTGGGACGCGGACCAGAATTGCTGGGAAATCCTGTCCAATCCCAAGGGCGGCTATTCGTGGCTGTTCGAGCTCGGCGATCTCGAGGGCAAGGGCCACCAGGACCGCAACTTCAAGCGCCCGGGGGTGAAGACCCAGCCCTGAGGCACGGCGTCGAAACGTCCGTCGATCCTCGGCCGTCCGGTGACCGGGCGCGCGTTGGCGCCGATCGGGCGCCGAATTCGTTGCGACCGGACCTCGATATTCGACCCAATCACCTTCGATCGAAAGCGAACGGAAGCGAGGAGACTACGCATGGCATGGCAGCGGGTGGCGTCGGTCAAGGACGTGACGGAGGGGGACGGGTTCGCCGTCACGGTCGGCAGCCTCGAGATCGCGCTCTACAAGCTCGGCGACAAATATTTCGCGCTCGAGGACGTGTGTCCCCACGCCTACGCGCTGCTCTCGACCGGCTTCGTCGAGGGCGAGAAGGTCTCCTGCCCCATGCACGGCGCCGAGTTCCACATCCCGACCGGGAAATGCCTCGGGCCGCCCGCGGACCGCGATCTCGCGACCTATCCGGTCAAGATCGAGGGCGACGATCTGCTCATCGACGCGTGAGCGGCCGATAAGATAGTTGCCGCTCGGTGCGCCGCCGGGCGCCTGCATGGCGCGCTCGGAAATGCCTCGGCCCGCGCTCGAAAACCGCTCGATTGCGCGCACGCGCGCGATCGCCGCGGCCGTTCGAGGTCTCCCAAACTTACCGCTGAATGGGACGGGTCTTAATGGTTCGACCGCGTCCGCCGCGGCGAATCGCGCGCTGCCGATTCGGCAGCGGCCATGGCAAAAAAAGCTTCTACTCGGCTCACAGGTTCTATGACACGATTTTCTCCGTATTGCGCGCCGGGCGCGCGAGCAATCGCAACCGGAACGACGTCGAAGGTGGGGCAATCATGGCCGAACGGAAGAACGCGGGACTGGATCTGAGCCGGCGCGTGCTCATGCGCGGCGGGGCCGCGGCGGGCGCCGGGCTGGTGCTCGGCGGCGGCTTGCTCGGCTTCGAGCCCGCGCGCGCGGCCGGGCCCACGGTCGTGAACATGCAGCTCGGCTGGCTCGAGAGCGGCGACCAGCTGGGCGAGATCGCGGCGAAGCGCTTGGGCTATTTCGCCGACGAAGGGCTCGAGCTCAAGATCCAGCCCGGCGGCCCCAACACCGACGGCGTCGCTATCGTCGCCTCGGGCCGCTGCGAGCTCGGGCAGATCTCGTCGAGCCCGTCCCTCATGCTCGCGGCATCCGAGGACATTCCGGTGCGCTGCTTCGCGGTGGGCAAGCAACAGCACCCCTACGCCTTCTTCTCGCTGCCCAAGAACCCGGTCCGGAAGCCCGCCGACTTCCGCGGGAAGCGCGTCGGCATCCAGGCGACCGGCGTGATCCTGCTACGCGCCCTCCTGGTCAAGAACGGCATGGATCTCAAGGATGTGGAGGTGGTCAATATCGGCTTCACCATGACCCCGCTCATGACCGGCCAGGTCGACGTGGTGACCGGCTGGGTCACCAGCGTCACGGCGCTCAAGGTGCTGCCGCCGGATTACGTGACGCTCCGGCTGTGGGACGCGGGTGTCAAGCTCTACGCCCATCCCTATTACGCCACATCGGAGACGCTCAAAACCAAGAAGGCGCTCCTCGAGCGCTTCGTGCGCGCGGCCGCGCGCGGCTGGGGCTACGCCTACAAGAATCCGGACAAGGCGGTCGATCTCCTGGTCCAGGAGCTGCCCAACCTGGTCGCCGCCGACGAGCGCAAGGGTGCGGAGATCGCGCTCAAATACGAATTCGACGCGGAGACCAAGAAGCATGGCTGGGGTGCGATGGATCCGAAGATCTGGCAGGACCAGATCGACCTCTACGCCAAGCTCGGCCAATTCACCAAGCGCACGCCGAAGCTCCATGAGGTGATGACCCTCGAGATTCTCAAGGCGACCGAGAAGAGCCGGCCGCATTTCGGCTGACGCGTGGGCGGAGCGCGCATGCTCGATCACCGAATGACCGACCCCGCGCCCGTCGCCGTCTCGGCGCTCGTCGCGGTCGAGTGCACGGGGGCGACGGTGCGTTTCGCGAGCGCGCGTCGCGCGGTCACGGCACTCGAGGACGTGTCGCTTGAGGTCGAGCAAGGCGGCTTCCTCACCATCCTCGGGCCCTCGGGCTGCGGCAAGTCGACCCTTCTTCGCCTCATCGCCGACCTGGTCGCACCGGCCGCGGGCCGCGTGCGCGTGCTCGGCGACGAGCCCGCGGTCGCGCGCAAGAAGCGATCGATCGGCTTCGTGTTCCAGGACGCGACTCTCCTCCCCTGGCGTTCGGCGCTCGACAACGTCTCGCTCCCGCTCGAGATCGGGCTGCGCGAGGGTGCGCCGCCGCGTGCGCGCGACCCGAAGGAGCTCCTGAAGCTCGTGGGCCTTGCGGGATGGGAGCATGCGCTGCCGCACGAGCTTTCGGGCGGGATGCGCCAGCGCGTCTCGATCGCGCGGGCACTCGTCGCCGGGCCCAAGGTGCTCCTGATGGACGAGCCCTTCGGCGCCCTCGACGAGATCACGCGCGACCGGCTCAACGAGGAGCTGTTGCGCATCTGGCACGAGACAGGGGTCACCATCCTGTTCGTGACCCACAGCATCTACGAGGCCGCGTTCCTCGGCCAACGCGTGCTCGTGATGTCGGCCCATCCGGGGCGCGTGCGCGAAATCGTGCCCATCGACGTGCCCGAGCCGCGCCGCCTCGCGGTGCGCGAGAGCCCGCGCTTCGTCGCGATCGCGGCCCATCTGCGCGCGCTCCTGGAGACCTGCTGATGGCCGCGACCGCGCACATCCTCGAGACCGACGCCGACGCGGCCTTCCTCGCGGCCGAGCGGCGCGCGGCCTGGCGCCGGCGCCTGTTGCCGGTCGCGGGCCTCGCCTTCATGCTGTTCCTCTGGTGGGCGGTGGTCGTCATCTTCGACGTGAAGCCCTTCGTGGCGCCGGCACCCCAGGTGGTCGCGGCGACGCTTTACGGCCGGTTCGGCGTGCTCATGACGAACCTCGCGCCGACGGCGCTCGAGGCCGTGCTCGGCTATCTCCTCGGCAACGCGACCGCGATCCTGGTCGCAACCGCCTTCGTCCACCGGCGCACGGTGCAGGAGGCGTTCTTCCCGATCGCGGTCCTGATCAACTCGATCCCGATCGTGGCCCAGGCGCCGATCCTCATCCTGCTGCTCGGGAACGGCATCGCGCCCAAGGTCGCGATCGCGGCCATGATCTGCTTCTTCCCGACCCTCGTGAACATGGTGCGCGGCCTGAGTGCGGTGAACCCGCAAGCGCTCGAGCTCATGCACGTGCTCTCGGCGAGCAAGCGCGAGATTTTCTTCAAGCTCCGGCTCCAGAGCTCGCTTCCCTATCTGTTCTCGGCGCTCAAGATCACCGCCAGCACGTCGGTGATCGGCGCCATCGTGGGCGAGTGGATCGGCTCGCAGACCGGCCTCGGCGCGCTCATCATCCAGGCGACGTTCAACTTCGACTCGGCGCTGCTCTACGCGACCGTGGCCGTGGGCTCGTGCTTCTCGATCACCTTCTTCCTCCTGATCCTGGCGCTCGAGCGGGTGTGCATCCGCTGGCAGCCCGCCCCCCTCACCTGAGACCCCGGAAAGGATACCCGATGTCCGACGCCACCCTCGAACGAAGCCTCGACGCCCGCATCGTCTCGCGCGCGGACGTGGTCGTGGTGGGCGGCGGACCCGCGGGCATGAGCGCCGCCGTCGCGGCCGCGCGCAGCGGGGTCAAGGTGACGCTCCTCGAGCGCTATCCCTATTTGGGCGGCCTCGCCTCGGGTGGGATGGTTCTCGTGCTCGACGACATGATCAACGGCGCCGAGATCACCGTGCGCGGCCTGTGCCACGAGACGATCGAGCGGCTCGAGCGCATCGGGCTCGCGGTCTATCCGCCCGAATCCGAGCGCGGCAGCGACCCCACGGCGTTCAGGAAATGGTTCCGCTGGGGCGCTTTCGATTTCCATTCCCACACCAAGCCCCAGCCCGTGTGCTACGCGGTCGCGTTCGACCCGGACGGCTGGAAGCGCGTCTCGAACGATCTCGTGCGCGAGAGCGGCGTCGAGCTTCGCCTCCATAGCTGGTTCGCGCGCACGATCGTCGAGGACGGGCGCGCCCGCGGCGTGGTGTGCGAGACCAAGGCGGGGCGCGAGGCGATCCTGGGCGACGTGGTGATCGACGCGACCGGCGATCTCGACGTGGCGGCGAGCGCCGGAGCGCCCTTCATCCACGGCAACTACATCGTCACCACCGTGTTTCGTCTCGGCGGCGTCGACACCGAGGCGGCCGAGCGCTTCCAGTTCGAGGAGCCCGAGCGCTTCCAGGCGCTCGACCGGCAGGCGAAGCGCACGCTCGGCGGGAGCTGGGAGAATTGGTGGCTCAAGACGCCGCTCCCCGGCATCGTCTGGTGCAATTGCCCGCACATGCCCGACCTCGACGGGCTCAAGGTCGAGGACCTCACCAAGGCCGAGTTCGAGGGGCGGAAGCGCATCTTCGCGCTGCTCGACTACGTGCGCGCGAGCATGCCCGGCTTCGAGCGCGCCTACGTGGTCGACGTGGCCCCCCAGACCGGCATCCGCCAGACGCGCCTCCTCGAGGGCGAATATGTCGTGACCAAGGAGGACGTGATCGAGCGGGTCCACTTCAGGGACAGCGTCGCGCGCGGGCGCGACTATTACACGCCCTACCGCGCGCTCCTCCCGAAGGGCGTCGACCAGCTCTTGGTCGCGGGCCGCCATTATTCCGCGACCTCCCAGGCGCAGAAGATCTCGCGCGAGATTCCGCCCTGCATGGCCATGGGCGAGGCGGCCGGCATCGCCGCCGCGATGGCGCTCGAGGCCCGCGTCTCGGTCAAGAAGATCGACGTGCCCACGCTTCAACAGCGGCTCCGCGCGCGCGGGGCCGATCCCGGCGACCGTCCTTCCGCCAACGCGCGCGTCGCCGATGCGCGAATTTTGGAGATGCAATCGTGAACGCGCCCCACATCCGCTCCCTCGACCGTACCGCTCAGCCGCTCGCGGGCGTGCGCGTGATCGACTTCACCCAGGTCATGCTCGGCCCTTGCGCGACGCAAGTGCTGGGCGATTACGGCGCCGACGTGATCAAGATCGAGCGCATGGGGGCGGGCGACCTCTCGCGCTCGTCGATCCCGAACGATCCGGGCGGCCAGCAGAACCCGGTCTTCTGCAGCCTCAACCGCAACAAGCGCAGCCTGGCGCTCAACCTGCGTACCGAGGAGGGCCGCGCCGTCGCGCGCCGTCTCATCGAAACCGCGGACGTCGTGGTCAACAATTTCCGCGCCGGGGTGATGGAGCTCATGGGCCTCGGCTACGACGAGCTCACGCGCATCAACCCGCGTATCATCTTCGCGTCGGGCACCGGCTTCGGCACCGAGGGGCCCTACGCCCACAAGGGCGGCCAGGACGTTTTGGCCCAGGCGCTTTCGGGCACCATGGCGCGCAGGGCCGACGCGAGCCTGCCGCTTTCGATCTATCCGACCGCACTCGCCGACTACTCGGCCGGCATGCACCTGGTCCAGGGCATTCTCCTGGCATTGCTCCAACGCGAGCGCACGGGCATCGGGCAGATGGTCTCGGTTTCGCTCTACGACAGCATGCTCGCGATGCAGATGCAGGAGGCCGCGATGTGGCTCATGCGCCAGCGCGAGCTCAATTGGGCCGCGATGCCGCTGAGCGGCGTGTTCGAGACGAAGGACGGCGCGCTCGTGCTGGTGGGCGCCTTCAAGGCCCACCCCTTGCGCGACATTTGCGCGGCACTCGGCATCGACGATTTGTCGAGCGACCCGCGCTTCGAGCATTTCGAGCTCATGGTCGCGAACAAGAAGGCGCTCCAGGACCTGCTGCGCGCCCGCTTCCGCACCGGGACGACGGCGCACTGGATCGAGGCGCTCGAGGGGCAGGACCTCTTGTGCGCGCCGGTCAAGTCGCTTGCCGACGCGCTCGCCGACCCGCAGACCGCGGTCAACGGCATGCTGGTCGAGGTCGAGGCGGGGAACGAGGTGCAGCGCTTCGTGGGCTCGCCGATCCATCTCTCGAGCCGCGCCTTCGCCGTGCGCCGGGCACCGCCGCGCCTGGGCCAGAACGGCGAGGAGATTCTGGGCGAGCACGGCTATAGCCATGACGCGATCGCGGCGCTCAAGGCCGAGGGCGTGGTCGCGTGAGCGTCCGGTTCGAGCTCAAGGACCACGTCGCCCGGGTCACCATCGACCGGCCCGAGGTGATGAACGCGATCGACGCCGAAAGCGAGCGCGCGCTCGAGGCGATCTGGCGCCGCATCGAGGGCGACCGCGAGGTACGCGCGGTCGTGCTTACGGGGGCGGGTGAGCGCGCCTTCTCGGCCGGCGCCGACATGAAGGGATCGTCGAAGACCGGGCTCGACTATTGGGCGAGCCCGCGCCCCAATGGCTTCGGCGGCTTGGCGCTCAGGACCACCCTCGACGTGCCGGTGATCGCGCGCGTCAACGGCTTCGCGCTCGGCGGCGGCTTCGAGATGGTGCTCGGCGCCGACATCGTGATCGCGGCCGAGGAGGCGAGCTTCGGGCTTCCCGAGCCGCGCGTCGGACGCCTGCCGCTCGACGGCGGCATGGTGCTGCTGCAACGCCAGATTCCGTTCAAGCTCGCGATGGGCGTGTTGCTCACCGGCCGGCGCCTCTCGGCGTCGGAGGCGCGCGCGTTGGGTTTCGTCAACGAGGTGGTGCCGCGCGCGGACCTCGACCTCGCGGTCGAGCGCTGGCTCGCGGACATCCTTCAATGCGCGCCTTTGGCGCTGCGCGCGATCAAGCAGACCGTGCGCCGCACCGCCCATCTGAGCGCCAACGAGGCGCAGGCGATGCGCCTGCCGGCGGTGATGGAATGCCTCCAGTCCGATGACGCGCTCGAAGGCGTCGCCGCGTTTCGCGCGAAGCGGCCGCCGATCTGGTCCGGACGCTGAGCGTGACGCACGTCATCGCAGCCCCCTGCATCGACGTGAAGGACGGCGCCTGCGTCAAGGTCTGCCCGGTCGACTGTATCTATGAGGGCGGGCGCATGTATTACATCCAGCCCGACGAATGCATCGATTGCGGGCTGTGCGTCTCGGTCTGTCCGGTGGACGCGATCTATGCCGATGACCGCCTGCCCGCCGCCCTGGCACCCTTCCGCGCCGCCAATGCCGGATTCTTCGGCCCCGAGGTGACCGGATGGGGCGCTCCCGGCGGCGCCTCGCCGGCCCGTGCCACGGCGCTGGACCATCCCCTCGTGGTCGGGCATCCTCGGCCCCGGATCACGTGATCGGGCGGCGCCCGCTCCGTCGAAGCGACGGCGCCGCGCAAGGGAGTGGCGCGATGCATGCCGCGGTGCTGCGCTACGTGAAGGAGGTCGCCCGCCTGGGCTCGGTGCGCAAGGCGGCCCAGGTGCTGAACGTCGCCTCCTCCGCGATCAATCGCCAGATCATCAAGGTCGAGCAGGAGCTCGGGGTCAAGCTGTTCGACCGGCTCCCGGGTGGGATGCAGCTGACGCCCGCGGGCGAGATGCTGCTGCGCCACGTGCGCGACACGCTCTACGATTACGACCGGCTCCTGTCCGAGATCGACGGCTTGCGCGGCATCCGCACCGGCCACGTGCGCATCGTCGCGACCGACAGCCTGGTGGTCGATTTCCTGCCGCGCGCGGTGACCCGGTTCAGCGAGAGCTATCCGGCGGTGACCTACACCGTGATGGCGGCAGCGCCCACCGGCGTCATCAACGAGATCGGCGCGGGCCACGCGGACATCGGCCTCACCTTCGTGTGCCCCCTGCCGCCCTCGGTGCAGCTGGTCGCGAGCGTTGCGACCCCCGGCGGCGTCGTGATGTCGAGCAATCACCCGCTCGCGCGGCGCAACGTGCTCAAGTTCGCCGATCTCGAGGAATATCCGGTGATCCTCCAGAAGAACACGCTGCCGGTCGAGACCTTCATGAACGAGGTCTACGAGCCGTTCCGCGTGCGCGCGCAGCAGCGCATCTTCTCGAACTCGGTCGAGTTCATCAAGCGATCGGTCGAGCGCGAGCTGGGCGTCGCGTTCTACACGCGCCTCGCCTTCTTCGACGAGATCCGCTCGGGCAAGATCGTGTGGGTGCCGCTCGCCGACGAGACGCTCGAGCAGCTGAAGCTCGGCCTCTTCATCCCGACCGAGCGCATGCTCGGCCCCGCGACCGCGGCGATGGTCGGCGTCATGGTCGAGATCATGGAAGGGCTCGAGCGCGCTGCCTAGCGCGCGCGACGCTAGCCCGGGCGGGGTCAGAATGTGCGAGCTTCTTGCCATGTCGAGCGCAGTGCCCGCGACCGTGAACCTGGCGCTTGGCGTGCTCGCGCGCCACGGCGGCGGCGACGGGCCGGACAGAGACGGCTGGGGCATCGCCTATTTCGAGGGCGGCGACGTGCGCCTCATCAAGGACGCGGGCCCCGCCTATGCGAGCCCCTGGCTCGGCTTCGTCGAGGGCCTGTCGCTCGAAAGCCATCTCGTGCTCGCCCACATCAGGCGCGCGACCAGCGGCGAGCCCGCGTTGCGCAACACGCACCCGTTCCTGCGCGAGCTCGGCGGGAAGCCCCATCTCTTCGCCCATAACGGCTCGGTGCCGTCGGTGTTCGACCAGGGCGCCTTTGCGCTCGGCCGCTTCCGTCCGGTGGGCGACACGGATTCCGAATGGGCCTTCTGCGCGCTCCTCGAGCGTCTCGCCCAGGCGCGCGACGCGGCACGGACTCCGCTCGCATTCGAGCGCCGCATCGAGATCGTCGCCGCGTTCGCCGCCGCGTTGCGCCGCCTCGGCAGCGCAAACTTCCTGTTCGCCGACGGCGAGTACGCCTATCTCCACGGCGACCGGCGCAGCGCCCGGCCCGGCGAGGCCGCCAAGGCGCCCGGGCTCCATTTCACCATCGAGCACGATGCCGATGCGGGCGCCCCGTTCCCCGGCCATGGCGGCGTCAAGGTCGCGCGTGTCGACCGGCCGGTCTTGCTCGCGGCGAGCGTGCCGTTGACGCCGGGCAACTGGACGCCGCTCGCGGCGGGCGAGCTTCTGGTCGTGCGGGACGGGCGCATCGTCGCGCGCGTGGCACCCTAACGCGCGGGTTCCGGATCGATCAGCTCGGCGAATGCGCGCGCGGCGCGGCTCCGGTAGCGCGCCTTGTGGCGCACGAGATAGAAGGGCCGGGTCGGAAGGTCGAGCGGAATTCGGCACAACGTGCCCGCGCGTAGGCTCGCCGCGACCACGAGATGGGAAATGGCGCTCGCCCCCGCGCCCGCCTCGACCGCCGCGCGCACCGCCTCGTTCGACGGCAATGACAGGGCGATGTCGAGGCGCTCGAGGTCGAGGCCGAGGCGGCGCAACGCGGCGGCGAATTCCGAGCGCGTTCCCGAGCCCGGCTCGCGCAACACCCACGGCGTCTCCGTGAGCCGTCGCGGCTCGAGGGCGACGGCGCGTCCGCGCCCGCGCGCCCAGGGATGGGTGGCGCCCACCACGACGACCAGCGCATCCCCCTCGATACGCGTCTGCGCGAGGGCCGGGTCGTCGATCTGCCCCTCGATCAGGCCGAGATCGCCGCGCCCCTCGCGCAGGGAAAGCGCGACCTGTGCCGTGTTGCCGATGGTGATGGCGAGCTCGATCTCGGGATAGCGCGCGCGGAACCGCACGAGGCGCTCGGGCAGCCAGTAATTCGCGATCGTCTGGCTCGCATGGATCGCGAGGCGGCCGCGCTTCAGCCCGACGGTCTCGCCGAGTGCCAGCTCCGCCTCGGCGGCGCGCTTCAGGACCGCGCGCGCTTCGGGAAGAAACATGCGGCCGGTCGCCGTGAGCTCGATGCGCCGGCCGACCCGGTCGAAAAGCGGCGTTCCGTAACGCGCCTCGAGCGCCGCGATCGCGGCACTCACGGCGGGTTGGGTGAGATGAAGGGCGGCCGCGGCCTTGGTCATGTGCTCGGCCTCGGCGACCGCGACGAAGACGCGCAATTGGTCGAGCGTCACGGGGCGACGCCCCGGGCGCTCAGCGGCTCGCGATCTCGATGAGGGCGAGGCTGAAGCTCGCGATGAAGAGCCACGCGCCCGCACCCAGCAGCATCGGGCGCCATCCCTTCGCGCGCAGTTTCCGGATGTCGGTCTCGAGCCCCATCGCCGCGAGCGCCATGGCAAGGAGGAAGTTCGTTCCGGTCACGAGGCTGGGCTTGAGCTCGGCCGGAATCGCGACCAGGCTGTTGAGCGCGATCATCGCGACGAAGCCGACCACGAACCACGGCAGCGGCGGCCCGCGGCGCGCGGATGCCGCGCGGCCGTCCTGACCGTTCGGCGCATGATGGAGCGCCGACGCGCGGCGACGATGGGTCGCAACCTGGCCCAGGATGATGACCAAGGGGGCGAGCAGGACGATGCGCGAGAGCTTCGTGATGGTCGCGAAATTGCCCGCGACCGAGCCGTCCTGGAACGCGGCCGCGACCACTTGGGCGATTTCGTGGATCGAAGAGCCGGCCCAAAGACCGTAGGAGAGCGGATCGAGGCGCAAAAGCTGCTCGAGCGCCGGGTAGACGACCATGGCGAGCGAGCCGAATACCGTCACGCAGGCGACGGCGTAGGTCACGTCCTCGTCCGTGCCCTCGGTCACCACGTTGGCCGCGATCACGGCGCTCGCGCCGCAGATCGACGTGCCGGTCGCGATCAGGGCGGTGAGCTTGCGGTCGACGCCGAGACGGCGCCCGAGCCAGATCGTGAACAGGAAGGTGGCGGCGACGGTCGCCAGCATCGTCGCGAGCCCGACGCCGCCCACCGCGATCACTTGGGCGGTGGTGAGCTGCAGGCCGAGAAGGACGATGCCGAGGCGTAGGATGCGCTTCAAGCTGAAGACGATGCCGGGCCGGCAACGCGCCGGCGTGCCGATCACGTTGTGAAACGCCATGCCGAGAAGAATCGACAAGATGAGCGGGCTCAAGATGCCGACGCCGGGTATGCGCCGCAACGCGAAGCTCATGCCCGCGACCGCACCCACCAGCAAGAGGCCGGGAACGAGCGAGGTGCGATCGAACAGCAGACGCGCGGAATAAGCGCGTCGGGCGGGAACAGCGTCGTGGGGCAACGGCGATCCTCCAACGGACAAGGGAGGATGCGCGCGGCGTTCTAATCATTCCAATTGATTATCATGTATAATACGATCGATCAATTTTATCGTTTCGCGCGCGGCATTTTCCGAGGCGCCGAGCGGCGTTCGGCTGGAATCCGGGTTCGGATCGGCCGCCACGGCTCGAAATGTTATTTATTTTCAATGATATAGGCGCGCAAACCGAGAGGGTCTCGCGGCGCGGAGAAGGGTTTCCGCGACCGGGCCGGGTGCCGCGGCGTGCCGGCCTATTGGGTGATGGTCATCTCGGAGGACGCGAGCAGGGTATTCGGGCCGATATAGCCGAAGCCGGGCATGAAGGGCACGAAAGGATAGGACAATTGCACCTCGACGATGCTGCCCGCGTCGTCGTTCGGCACGAAATCGACGGTGACGGTCACGGAATTCGGGTCGAGCAGCGTCAAGCGGCCCTTGACGTAGCTCTCGATCGAGCTCGAGGTCGCGGGCGAGGTGCTGGTCGCGCCGCGCACCATGGCGTAGCGCGCGCCGTCGCGCGCCGCGTCCGCCAGGGCTATGTCGGCGTAGGCGTAATGGCTCAACTCGACGAAGCCGTAGAGCAGCGACATCAGGATCGGAATCGTGAGCGCGAACTCGACCGTGATGGCGCCGCTTTCGTCTGCCGCGCCGCGGCGCGTCCCGAGCCCGGGCCGGCGGCGACGCCATCCGATGGCCCAGAGTCTCGTCACTGGAAACGCAGCATCGCGGCCGCGGTCAACGGGATCGGGTCGGCCACGAACGGGTAGCGTCCGAAGGTCGAATAGGATTCCGACGCGGTCACCTTGTCGTAAGCCCAGGGGGCGACGTTTCCCGAGCAGGTCGAGCTGCACGAAATCGCCCCGCCGCTGGGGCAAATGCAGGATTCCTGCGCCGTGACGGTGAGGGAATTGGTGGTGTCGTTGGCGTCGTTGCGCGCGGCCTGGACCATGCCGGTGTAATTGGTCGAATCCGCGGTGCTTTGGATGCCGAACTGCGCGCCCGCGCGCGCCGCACTCACGAGGCGCTCCTGCTGGTAGAGCGCATTGCCGAAATCCCAGCCCGCGGTCATGAGATAGACGAGCGCCGGCGCCAAAAGCGCCAATTCGATGCTCGCGGTTCCGCGAGCGTCCGACCCGCGTCCGCACAGTCTGTCGAGAATCTTACGCCAGCGCATCGCGGCCTCCGTCCTCATTCCGTCAAGGCGACGCGCGGCAAGGTCATGCCGGGCACCGACGGCACGCTCGTGTTCTGGTAGCTCGAATTGAAGTCGAGCCTTGCATTGCCGCTGTAGGTCAGGCTGTTGGCGATGATCGACGTAAAGGGGGCGGTGCCGTCCTGGGTGCCGTTGCCGGTGATGGTCACGTTCTGATTGCCGAAATAGAGCAGGCCGGTGAAGTTGATGTTGCCGTTGCCGCTGATCGTGTTGGTGATGTCGCCGGTCGGGGCCGAATGGTCCTGGTAGATCGCGATGCCGGCCATCGAGCCCGTGGTCGGCGCGCTGATGGTGACCTGCGCGTTGCCGCTCACCGTGAGATCGTCCTGGCTGAGCTGGACGTTGGTGCCGGTGCCGGTCATGTAGATGCCGACGCCCGAGCCGGTCACGACCGCGTTGGAGCCCGCGCTGAAGCCGCCGTTGCGCAGGATGTAGACGCCGGATTGGAAGGTCACCTTGGCGTTGGCCTGGATCGTGATGCCGCCGCAATAGACGCCGGGCGAGATCGTCGTCTGGCTGTTGCCGCCGTAGCTCGCGTTGGTGTATTGGCACGCCGCGTTCACGTTCGATGGCGGCGTCAGGCTCGCGAGCGGATCCGTCATCGCCGCGCAGGTCGTCGGCGTGGGCGAGAACTTAGCGTTGTTGCCGCTGGTATAGCCGCCGGGCGTGCAGATCGAGCTGGTGTCGATCTGTCCGTTGCCGGTGACGTTGATGGCGCTGGTGCTGGTGGAATCGACGACCATCGAGCAGCCGGTGGCGTTGATGATGCCGTTGCCGCTGACGTAGAGCGCATCGGGCGCGCTCGAGCCGGTCATGAGCGCGCACACCGGCTGGGTCCCGTCGACGAGGCCGGCCTGGGCGCTCACGGTGATGGTCGGCGCGGCACTCAGGAATAGGCTCGAGAACAGGAGATTCGCGGGCTTGCTCAGCGTCACGCTCACCGACTCGGACGACACCGAGACGTCGACCGTGGTGCCGTTGGACGTGCCGAAGCCGTTGAGGAGCGCGTCGTCGGTCGCGGCCGTTTGGACCGTGCCGCTCGAGGCGCCGTCGAGGAGCTCGACCCCGCCCCCGATCGCGGCGGCGTCGGCGGCGGATTGCATCGCGCGGCGCGTGAAGTACCAGTCGCCGACATCGACCGAGAGCCCGACGATGCCCACCAGCGTGGTCGACATCAGGCCGACCATGACGGCGACGGTCCCGCTCCGGTCGCGCGCCGCGCGCCCGAACTCCCGACCGAGACGGCGAAGCAGAGTGCGAAGGGTCATCATGTGCCCGCCCGTGACCGTTCGGCATGCGAGGCCGACGTCCCATTTGACCGGCGCGCCGTTAATTGGGAGTTATCGCCGGCCGGGCCGCCGCCCGGGGGGCTCGATCCCCTTACCCATCAGTAATAATTGGCAAATACCCTGATGCCATGAGAACCGCGACCGCCGTCACAGGACGCCTGGGTCGCCGCGCGACCTTGGGTCGGGCGGCGCGGGCGGGCCTCGTCGCCTGCGCGCTTGCGTTGAGCGCCTGCTCCTCGTCCGACGGCTCGTCCGGGTTCGGCCAGGCGGGGCGCGACGCGCCCGGAAGCTCGGCCACCGGTGAGGGTGCCATCGGCGCGACGGTCGCGGTCGACATCGCCGCGCGCATGCGCGCCGAAGGCGACCTGCCGGGCGCCATCTCCTTCTATCGCCGGGCCCTCGCGCTCGAGCCCGACCGGCTGAAGACGCTCGACGCGCTGGGCGACACGCTCCTCCAGGCCGGCGCGCCGAACGAGGCGGCCGAGGCGTACGATCGCGCGCTCAAGGTTTCGCCCGGCGATCCGAACGCGCTCAGCGGCATGGGCATGGCGCTCGTGGCGCTCGATCAGCCGGCGCGCGCGCGCGCGCTTCTGCAGAAGGCGAATTCGGTCCACCCCGAGGCGAAGACCTACGACGCGATCGGCGTGGCGGACGATTTGGCGGGCGACTACCAGGGGGCGGCCGAGGCCTATCGGCAAGGCCTCATCCTCGCACCCCGGGATCTGAATCTGCGCAACAATATGGGGCTTTCCCAAGCGCTCAGCGGCGACACCGAAGGTGCGATCCAAACGCTGCGCCGCGTCGCCGACGACCCAAAAGCGACCGCGCAGCATCGGCTCAACCTCGCCCTCGTGCTCGGGCTCGCCGGCCGGCTTCAGGACGCGGCCCGGGTCGCGCGTATCGACCTCGACGAGCGCTCGGTCAGGAGCAATCTGGTCTATTACATGACGCTGCGCGCCATGTCGCCCGCCGAGCGCGCCCAGGCGATCTTCCGGACCGGTGCGCGCGCGCCGCAGCTCACGTCCGCCCCGTGCCAAGGGCCGGCCTGCGCGCCCGCCGCGGCGAAGCTCGCGAAAGCCGCGCCGTCCGCGGACTCCCCGATGCCGGCCGTGCCGGTGGCGCCGGTCACGATCGCGCCGGTCAAGATTCCACCCGCCACCATCTCGCCGGCGAAATAGCCACGCGTGGATGAGCCGCGGTGCGTCCGGGCCAAGCTGGACCCGCGCGTCTGCGCCCGCGTCACATCTTGCTCGTCATGTCCATGATGCGGATCGCGACCGGGCCGCCCAGCACGATGAAGAGCGCTGGAAGGATGAAGACGATCATCGGCACCGTCATCGTCGCGGGCAAGCGCGCCGCCTTCTCCTCGGCTCGCATGAGCCGCTCCTCGCGGAATTCCGCGGCGAGGACGCGCAGCGAGGTCGCGAGCGGCGTGCCGTAGCGCTCGGTCTGGATCAGGCTGTTGACCAGGCTGCGCAGCTTCTGCATGTCGGTCCGTCGGGTGAGGTTCTGCAACGCCGTGTGCCGGTCGGGGAGGAAGCCGAGCTCGATCGAGGTCAGCGCGAACTCCTCCGCGAGTTCGGGTGCCGCTTCCGCCATTTCGCTGCCGATGCGCGCGATCGACGCGTCGAGGCTCAATCCCGCCTCGGCGCAGATCACCAGGAGATCGAGCGCGTCGGGCAGGCCCTTGCTCATGCGTTGGATGCGCTTGCTTCCCTCGTTCGAGACGTAGATGTCGGGCCCGAACAGGCCCGCGACGCCGCCGATCGCGACCGCGAGAAGGCGCAGGGTCGGCGCCGTCGCCGCGTGGCCCGAAAGGCCGAAGAAGAGAAGTGCACCGCCGCCGAACAGGAAGGGCGCCACGGTCTTCGCGAAGATGAAGACCGCGAGCGCGTCCTTCGAGCGGTAGCCCGCGCGCGCGAGGCGCGCCGAGACGATCTCGACCTGGCGCCCGCGCGCGAGATTGAATTTGAGCACCAGGCGCCGGATGAATGTGTATCCCGACTGGCGCAGATCGCCGCGCATGCTGTGGCCCGCCGCGGCGAGCGAGTCCGCCTTGAGCGCCGCGCGCCGCTTCGAGAGCGCGCGCACGCGCTTGTTGACCGGATCGCGCATGGTCAGCGCCTGCCAGACTGTCAGCATGACCAGGACCACGGTTCCGGCGGCGGACGCGACCAGCGCCTCGTCGGCGGTGATGCCGAGGGAAAAGAGGTGCGCGAGATTCATATCTCGAACTTCGCCATCTTGACCATCGTGGCGACCCCGGTGAGGAGCGTGCCGAGCGCGGCACCCAGCATGAGGTGCCCGCGATGATCGTGGATCATCAGCATCGCATAGTCGGGCTTCATGAACAGCAGCACGAAAAAAATGATGAACGGCAGCGAGCCGACGATCATGGCGCTCGCGCGCGCCTCGGACGACATGGCGCGGATCTTGAGCTTCATCTGCCGGCGCTTCCGGAGGATGGTCGTGAGGTTCTCGAGCGTCTCGGCGAGGTTGCCGCCGGTCTCCTGCTGCACCGAGAGGCTGATCACGAAGAAGCGGAAGTCGGCCAGGTCGATGCGCCGGCTCGCGGCCAGCAAGGCCTGGTCCAAGGTCATGCCGAGGCTGAAGGATTCGATGATCTTGCGGAACTCGACATTGACCGGGTCGGGCAGCTCCTGGCTCACTACCTTGATCGATTCCGCGATCGGCAGGCCGGACTTCAAGCCCCGGACGATGAGGTCGATCGCCTCGGGGAAGTAGAGGCCGAAGCGCCGCTGCCGGCGCGCGATCATGAACTTGACCAGCATATGGGGTAGCCCGAGCGCCGCCCCCACGCCGAACAGGATCGCGACCAGCGGCTTCAAGCCCAAGCCGACCTCGAGCGTCACGACGGTCAGGAGCCCGACCAGCAAGCTCGCGAGCACGTAGACGCCGAGCGTGATGTGCCGGCCGGTCGCGGCGAGCCGCTCGCGCAGCACGGCGGGCCGCGGCAACAGACGCTTGATCAGCCGGTCGAGGGTGCGGATCGAGCTGTCGGCATCGTCGCGCCGCACGGTCCGCGCCGCCGGATCGCCCGGCGCCGGCCGGCCGCGCCCGACGGTGCGTTGCAGGCGCTTCCGGAGACGCGGCCGCTCGCCGCCCCAAACGCCGAGAGCGGCGATTGCGATGAGGCCGAAGGCCCCGAACGCCCCAAGCAGGAGCGGGATCGCGGACCTGAGCGAGTCAAGCGAGGCGCTCATCCCATCGCCTCCAGCAAGGCCTTGTCGAGGCCGAAATAGGCGGCCTTCGGCATGCAATGGGGCCGCAGCCCGGACGAGACGAAGCGCCCGATCAGCCTCCCGTCCGGCGCCTCGCCGGTGATCTCGAAATGGAACAGATCCTGGGTCGTGACCACGTCGCCCTCCATGCCGATCACCTCCATGATCTGGGTCACCCGGCGCACGCCGTCGCGCATGCGGCTGACCTGGACGATCATGTCGATCGCGGTCGCGATCTGGGTGCGCACCGCCTTGGCCATGAGGTTGATCCCGGCGAGGCCGATCATGTTCTCGAGCCGGGTGAGCGCCTCGCGCGGCCGGTTCGCGTGGATGGTGCCGAGCGAGCCTTCGTGCCCCGTGTTCATCGCCTGCAGCATGTCGACCGCCTCGGCACCCCGGACCTCGCCGAGGATGATGCGATCGGGGCGCATGCGCAGCGCGTTCCGGATCAGATCGCGCATGGTGATCTCGCCGTTGCCCTCGAGGTTGGCGGGCCGCGTCTCGAGGCGGACCACGTGCGGCTGCTGCAATTGCAGCTCGGCCGCGTCCTCGATGGTGACGATGCGCTCGCCGGGATCGATCATCTGGCTGATCGCGTTGAGGAGCGTCGTCTTGCCCGAGCCGGTGCCGCCCGAGAGCAGGATGTTGAGGCGCGAGCGCCCGGCGATCTTGAGCACGCTCGCCATCTGCGGCGAGAGGTTGCCCTGGAGCGTCATGAGGTCGAGCGTGAGCTTCTTCTTGGAGAATTTCCGGATCGAGATCGACGGGCCGTCGATGGCGAGCGGCGGGATGATGATGTTGACGCGGCTGCCGTCGGAGAGGCGCGCGTCGCACAGCGGGTTCGATTCGTCGATGCGCCGGCCGATGCGCGAGACGATGCGCGTCGCGATGTTCATGACGTGCGGGTCGTCGCGGAAGCGCACGTTCGTGAGCTCGAGCTTGCCGGCGCGCTCGGCATAGACCATGTGCGGCCCGTTGACCATGATGTCGGTGACCTTCTCGTCCGCGAGCAGCGGCTCGAGCGGGCCCAAGCCGAGCATGTCGTTGACCAGGCGCGTCACGAGGTTGCGCTGCTCGATGCCGTTGAGCTGGAACTTCTCCTCCGCGATGATCTCGGCGACCAGCTCGCCGAGCTGGCGCGCGAGCTCGTTGCGCGGCAAGGCCGAGGCCGCACCCGCATCGAGCCGGGCCATGAGCTTGGGCTGGATCTTCTCCTTGGCGATCTCGATCGGATCCGACGGGATCGCGGCATGGGCCGTCGGAGCCGGCTCGAGCGGAAAAGGCGCTTGGGGTGCCGGCGACGCCGGCGGCGTCGACAGAAGCTCGTTGATCAAGGCGGTCACCAGCCGGCGCGCGTCGAGGGAATCGAGCGCGATGCGATCCTTGTCCGCTTCCGCCCGCACCCGGGCGCCGATCTGCTCGGCGAGTGCTGCGCGCGGCAAGGCCTTGAGATCGGCGAACACCGGCTCGGCGCGAAGAGCCTGGAGCAGGCGCGGCCGCGCGGCCGCCATCCATGCCGCGGACTCGGGTGCCGTATTGGATTGCGGACGCTCGCTTTCGGACCCCGAGCCGGGCGATGCCGCCAGGACGAGCCGGGCCGCGCGGGCCGAGGGGAGGAGCTCGAGCGTCCCGCCATTGCGCCGGCCGAAGCTCATGGCCTCGACGCGCCGCCCGCGCTACCGCCGAACAGGCGCGCGAGGAGTCCACGCGGTGCGGGTGCCGCTTCGCCGAAGCTCGCCGCGAGAGCGGAGAGTGCGGCGGTCACCTTGCTGTTGGCCGCGATCTTGGGCAAGGGCCGGCCGGTGTTGAGGGCGCGCAGCACGGCGGAATCGTCCTCGGGAATGACCGCGGCCAACTTCACCTCGAGCGCCTTCTCGACGTCGATGCGCGGGAGCTCGCCCTTCTTCGCCCCGCCGACCCGGTTTCCGACCAGAAGCTGCCTGGTCGCCGGCGCCACCGCCTTCACCAGCGCCACGAGCCGGCCGGTGTCGCGCAGCCCGGCGAGCGAGAAATCGGTGACGACGACGATCGCGTTCGCCTGCGCGATGCCCTGGCGCAGGAGGTTCGGATCGGCGCGCGGCAAGTCGAGCACGACACGCTGGAAATCGCCGCGCAGCTCCTTGACCAGGAGCTCGAGCGCGTCCGGGCGCGCGGCGACTTTGGTTTCGAACGGCTCCTCCGAGGCGAGGAGATAAAGCTTGTCCCCGACATGGGCCGCCGCACTCGCGACGAACAACCCGTCGAGCCGCTCAGGATTCGCGAGCGCCTCGCACAGGCCGCGCCCGGGATCGACGTCGAACGCGAGCCCGGTCGAGCCGCAATGGAGATCGAGATCGACCAGCATGGTGCGGTGGTCCTCGACGTCGGCGAACAGCCAGGCGAGCGTCGCGGCGACCATGGTCGCGCCGACCCCGCCTCGCGCGCCGATCACGGCGATGACCTGGCCGCTCGACTCCGTCCCCTTCCGAGACTCGGCCGCGTGGCCGCGCTCCGACGCCGCCTTGAGCGCCGCGCGCAACGCGTCGGCCGATACCGGCTTCACGAAATACTCCGCCGCCCCGCCGGCACGGAGTGCGCGGTAAAAGCCGACATCGTTCACGTCGCCGAGCGCGATGAAGAACGTTCCCGGCAGCGAGACGTCCGACAATTGGTCGAGCGCCAGGAACGGTTCCGCGCAGCCGGAGAGATCGACGATCAAGATGCCCGGCGGCGGCGAGCCCGCGAGATGCGCGATGGCGTCGTCGACCCCGCCCAGATGGACCGTCGCGTTCGCACCCTCCGATCCGAGCGCCGCCGCGAGCGCCATGCGCGTCGCGTCGTCGCGCACGAAAGCCAGGAGACCCGCGGGCGCCGGCTCGGGCCCATGGCCCGCACTGGTCGCGAGAAACGGAACGACGGTATTCAATTTGCCCCTCCCATGCCGCTGCCCCCACTGCCCGAGCCGCTGCCCCCACTACCGGAATCCGAGCCCGAGCCCGAGCCCGAATTGCCGCTGCCGCTCGACTTGGACAGTTCGGGCTGCAGCGACTTCGAGATCTCGCCCGAGCGGTAGCGCTGGATGCCGCGTGAGACGAAATCGGGATCGGCGGTTCCCCCGTTCGTGCCGCGCAGGAGATCGGCCGGATTGGCCACCATGGCGCCGAGATTGGTCGCGGTCGCGCAGCCGAAATTGCTCGCCGGCGTGTTGGTATAGTCGTCGCCCTCGGGCTTGCTCCAATCGGGGCAACGCGGCCCCGTCACCACGTAGCGGCCGACGCTCACCACCACCGCATTGTGGGCAAGGGCGCCGTCCACGGTCGGCCGCGGCGCGCGGCGCGCGGCGATGTGCATGTCGCGCAGCATGGCGGCGACGGCGGCGATGCGCTTGGCGGCGAGCGCGTCGAGCGTGGCATCGCCGCGCGCGGGCCCGGTATCGAGGGTCAATTGGTCGCCGTAGCCGAACTTGACCTCGTCGAGAAAGTCGGCGAGCGACTGGCGCTGGGCGGCCGTGGCGACGGTCGTGCCGGGCGCGAAGTCCACCTGGTGGGTCAAGGTCACGAAATCGACCGTGTTCTCCTTGGGCGCCTCGACCTGGGACCAGCGCGCGCTTTGGGGCGTGCAGCTCGAAGCGAGCAGCAGGCTCGCGAGCAGGAGTGGGACGAACAGCGGCACCGGATCGCGCAAGACCATCGTCGGCGCTCCTAATTGAGAATGAAGCCGCTCGGGCCGATCAGGCTGTTGCCGCTCGGCCCAAGCGGCGCATTGCCGGCTTCGGGCATGGTCGGGCGGGTGTTGCGGCCGCGCAGGACCCGGTCGCGGTCGTTGGGCGGCACGTAGCCGTCGAGCGGCGACGCGAGCTCATGGTCGGACACCGGGCGCACGAGATACGGGGTCACCAGGATGACGAGCTCGGTCTCGTTGCGCTGGAACTGGTCCGAGCGGAACAACGCGCCCAGCACCGGCACCTCGCCGAGGCCGGGCACCTTGTTCAACGTGTCGACGATGTTGTTCTGCAGCAGCCCGCCGATCGCGAAGGTCTGGCCGCTGCCGAGCTCGACCGTGGTCTCGGCGCGCCGCGTGGTGAGCGCGGGAATGGTGTAGCCCTGGATCTGCACGGCGCCGGTGGTCGAGAGCTGGCTCACCTCGGGACGCACGCGCAGGCTGATCCGGCCGCTCGAGAGCACGACCGGCGTGAAGGCGAGCGCGACGCCGAACTGCTTGAACTCGATCGTCACCTGCCCTTGGGTCTGGGGCACGATGATCGGGAATTCGCCGCCCGCGAGGAAGCTCGCGGTCTCGCCCGTCATCGCGGTCAGGTTCGGCTCCGCGAGAACGGTCGCGAGGCCGTTCTGGTCGAGCGCGTCGATCACGTCGTTGATGCCGATGCGGTTGGTGTTGTAGCCGGAGATGATGCTGTTGGTCGGGACGCCGCCGATCCCGATGTTGCGCGTCATGTAACCGCCGGCGACGGCACCGCCGACGAAGGCGCCGGGCACGCCACCTGCGAGGCCGACCGAGGGCGCGAGCGCCGTTAGGGGTGCGGACGGAATCTGGGACAGCGAGGAAGCATCCGTGCCCGAGCCGAGCAAGCCGAGGCTCCCGATCACCGGGTTCCCCGTGGCGATGCCGAACGCGAAGGCGCCGACGTGGCTGATCGCGTCCCAATTGATGCCGAGCTCCTTGATCACGTTGCGTTGGATCTCGACCACGCGGACGCGCAGGTTGACCTGGTTCGGTGCGTCGATCTTGATGCGATTGATCAGCTCCTTGTCGTCGCCGACGAAGGGGCGCGCGATGCGCCGCGCCTCCTCCGCGTCGACCGAGGAATCGACGTCGCCGGTGAGCACGAGCGAGGTGTCGACCGCTTTGACGTCGACCGAATCGTCGGGCAGAAGCTTGGAGAGGGCGAGCTGGAGCCGCGCCACGTCGCGCTTCACGAGGACCGGCCGGCTGAGCAGGACATGCTGCTCCGCGTCGACCGCGTAGAGCGACGTCTCGCCCGGCGCCTTGGCGTAGAGGTAGATGAGGCGCGGCGACTTGACCTTCACGTCCGCGATGTCGGGATCCGCCACGAACACCGTGTCGACATTGCGGTCGAGGCGGATGAGCGTCCCCTTCTCGACGTCGATGACGATCGGCTCGCCGGTGGGGCGCACCACCTGCTGGGCCCAAGCGCCCGCGAACGGCGCCGCCGGCAACATGAGCGCCAAGGCGAGCGCGAGCCAGACGCGCTTGAGCCGGCTCATGGCGTCGCCATCGCGGACAAGGCGCCCTGCATGCCGGCGGTGCCGTTGGCGGAGCCGGGGCCGCCGCCGTTGTTGCCGCCGTGCCCCGCGCCGCCGCCTTTCTGACCCATGTCGCCGCGCAACACGGTGACGATCGCGGCAGGATGCGGCGGCGGCGGCGGCGCGCCATGAACGATGAGCGGACTCACCTCGCTGTCCCACGTGTGGGTGACCGAGCTCGGATCGTCGTTGTCCGCGTCCGTGCCCGCCGTGCCGCGCGCGAGGCTGCGCAGGCTGAGGGAGAGATTGCCGAGGTTGCTCGCGACCTCGATGATCTCGGCCTCCTTGGGCGTGACCTCGAAGGTCACCGTCTTGGCGAGCACCGGCGCGTTGGTCGGATCGGCGGTGCGCTGGTCCACGGCGAGCACGCGCAGGTCGCGCAAGACGGTCTCGCTCGCCATGCGCGCGGGCGCGTTCGGATGCGCGTCGTCGCGGATCTGGTGGGACAGGATGAGATCGACCTTGTCGCCGGGGAAGATCATGCCGGCCACGTCGGAGGTCGCCGTGACTTGCACCGACACCGCGCGCATGCCGGGACTGAGCAGGGCGGCGAGAAACCCGCGTCCGCCGGGCTTGACGACGCGCCCGACGGTGATCGGCTCGCCGGCCGCGATATTCTGGCGCACGACCGACCCCGCGAGCGACTGGGGCGTCGCCTTTCCCTTGACGAGATAGGCGCCGTCGAGCGCCTCGGCGGGCCAGGCCTGCCAACGCAGATCGTCGGCGCGCAAATAGCTCCCCGCGGCGAGCGGCTTGGCGGCGACCAGGACAAAAGAGCCGGCCGGCTCCGCCTTGGATCGGTCGGCGATCTCCGCCCGCTCGTGGGAGAGCCAAGTCCGGGCGAAGTAGATCGTTCCGAGCGCCAAGAGGAGCGCGAAGCCGGCGAAGAGCATGACGCGAACTCTCATCGCCCACGCCCTCGCTAGCCGGACACGAGCCGGGCACCGACATAGGCGGCGCCGACGGCGATCGCGATGCCATAGGGAACGCGGGCGGGAGTTGGGTCGGAGTCGAGGCGCGGGTCGAGACCCGGCGCGCTCGCGACGCGGTAGCGGCGGCACTGCTCGAGCACGAAGGCGCCCAACGCGAGAACGCCGCCCGAGAGCACCATGAGCAGAAGGAGCGGCGCGATCAGCTTGGGCCCGGCCCAAAGCGCAGCGCCGGCCAGAAGCTTCACGTCGCCGCCGCCGACGACACCGCGCGCGAAAAGGAAGAGGCCGGCCGCGAAGGTCCCGGCCGCGACGGCGAGCGCCCAAAGCCACTCGACCGGCACCGGGCTCGCCAGCACGTGCGCCGGGTAAAGTAGGACGAGGCCGAGGGTCGTGCCGTTGGAAATCCGGAACCGCGTCGCATCGCCGAACGCGGCCCAGGCGAGGAGCGCGAAGAACGCCATGAGAAATAGCTGATCGAGCGAAAATGGAGCGTGCACGGCCAATCACCCGTTTTCATGCAAGCCTTCGATCCGTTCACGGTCGGCCGGCGCGCGCTCGGGGCGCGGCGGCCGCGGCGTTGGAGGGAGCGGGACGCGCTCGATCGCCGTCCGGCGCCCGCGCACCCCTCCAGGGCGGCGCCTGCCGCTCGTTACGCGACAATGCGCGCAAGTCGCCGCAGGTCCGCCGCGCCGCGCGCGCTTTAGAGAGAGTTGGCGACCGTCGTGAAGATGCCCGAGAGGCTGGTGCCGAGCGTGGTCACGGCGCCGATGATGACGACGGCGACGAGGGCCGCGATCAGGCCGTACTCGATGGCGGTCACGCCGGACTCGTCCGTGCGGAGGCGACGAAGAATGCTGAACATGGTGACACCCCTTTTTATGTGTGTGGAAAGCGACCGCGCCATCACAGACCACGGGGGTTAAAACGCGGTTAGCGCGGAAAGGAGGGTATGCGCGGCGACGCGGCGGCGCGATGCGACAAGCTTTACTAAATCTTTATGCACGCGCGCGCGGTAGTGAAATCGCGCGCCGGCCGCTCGCATCGCTTGCCATACTATTTGGCGCTGGCTATGCTCGGACCAATGAACAAAACGTACTGGGCAAACTCAGGGGGATGTCATGGGGGCGCGATCCAAGCTGGTCGACAAGGCCAGCCATCAGGGATTTGAGTTCGACTACAACCACAACGTCATTTTCCACAACGGCAAGGTGATCCACCTCTCGCCGCACGAGGCGGACATCCTTCAAGTGCTCCTCAACAATCGCGCGCGCGCGACGCCGCTGGACGTTCTGATCCAACGCGTCTACGGCTCGGACGAGCCGGAGACGGCGGCGGTGTCGATCCGGGTTTCGGTGCACTCGCTGCGCAAGAAGATTCAGGAAACCGGCATCAAGATCCGCGCCGAGGCGCGCGTCGGCTACGAGATCGACGCGACGGACGTGCCCGAGCTCAATCGCCGCCTCGCCGACATCATTCTCATGGCGCTCAACATGGCGAAGGCGTCGAGCGAGCGCGAGCTCGCGGACCGGCTGCAGCTGATCTACGACCTCGCGGAAGCGAAGCGGCGCCAATGGCGCGGCACGAAAGGTGCGGCGGAGCAGGACATCCGCGCTGCCGGCTAGGCGCGCGCTCGAGCGCGCCCTTGAGCCCGCTCGCCGCGGCGTTTCACTTCGCGAGCATCAGATCCTTGCGCGGCGGGAGATACTTGTCGGTCCACACGTCCGCGAGTGGGGGCGTCGGAACGCCGAGCGCCTCGGTCGCCTCCGTGACCGTGTGCTCGAGCCGCGCGTGGGTCACGTCGCTCAGCCCGTGCTTCATCGCCCAGGGCGTCCCGATCGCGATGCTGTTGGAGAAGGCGAGTGCAGCGAGCTCGGTCTTCTCGTCGAGCAGCGAATTGTATTTCTTGAGCGCGTCGATGGCACCCTTGGGATCGGCGCGCGACGATTTGATGCTTTGGGCCGCGCAGGCGACGAACGCCTTGGCGGCGGCCGGATGGGCCGCGGCCCAGGCGGGCGTGGTGACGATCGCGTTGCCGTAGAAATTGACGCCCCACTGCGAATAGCGCAGCACGACGATGTCCTGGTCCTTGACGCCCAGGGCGCGCAGCCCGGTCAGGATGGTGAACATGTGCCCGGCGACCGCGTCGGCCCGGTGCTGCACCAGGAGCTGCTGGCGCAATGCGTACGAGGTCGTGACCCAATTGATGCTCTTCGGGTCGATGTGATTGGCCTTGGCGAAGACCGGGAACATCACCCGGCTCGCCTCGGTGACGCCGTCCGCGATGCTTTTGCCCTTGAGGTCGCTCGGCTTGGTGATGCCGTTCCCCTTGAGGGTCACGATCGACATGGGGGCCACGTCGCTCACCATGAAGATCGCGATCAGTCGCTTCTCGGGATGCTGGGCGTCGAAGCCGACCATGGTGCTGAAGTCGGACACGCCCACGTCATAGGCGCCGCTCGCGACCTTGGTGAGCGCGTCGGCCGAGCCGTAGCTGCGGTCGATCCTGACCGCGAGGCCGGCATGGGCATAGCAGCCGTCGGTCTCGCCCAAGGGCCAGATCGCCTGGGCCCCCTCGAACGCCCAATCCATGATGAAGCGGATCGGCAACGGCGCTTGCGCCGCGGCGCGCTCGACCGGCACGAACGCGCTCAGCATCAAGGCGGCAGCACCCAGCCGCAGGACGGATTTCCAATGCATCTTGCTCACTCCCCCTTGACCCCAGGCCTTACGCCCCGGGCTCGATCTCGGCGCGGCGGAAGCGAGCGCTTACGCCGGTATGCCTTCGATATGCCACTGTAAGCAATCCTATGCCCGGAAGCGTTCGCTGCAAAGCACAAACGAGGCGCGTGGGCCCCGAGAGCCGAGGCCGCTGCACGCAATTCGTGCCGTGCGCCGGTTGAATTCTTGCGCAGGTAGAGAAGCGATGCGTGGGCGCGACCCGGCTCGGAATGGGGCGGCTCAGATCAAAGAAAGCCAGCGCGCGCGCCAACCTGCCGCGCGCTCGTAGGCGGCGGCCACGCGCAAGAGGAACTCGTCGAGCCCGGGCTTGGCCGCGAGCTGAAGGCCGAGCGGCAGTCCCTCGGGCCCGAAGCCGCAGCAGATCGCGATCGCGGGATCGCCGCTCAAGTTGAACGGTACGCTGTAGCCCGGTATGCCGAACCCGTCCCATTTCCCGATTCCCTCGATCGGCGGCGCCTCGCCTGGCTGGCTCACGCTCAGGAGAATGTCGAGCTCGGCGCACGCCGCGCGGAGGGCCGCGACCAGCTCGTCGCATCGGCGCATCGCGGCCGCGTAGTCGGCGTCGGAGACGAAGGCGCCGAGGGCCAGGCGATCGCGCGTCGCCTCGCCGTAAAGCTCGGGTTGCGTGCGCAGCCAGTCCTTGTGGACCTCGAACGCCTCCTTGAGGACGATGAGCGAGCCCGCGGCGTGCCAATCGGCGAGCGGCGGCAGATCCACGTCGCTGAGCTCGGCGCCGAGCTCGCGCAAGACGCCGATCGCCGCCTCGACCGCGTCGAGCTGGGGCCGGCTCGCGGGCCGGTCGGACTCGAACCACCGGCGCGCGACGCCGATCCGAACACCTTTGGCATGGGGCTCGAGCGGCTCCGCGCGCGCCGCCGCGTAGAAACGCGACGCCGGATCGCGCGCGTCCTTGCCTTCGAGGGCGGCGAGCGCCAACGCGCAATCCTCGGCATTCCAGGCGAGCGGCCCGGCGTGATCGAGGCTCGGCGCGAGCGGCAGCATGCCGGCGCGGCTCACGCGGCCGAAGCTCGGCTTCAGGCCGGCGACGCCGCAAAGGGCTGCCGGGCTGCGGATCGATCCCGCCGTGTCCGATCCGACCGCGACGAGGACCATGCCGGCCGCGACCGCCGCCGCAGACCCGCTCGACGATCCGCCGGTGAAGCGCTCGGGGTTCCACGGATTGCGCGCGGGCGGCCAGGGAAGATCGAAGCCCGGGCCGGTGAGCGCGAATTCATGCGTCGCGAGCTTCCCCATGAGCACGGCGCCCGCGGCCTCGAGCCGCTCGGCGACGGCCGAATCCGCGGAAGCGACGTGGCCGAGGAGAAGGCGCGAATGGGCGGTAGTCGGAAGCGAGCGGGTCTCGAACACGTCCTTGAGCCCGACCGGAATGCCGTGAAGCGGGCCGATCGGACCTTGCGCGCGGATCGCACGCTCGGCGCGCCGCGCCGCGTCGAGCGCGCCTTCGCGATCGAGGGCGAGGAACGCGTGGATGCGGCCGTCGAGGCGGTCGGTGCGCTCGAGGCAGCTGCGTACGAGCTCGACCGGCGAGAGCGTACCCGCCGCGATCGCGCGCGCCGCCTCGGCCAAGGTGAAGCGATCGCTCATCGCTTTTCCCGTGCTCGCGCACGCACCTCGCGGCCGCGCGACGGACCCTGCACGCGCAAGGAACCCTTCACGCGCAAGGGACCCTGCACGCGCGCGATCATCGCCTCGAGCGTGCCGTAGGCGCCATAGAGCTCGTCGAGCCGGTGCACGTCCAGCCGGAGCCCGGCCGCGCGCGCGCGGGCCTCGAAGGTCGATTTCGACGAGCGCGCCTTCGCCACGGCCCGGACCTCAGCTCGCCTGGTCGTGGGCGCGCGTCGCCCAGAAGGTCACGTGGCGCTCGAGCCAGGCGAAGATCTCGTACATCACCACACCCATGACCGCGACCACGACCAGGCCCGCGAACACGAGCGGCATGTCGAAGCGCCCGCCCGCGACCATCATGAGGTATCCGATGCCGGCGTTCGACGCGACCGTCTCCGAGATCACCGATCCCACGAAGGCGAGGCCGATCGCGACCTTGAGGGAGGCGAAGAAATAGGGCATCGAGCGGGGAATGCCGATCTTGACCAGGATCTGCCATGGGCGCGCGCCGAGGACGCGCATCACGTCCTTGAGCTCCGGCTCGATGGTCGTGAGGCCCGCCGCGACGTTGACCATAATCGGGAAGAAGGCGAGCAGGAACGCGATGATGACCGCCGGGATGGTGCCGATGCCGAACCACACCACCACGATCGGCATGAGCGCCACCTTCGGGATCGAGTTGAATCCGATCATCATCGGATAGACGCCGTCATAGACGAAGCGCGACGAGCCGATCGCGAGGCCGAGCAGCAATCCGAACAGGACCGCGAGGCCGAACCCCACCAAGGTCGTGAACAGGGTCTGGAGCGCGTTGGTCGCGATCGGGTGCGCGTAGGCGACGAGCGCCGAGACGATCTCGGTCGGCGTCGGCAGGATGAAGTCCGCGACCTTGAACGCCGTGCACACGAGCTGCCAGGCCAGGAGGAAGCCGATCGTAATGATCCAGGGCGTGAGCCGCTTCGTCATGGCCGCCTCACGTCCCGCGATCGAGCGCTATCTGCGCGCGCAAGGCGTGGGTGATCTCGATGAAGTCCTGCTCGTAGGTCACGTCGAGCCGGCGCGGGCGCGGGAACGGAATCGTCGTGCGCGAGACCACGCGCCCCGGGCGCGCGCTGATGACGTAGACCGTGTCGGCGAGATAGACCGCTTCGCGCAGATCGTGGGTCACGAGCACCACGGTCGGGCGCCGGCTCAGCCACAAATCCTGCACCACGTCCCACAGCTCCTCGCGCGTGAAGGGATCGAGGGCGGCGAAGGGCTCGTCGAGGAGAAGCTGCTGCGGCGCGTGGATGAGGGCGCGGCACAACGAGCTGCGTTGCTGCATCCCGCCCGAGAGCTGCCACGGATACCTGCCCTCGAAGCCCGCGAGCCCGACGGCGGCCAGGAGCTTTTCCGCCTCGGCCTCGAATTCCGCGCGCTTGCGGCGGAACTGGGAGGCGTAGGGCTCGACGATCTCGAGCGGCAGGAGCACGTTCGCGAGCGTCGTGCGCCAGGGCAAGAGATTCGCGTGCTGGAACGCCATGCCGCAGATCTTCAAGGGCCCGGTCACGCGCTCGCCCGCGACCGTGACCCTGCCCGAGAGCGGCAGATGAAGGCCCGAGATGAGTTTCAGGAGCGAGGATTTGCCGCACCCGCTCGGCCCCACCACGGCGACGAACTCGCCGCGCCCGATCTCGAGCGAGGCGTTCTCGAGGGCGAGCGTCGGCGACGCGCCGCCATAGGTCAGGCTCGCATTTTCGACGACGATGAAGGGCGCAGCACCCGAGGCCCGCGCGTCGCTGCCGGCGTCATTTCCGCTTTGCACGGTCCCAATCCTCGAATTCGGCGCGCGCGGACTCGCCCGGCGGATAAAGGCCCGCGAGGCTGCGCCCTTGGGCGATGCGCTCGGCGGCGAAGCCGTCGTAACGCGCGAGCCGCACCGCCTCCTCCGCGACCTCGACGGCGAGCGAAGCCGGGATCGCGACCACGCCTTCCGCGTCGCCCACGATCACGTCGCCCGGAAAGATCGCGACCTTGGCGCAGCCGACCGGCTCATCGAGGGCCGCCGCGTGGAGGCGAAGGAAGCTCGGCGCCGGCGCGGGCCGCACATGGTAGGCGGGAAAGCCGAGCGCCGCGACCTCGGTCACGTCGCGATAGCCGCCATCGGTCACGACACCCGCGACACCGCGCGCCTTGAGCCGGCCGATCAGAAGATTGCCGCAGCAGCACGCCTCGGTCTCCTCGCCGGTCGCGAGCACGAGCACGCTTTCCGGCGGGCATTCCTCGAAGGCGCGCTGATGGAGGCCGAGGCCGCCGCCGGCCTTCCCCTCGAGATCCTCGCGCGCCGGAATGAAGCGGAGCGTGTAGGCAGGCCCCACCATGCGCGGCGTGTCGCGCGCGACCGGGATCACGCCGCGCAGAAGCACGTTCCTATAGCCGCGCCGATAGAGGCACGTGGTCAGGGTCGAGAGTCCGACCGCGCCGAGCTTCGCCCGCGTCTCGGCACTCAATGGGTGCGCCATCCGCCTCCTCCGGAGCCCGCCTCGATCATAGCATCTCCCCTTACCCCCGACAGGCCGGCCCTAGAGCGGGATCGCGATCAGCGAGTCGATCTTCGAGCCGTCGAGGATCACGGCGCGCGCGCGGAAACGGCAGCGTCCCTCCTCGCGCACGATCTCGTCGACATATTCGCCGCACGCGAACAGCGTCATCTCGCCCGTGAGCATGATGCGCACGCAAAGAAAGCTCGTGCGCACCTCGGCGCTGCCGTCCAGCCGCCGCGCGATCTCGCTCTCGGAAAGGACGTGCCGATAGCGGTGGGGCTCGTAGACGTTGGCCTTCTCGGTCGCCTCGATGCGGTCGAACAGCATCGCGCGGTTCGAGCACAGCATGATCGAGAGCGGATAGCCGCGCTCGACGTTGTCGCGCGTCGTGATGCGGTAGCGGCATTGGGCGGCGAAGAATTCCGGCCAGCGTCCGAACTCGCCGCGGTCGAGCGCGTTGGCGTAGTCGCGCAGGAGGGCGCGGATCTCAGGCTCGCTGGGCGCGTCCTGCGCGGCCTCGCTCATCTAGAGGCCCGTGAGCGCGCGATAGCCGGTCCAGAAACCGCGCACGCTGCCTTCCGACGCGCGCGAGCCCTCGATGGGCGCGATGCCGCGCCCGCCCAGCTCCATCACCGACGCCTTGTGTTTGTCGCCCTCGATGCTGCGCTGGATGAGCGCCCCCACCATGCCGTCCTCCATCGAGATGAGGCCGGCGGGGCCCATCATGTTCGCCTGCGCGAGGCGCTTCTCGCGCCGCGCTTCGTCGTCGTCGGCATAGCCGAAGGCGGTCCAATAGAGCTCGGTCTGGCGCGGCCCGAGCGGGCGCACGCGGCGGAAGGCGAGGCTATTGCGCAGCTGCTGCAGCACGAAGCACGGGAACACCGTCTGCACCGCGAGCGACACGCGGTCGCCGAAATCGTCCCAGAAGTCGGTCAGCACCGGGTCGCGCAGGCCGAAGCCGTAGGCCGACAGATCGCCCGCGCGCATCTCTTTCGAGGTCTGGTAGATCTCGCCGCCCGGATCGACCGTCATCTTCGAATAGCTGATATGGTGCCAGCCGCGCGCCCCCATCTCGATCCCGCCTTCCATGGTGAGGCGGTCCATCTTCATCACGCCATTGAAGGCGTGGAGCAAGGACGCGTGGTACGGGTCCTTGACGTTCTCCATGTAGAGCTTCCAATTGGAATGGAGCAGCTGGCTGTACTGGCCGAGGATTTCGATCGGCCGGCCGCACACGCGCTTGATGTTGGCGACATGGGCCGGGCCGATGTAGGTCTCGAAGTCGGTCGTCTCGGCGCTGAAGGTGCCGAAGACGAGCCCGCAAATTCTGTGGGTACGCAGCCGGTCGAGCCCGTGCTCGTCCTTGCGGAACGAGGGCGGCATGCCGCCTTTCCCGCGCACGCCGCGCTCGAAGGCGACCGATTTCAGGTTGCCCGCGAGATCGAAGCACCAATTGTGATAGACGCACATGAACTGGCGCGCGTTCCCGGACCGCGCCATGACGAGCTCGGTGCCCTTGTGCGAGCAGCGGTTGACGAAGGCGCGAATCTCGCCCGCCTCGTCGCGCACCACGACGACCGGCGTGTCGCCGACATGGGACAGGACGTAGGCACCGGGCTCGGGCAACTCCGCCTCGAGGCCGAGGAAATGCCACGCAGGCCCGCGGAAGATTTTCGCCTGCTCGAGACGGTAGACCTCCTCGTCGGAGAAGACGATGAAGGGAGCGCGTGCTACTCCTTCCTCGGGCCAGGCGACGCGGCGCTTGATCTCCTCGGCTGCGTCCATGGCCTCAAGTCGCTCCGGGGCCCCGATCGACGGCAAGGAATCTTGACTTGGACGGGCCCATAGTGCTTATTATTAAAGGGTATACCGTAAGAATTCAACCCATGTACCACGACGTGAATCGGCCCGCGGCGCGGTCCCCGAAGGCGCCGCTGAAGCCGGGCCCGTCTCGAATCGGCCCGCCCCATGCCGCCGCGCGGACGCACGCTCGCCGATGCGAACCGAGCCCGTCCTTCGTCTAGGGAGATCGATCGAATCATGACGAATCCGCTGACCGAGAGCGCCAAGGGCGTATTCATCATCGCCGCCACCCCGTTCACCGACGCGGGTGCCATCGATTGGCCGAGCGTCGACACGATGGTCGAGTTCTATCTCGGCCACGGGGTCGACGGCATGACGATCCTGGGCATGATGGGCGAGGCGCAGAAGCTGCTCGAGAGCGAATCGCTCGAGTTCACGCGCACCGTGCTGCGCCGCGTCGCGGGCCGCGTGCCGGTCGTGGTCGGCGTGAGCAGCCCCGGAACCGCGGGCCTGGTCAAGCTGAGCACGGTGGCGATGGAGGCGGGTGCTGCCGGGGTCATGATCGCCCCCATCCCCGGCATCAAGACCGAGACCCAGCTCCGCGCCTATTTCGACGACGTGATCGCGGCGCTCGGGCCGTCGGTGCCCGTGGTCTATCAGGATTATCCGCAATCGACCGGCGTCAACATCTCGGCCGACTGCTTCGTCTCGATGGTCGACGCGCACCAGAGCCTCGTCATGTTCAAGCACGAGGACTGGCCGGGCCTGCGCAAGCTTGCGCGCATCCGGAAGGCGTGCAACGGCACGCTCCATCGGCGCGTGAGCATTCTCGCGGGCAATGGCGGACTCTATTTGCCGCAGGAGCTGCGGCGCGGCGCCGACGGGGCCATGACCGGCTTCGCGTTTCCCGAGATGCTGGTGGGCGTGTGCCGGCTCCACGCCGCGGGCAAGAGTGCGGAGGCCGAGGATTTGTTCGACACATATCTCCCGCTCGTGTGCTACGAGCAGCAGCCGGGCATCGGGCTCGCGATCCGGAAGGAAATCCTGCGCCGGCGCGGCGCGTTCCGCTCGGCCGCCCTGCGCGCGCCGGGGCCCAAGCTCGACGCCGACGACATGCGCGAGATCGATGCGCTGCTTGCGCGCTTGGCCGAGCGCCTCGACCGGGTCGGGCGCCAGGCCGCGGCCTAGGCCGCGAAGCGGAGATCGGGCGAATGGCCGAATTCGATCTTGTCCTGCGTAATGCGACGGTCGCGACCGCAATCGACCTTTACCGCGCCGACATCGGCGTCAAGGACGGACGCATCTCGGCCCTCGGCGCCAAGCTCGGCGCGGGCGCGCGCGAGGTCGACGTCGCGGGCCGCATCGTGACCCCGGGCGGGGTCGACAGCCATTGCCATATCGAGCAGAAATCCGCCGCGGGCGTCATGACCGCGGACGATTTCTTCACCGGCACGCGCTCGGCCGCGTGCGGCGGCACGACCACGGTCATCCCCTTCGCGGCCCAGCATCGCGGCATGTCGATCCGCCAGGTGGTCAAGGACTATCACGCGTGCGCGACGCCCAAGGCCGCGGTCGACTACGCGTTCCACCTGATCCTGACCGACCCGACCGAGCAGGTGCTGGGCCAGGAGCTTCCGGCGCTCATCCGCGACGGCTACACCTCGTTCAAGATCTACATGACCTACGACGCGCTCAAGCTCGACGACCGGCAGATTCTCGACGTGCTCTCGGTCGCGCGGCGCGAAGGCGCCTTCGTCATGGTCCATGCCGAGAATCACGAGATCATCGGCTGGCTCAGCGAGCGCCTGATCGCGAGCGGCCACACCGCACCCAAGTTCCACGCCTTCGCCCACGTCAAGACCGCGGAGCGCGAGGCGACCCACCGCGCCATCTCGCTCGCCGAGCTGGTCGACGTACCGATGCTCGTGGTCCATGTCTCGTCGGGCGAGGCGATCGAGCAGATCCGTTGGGCGCAGGCGCGCGGCCTCAAGATCTACGGCGAGACCTGCCCGCAGTACCTTTTCCTCACCGAGGACGATCTCGACCGGCCCGGCTTCGAGGGCGCCAAATACATGTGCAGCCCGCCGCCGCGCGACGCGGCGAACCAGGAGCTGGTCTGGGCGGGCCTCAAGAGCGGCGTGTTCCAGGTCTTCTCGTCCGACCACGCGGCCTACCGCTACAACGATCCCGAGGGCAAGATGCGCGCCGGGACCCACGCGCACTTCAAGAAGGTGCCGAACGGCGTGCCCGGGCTCGAGGTGCGCATGCCGTTGCTGTTCTCCGAGGGGGTCGGCAAGGGCCGCATCGACCTCGCCCAGTTCGTGGCCTTGACCGCGACCAACGCCGCCAAGCTCTACGGTCTCTATCCGCGGAAGGGCACCATCGCGATCGGTAGCGACGCCGATCTCGTGGTGTGGGACGCGGAGCGCGAGGTCACCATCTCCCAGTCCCTGCTGCACGACGCGATGGACTACACGCCCTACGAAGGGCGGCGCGTCAAGGGCTGGCCCGCGGCGACCTATCTCCGCGGCGAGCCGGTGTGGGAGAATGGCAAGTTCCTGGGTGCGGCGGGAAACGGCCGCTTCCTTCCCTGCGCGCTCTCGCCCGCGGCGAAGCCCTTGGGCCGCCGGGTCACGAAATTCGACCCCGCGAGCGCGACCCTCGACGGCGCGAACTGAAGGCCCTGCCCTATTTGATCGGCGAGAAGGGGGCCGGCAGGAGAATCCGGTTTTCCTGGCGCAGGATCACGGGCGGGCTGTTGCGCAAGTACTCGAGCCAGTCCGGCTCTTGCGCGAGCGCCGCGCGCCGCTTCTCGCGATCGGCGTAGCTCTCATAGCCCCAAAGCTGGATCGCCTGGTTGAGCTCGCCGATGTCGGCCTGGAAGAAGCCGAGGAAGTTGCCCAGGACGCGCTTCATGATCGGGAGCCCGTTGGCGCCGAAATACTCGACATAGGGCTTCATCTTGCCGACCTGGATCGTGTAGGTGCGTTGCTCGACGATCATCGTTTCCTCCGTCGCTTGGGTTCGTGCCGAAGTTTGGGGTCGGGGGCCGTGGGCGCGGCACCCCGGGGAAGGTCTCACGCGTCGTGGTGCTCGTCCGCGCGCACCGAGATGTGCCAGGGGAGCAGCAGGCGCTCGATGTAGCCGATCACCCAGAAGAACAGGATGCCCAGCACCGACAGCAGCACGATCGCCGAGAACTGGCGCGCGACGTTGAGGTCGGCCGTCGCCATCATGATGACGTAGCCGAGCCCGCCGTCCGCCCCCACGAATTCGGCGACCACGGCGCCGATCACGGCGAGCACGGTCGCGACCTTGAGGCCGGCGAAGATGCTCGGCAGCGCGTTGGGCAGCCGGAAGCGCCAGAAGACCTGGAACATGTTGGCGCCCATCGAGCGCGCGAGGTTGAGCATGTTGGGCGAGAGCGACTTCAGGCCCACCACCGCGTTGATGATGATCGGGAAGAACGTGACCAGGATCACGATCACGATCTTGGGCAACAGGCCGAAGCCGAACCAGCTCAGCAGCAGCGGCGCCACGGCGACCTTGGGGATCGTCTGCGAGCCCACGATGAGCGGATAGATCGAGCGCTCGAAGGTGCGCGAGTAGGTGAACAGGATCGCGAGCGGCATGCCGATCGCGATGCTCAGGAGATAGCCGAGGCCGACCTCGAACGCGGTGACGCCGGTCTGGCGCACGAGGATGTCGCGGTTCGCGATCAGGTCCTTGAGGATCGCGTAGGGCGACGGCAGGAGGAAGCTCGGCGTATGGAGGAGGTTCGTCGCGAGCTGCCAGATGGCGATGAACGCGACCGCCGTCAGCGCCGCGTAGGGGATGCGGAAGCGCCGCGCCGCGGCGGCGCCGGTGTCGATGCTCGCGAGCTCGGCGGTCGCGGCCTCGTCCTCGGCGATGGTGGGGGGTGCGGTCACGGTCAATTCTCGCGCAGCACGCCGATCGCCTCGAACACGCGGCTGATGCGGTCGCTGTAGGCGGCGAAGGCGGGCGTCTGGCGGATCGCGAGCGAGCGTGGCCGCGGGAGATCGATGGTGACGATGTCCTCGACCTTGCCCGGGCGCGCCGACATGATGATCACGCGGTCGCTCAAGAAGATCGCCTCCGGCACCGAATGGGTCACGAACAGCACGGTCTTGCGCGTCTCCTGCCAGAAGCGCAGGAGATCGATGTTGAGCTGGTCGCGCGTGAGGGCATCGAGTGCGCCGAACGGCTCGTCCATCAAAAGCAGGAGCGGATCGTGCAGGAGCGCGCGGCAGATCGAGACGCGCTGACGCATCCCGCCCGAGAGCTCGTGCGGGTACATCTTCTCGAATCCCTGGAGCCCGACGAGGGCCAGGAGCTCGCGCGCGCGCTTCTCCATCGGAGCGCGCGGGAGGCGCCTGATGTCGGCCTGGATCATCACGTTCTCGAGCACCGTGCGCCAATCGAGGAGCGCGTCCTGCTGGAACACGATGCCGAGATCGGTGTAGGGCCCGGTCACCTGGGCGCCGTCGATACGCACCGCGCCGGTCGAGGGCGGCGTGAGGCCGCTCACGATCATGAGAAGCGTGCTCTTGCCGCACCCGCTCGGCCCCACGATCGAGACGAACTCGCTCTTGTCGATGCCGATGCCGACGGTCTCGAGCGCCTGGATGGCGCCGCCGTGGCTGCTCGCATACCGCTTGGAAACGCTTTCGATCGAGATGAACATCGCTCGCGCCGCGTTCGCTTTTCCCTAACGTATCGGATCGGGCTCCGGACCTCTTATCGGGTCCGGTAGCCCAGCTGGGTCGCAGCAATCGCCATGCCAACGGCCGCCTGGGTCGGGTCGACCACCTGGACGCCGAGCGCGTCCTCGAGCCTCTGGCGGTAACGCGCCATGCCCGCGCAGCCCATGACCAGGACGTCGGCGCCGTCCTCGTCGCGCAACGCCCGGCCGACCTCGGTCATGCGCTCGATCGTGCGCCCCTCGTCGGCGAGCTCGAGCACGCCGAGATTGACCGGCCGGTCGCCCGCGATCCGCTCGGCGACGCCGAGAGCGCGGAAATAGCGCCAATGGCGTCCGAGGGATGCCGGCAAAATGGCGATCACACCCACCATGTTGCCCAAATTTAAGGCGGTCGTGATCCCGGCCGCGGCAATGCCGATCACGGGCCGCGAGGTCGTCTCGCGCGCGGCATGGAGGCCGGGATCGGAGAAGCAGGCGATGACGAACGCGTCCGCGCGATTCTCCTCGCGCGCCATGAGGCGGCAGAGCGGCTGGATCACCTGCTCGATGTCCCGTTGGCTCTGGATGCCGGGCGGACCCTCGGCCAGGGTCGCGCATTCGAGCGCCGGGCCGCCGTCGACGCGCAGCGGCTCGAGCGCGCGGTCGATGTCGTCGGTGACCGACTGGCTGCTGTTCGGATTGACGATGAGGATACGCGCCGTCACGGCACTTCTCTTCGATTCAGGGACTCGTCCGGCCGGCGGCGAGCGAGCGCGTGACGATCGGAGCCCGCACCCATCCCCTCCGGCCTCACAACGTCTTCAGCTTGTCGATGATGCTGAGCTTCACGTTCTCGATGTGGGTGCCGGCGACCTTGCGCGCGGCCTCGGCGTCGCCCGTCTCGACCGCGGCGACGAGCGCCAGGTGCTCCTGGCAGCTCGCTTGGAAGCGCGTCGGAATGCGGCGCATGTCGAACATGTGGGTGCGGCGGCGCAGATCGCGGATGAGCGTCGCGAGCGTCTGGTTGCCGCTCCCCTCGCCCACCAGGCCGTGCACCATGTCGTCGACCGCCCAATGCTGCGCGACCGTCGGCTCCTCGGCGCGCATCAGCGCCTCGATCGCGCCGCGCACCTCGCGCGCGCGCTCGGCGGTGACGTTGTTGACCGCCATGCCCGCGGCCTCGACCTCGAGCAGCTTGCGCACGTTGAGGATCTCGATGAACTCGTGGACCGTGAGCTCGCGCACCGTGAGCAACCGGCCGAACTGGCGCGTCACCAGCCCCTCGTTCTCGAGGCGCGCGAGCGCCTCGCGGGTCGGCGTGCGCGAGATCGAGAGGGCGTCGGCGAGACGCCGCTCCTGGAGGATGGTGCCGCCCGGCAATTCGCCCGACAGCATCATGTCCAAGATTCGCTCATAGGCCTGGTTGCTGAGGCTCTTGGCGCTCTCGGCGCCCGCCCCCTGGCCGGCCTGCGGATCCTCGAGATTGCGGATTTTGATGGCTTGATTCATTGTGGAATTCTCTCGGTATGCCATAACACGGGGCTATCCCAGTCGCAACTGGGATGTTCCCGATTGTCCTCCGATTCTGGCCTCCGCCTCAAGCATTGCGCGAGGAGCCGGAGAGATATTCGACCGCGTGCTCGGCGAGCCCGGCGGCGGCATCCAGCTTCCAGCCGTTGCGCGGAAGCGGATGGGCCGCCCGGTCGAGCTCGCGATCGAGGCTGCGGCGCAACGCGGCGACGTCGAGGGCCGTCCCGTCGAGGGCGCGCTCGGTCGCGCGCGCGCGCCATGGGGTGGGGGCGAGCCCGCCCATGACGATACGCGGATCGCGCCACTGTCCACCCGCGTCGGGGAGCGTCGTGACGGCGACGGAGGCGATCGCGAAATCGCCCTCCCAAAGGCCGAGCTTCTCGAACCGGCCGCGGCGCGCGAGGGCGCCGGCGCCGATCCGGATTTCGGTCAGAAGCTCGTCCGGGCGCAAGACGCTCTCGCCCGGGCCCGAATAGAATCCGGCGAGCGGGACCGTGCGCGTGCCGCTCGGGCCGGCGACGATTGCGTCGGCGTCGAGGGCCATGAGCACGGTCGCGAGATCGGAGGGCGTCACCGCCTGGCAGCGGTGCGCACCGATCGCGGCGTGATAGAAGCGATGGTCGCCCATCACCGCATAGCAGGGGGCGCCGAAGCCGCTCCGCTTATAGCAGTCGAATCCGTTGCGGTAGAACCAGCAGCGCTTCTCCTGGAGGAGATTGCCGCCCACCGTCGCCATGTCGCGGATTTGCGCCGACGCGATATGCTCGACGGCCTCGGCGATCATCGGCATTTTCGGCCCGAGCTCGCGCGCGAGCTGGGCGAGCGACACCGCGGCGCCGATGGATACCGAGCCGTCGGCATCGACCGCGATCTTGCTCATCTCTTGCACGTCGAGGAGCGAGACGAGGCGCTTCGGCGCCGCCAGGCCCTGCTGGCGCCGCGGCAAAAGGTCGGTGCCGCCCGTGATCGGCGTCGAGTCGCCAAGCGCGCGTAGCGCGTCCCCGAGACTCGTCGGCATGTCCATCCCTTCGATCGGCCGGGGTCCCGGACGGCGCGCCAGGCGCACGCCCCAGCGCGACAGAAGCCGAAACACGCCATGGGGATAGGCCCAACGCACGAGCGCCACCCACCAGCGGTCGGGCCGGCGCCAGAGGCTGTGACGGCGCTTACGGCCCTCCTTGGCGGCGAGCGCCGTCAGAATCTTGTCGGGCGTGATGGGCAAATCCTTGATGCGCACGCCGACCGCGTGATGGATCGCATTCGCGACCGCAGGGGCACCCGGTGTCACGCACAACTCGCCCACACCCTTGGCGCCATAAGGGCCCTTGGGATCGCCGCCCTCGACGAGGATGGCGCGGATACGCGGCAAGTCCGCGGGCCGGCGCATCGGATAATTCAGATAGGTGCCGTTGACGAGCCGCCCCTGCTCGTGGATCAGCTCCTCGCCGAGCGCGACGCCGACGCTCATCGCAACCCCGCCCGCGATCTGCCCCTCGACCATGGTCGGATTGATCGCGGTGCCGATGTCGTGCGCGGCCACGAGATCGAGAAGCCGCACGCGCCCGGTGCGCCGATCGACCTCGACCTCGGCCGCGTGGGCCGCGAAGCTGTAGGTCGCGGAGAGATTGCCGATGCCGGTCTTGGGATCGAGCATCTCCGCCTCGGTCTCGACGAACGAGGTCTCGACCGTGAGACATCCGTCCACGGCGTCGGGGCTGCCTTGCACAAGATCGCCGATCGGGATCGCGCGCGCGCCGCACTTCGCCATGCCGCCCTCGAGGGTGACCGGCTCGTTCCCGAGCGTACGCGCGGCGAGCGCTTTCACGCGCGCGGCCGCCTCGACCGCGGTCTTGCGCGCGGCGTTGCCGCTATAGAAGGTGCCGCGGGTACCCCAGGCGCCGAGATCGTAGGGCGTCTTCCCGGTTTCGGTCGAAAGCACCGAGACGCGCTCGAGATCGACGCCGAGCTCGTGCGCCGCGATCTGCGCCAGAATGGTGCGTTGGCCGGTGCCCGTGTCGATGCCGCCGAAGCGCACGCGCACGCTTCCGTCGGCGTAGATGTCGATCGCGCCGTCGTTGCGGTTGGCACCCGCGCGCGCGTAGGTGCCGCTCGAATGGATGCCGGTCGCGATGCCGACGCCGCGGCCCGGCTTCGGCTTCAACCGCTTCTCGTCCCAGCCGATCGCCGCGCGCACGGCGTCGAGGCATTCGATGAGCCGCGCCGACTGGATACGGGCCCCCTGCACGGTGCGCGTGAAGGGCCGGTTCGCGTTGCGCTTCCTGAGCTCGATCGGATCGAGCCCGAGCCGCGCGGCGAGATCGTCCATCAGGCTTTCGAGCGCGTAGACCGATTGGGTCGTGCCGTAGCCGCGGAACTGGCCGCCCGGCTGCTTCGAGGTGTCGACCAGGAGAGCCTCGACCTCGAGTCCGTCCACGCCGTAAAGCGTGCCGAACGCCTTGGGCCCGGCCGAAAGCACGCTGAAGCCCGAATGGACGTAGGCGCCGTTGTCCGCGGCAATACGCGCATCGAGCGCACGGATGCGCCCGGTCTCGTCGGCATGGAGACGGAGCGCGGTGCGGAAAGCGTGGCGCGATTTCGTGGTCGCGAATTCCTCCGAGCGCGTGAGCGCGATCTTGACCGGACGGCGCGTCGCAATCGAGAGCCTGCAGGCGATCGCCTCGTGCTCGCTGATACGCGACTTCGAGCCGAACGCGCCGCCGACGCCGATCTCGTGGCAGAAGATCCGCCCGATCTCGAGGCCGAGCACGTGCGCGAGCTCCTCGAGCACGAAGATCGGCGCCTGGGTCCCGGTCCAGAGATGGAGCTCGCCCTTGGCCTCGTCCCACGACGCGACCGTGACGTTGGGCTCCATGCACACATGGCCCTGGGGCGGATACCAATAGGTCCCCTCGACGCTGACCTGGCCAGCGGCGCGTCCGCCTTCGGGATCGCCCCAATGACGCGCGAGGCGGCGCGCGAGATTGGCGCGCCCCGTCGTACGCACGTTGAGCTCGGGCGCACCCGGTGCCAACGCCTGATCGATGGTGAAAGGAGCGTCGAGACGCCGATACTCGACGCGGATCGCGCGTAGCGCCGCGTCCGCTTGCTCGGCCGTGTCGGCCGCGACGGCGGCCACTTCCTGGCCCACGAAACGCACCACATCGCCCGCGATGGGGGCCCGGTCGCCCGCCCCTTCGTGGAGATAGCGCATGCCGGGCGCGAAATCCGCCGCCGTGATCACGGCGCGCACGCCGGGCAAACGCCGCGCCGGTTCGGCCTCGAGCGAGAGGATACGCGCATGGGCATGGGGCGAGCGCAGGATGCGGCCGACCAGCATGCCCTCGAGCGCAAGGTCGGTTCCGAAGACGAAGCGGCCCGCGGTGATCGCCTGCCAATCGAGCGGCCGGGCGCGGCGTCCGATCTCGCTCATGGCGCGGCCTTCGGGCTCGGCGCCGCGCGGCGCCGCGCGGCCGTACGCAGCACCGCGTCGACGATGCCGTTATAGCCGGTGCAGCGGCAGATATTGCCCGACATTTCGTAGCGCACCAGGCTCTCGGCGGCCGCGTCCTCCGCGGGCAGGCCGGCGCGTAGGAGGGCCGCCGCGCGCACGATCTGGCCCGAGGTGCAGTAGCCGCATTGGAAGCCGCCCAGGTCGGCGAAGGCCTCGCGCAAATCGGCGCATTCCGATGCGAGTCCCTCGACCGTGGTCACCGCACCCCGCGTGCGTTGGGCGAGCGAGAGGCAGGCGAGCACGGGCGTGCCGTCGACCAGCACGGTGCACGCACCGCATTCGCCGCGCCCGCATGCCCCCTTGGCTCCCGTGAGGCCGAGCGGCCCGCGCAGGACCTCGAGCAACGTGGCCCCCGGCGCCGCCTCGAGCTCGCGCAGGGCGCCGTTGACGGTCAAGGCGATCTTCCGCTCTGGCATGGGTCCTCGCTCATCCTCCCTTTGGTCCGGCGCGGCTCTTGAGCGGCCGCACGACCCGGCGCGGCGCTGCCGCCTCGCGCGGGCCACGCACGCTTTTCTCGATTGCCGCTGATCCGGACGAATTCCCGATGGACTAAGGACGGGACGCGCCGCGCGCGGCTTTTCCCGCCCTCACTCGGCCGCGTGGCGCGTCGAGCCGCCGACCGAGGCGAGCGCCTGGTCGTAGGCCTTGAGCCACGGGGTCCCGGCAGGCGACAGCACGTCGCCGCCGCGCGCACCGCGGCACAGCGACGGATCGTCGAGCACCGCCGGAAGCTTGCCCGTTTCCCGATAATCGCGCAGCGCCTTGAGCATGACGCGGCGGGTCAGCACCACCATGAGGTCGCTCGGCGCGAGCGTCTCGATCGTGCGGTCGACGATCCGGCCCATGTTCTCCTGCACCGCCTGGTCCTGAAGCGGGATGCCGACGATGCCGCTGAAGCTCGCGCGGCTCTTCTGCTGCTCGCGGTCGAGTCCGTGGTCGTTGCCCTGGTTCAGGACCGGGCGCCAGCGTCCCATCCAGTCGCTCGTGCGCGGGAGATACTGGAGCGGGCGCGCGAGGCCGGGAATGGCGGTGCCGTCGGCGTAGCGCAGCGACTTGAAGCGGCCGCTCGCGCGCTGGAGATCGATGTTGAAGATCATCGTGTTCTCGTCGTCGATCGGGACCCAGGCGTTGGCCGACCGGTTGCGCTCGAGACGATCGCTCGGATAAAGCACCCAGAACGGGAAGATGAAGCTCGCGAAGCGGTTATGGTCGAAGCCCGGCATCGCGGGCCGCGACGCGCAATACATGGTGCCGTAGGGCCGCTCGGCGGCGTAGATCTCGGGCGCCTTGTTGAGGACCGTGTAGGTCGCGGCGTCCGCGGGATCCATCTTCGATGGGTCGACGCAGCCCGCATGGAGGAAGCCGAGGTGGGACGTATCCACGTCGCCTTCGAGCGCCTGGAGCCAATTGCAGTCGCGCTGGGTGAGCGCGATGTTGCGGTCGTCGGGCTCGGCCTGGATCGCCTCGATCTCGGGCAATTCCGGCGCCGTCGCGCGCGCCCCCATATAGACGAACACCAGGCCGCCGCGCTCGACGGTCTTGTACGCGGTCGCCTTGACCTTGTCGGCGAAGCGCCGCTTCTCGGGCACGTTCGGCTGGTCGAGGCAGTTGCCGTCGACGTCGAACTTCCAGCCGTGATAGACGCAGCGGATGCCGTTTTCCTCGTTGCGCCCCATGAAGAGCGACGCGCAGCGGTGCGGGCAGCGATGGTCGAAGATGCCGACGCGACCCGCGCTGTCGCGGAACGCGATGAGCTTCTCGCCGAGCAGCATGAGGCGCATGGGCGGCGCGTCGGGTGCCAATTCCGAAGAGAGGCACGCGGGCACCCAGAATTGGCGCATGAAATCGCCCATCGGCGTTCCGCGTCCGACGCGGGTGAGCGTCTCGTTCTCGGCTGCGGTCGTCATCTCATCCTCCGCGATGAAGCGTGTTCGGCGGCGCCGTCATTCGACGATGATCCCGGCCTTGGCCATGTTGCTGAGCGAGGCGGCGAGCGCCGGCTTCGCCGCGTCGGGAGTCGACATGGGGGATTCGAGGAAACTGTTCGGCGGGTAGAAGGACGCCGCGTTGAAGAACGGCCGGTACATCTCCCAGCGCGCGCGCAGCAGCGGGTTCGCCGTGCCGGTGTCCTTCTTGCGCGCGGCGCGTAGGGCCTCGATGTCGATCGTGGCCGAGACCCCGAGCGTCTCCTCGGCACCGTCCTCGTAAGCGAGCGTGCGGCCGAGATAATCGAGGATCTGCGAGCGGCCGCCCGGGACCGAGCCGTCGAGCGAGAAGCCGATGCCGCCGGCGACGTTGGCGCTCACGATGAAGACCATGTTCTCCGCCGCGCGCACCATCTTGGCCGCTTCCTGCGCCGGGCGGCGCGCCGAATTGGTCGGATGCAGGATGACCTCCGCCCCCTGCATCATGAGGACGCGCGCGACCTCGGGCACGTTGATCTCGCCGCACGGGATCATCGCGAGCCGGCCGAGCTCGGTGTCGACCACCGGGAACAGGTTCGCGAAGCCGTAGCGCTCGACATAGGCGTCCATGAGATCGTGGGGCGAGGGGAAGGCGGCCGTGTTGATGCGCCGGTAGCGCAGGATCACCTCGCCGCTCGGGGCGATCAGGAACGAGGTGTTGAAGTAGCGCCCGGGCCAATCGGGGTCGGTGTCGAACTGGTGCGCGCCGATGTAAATGCCGCGCGCGCGCGCGAGTGTCTGGAAGCGCTCGGTGATCGGGCCCGGGATCGGGCAGCAAGCGCGCTCGATCCAGTCCGCGGCGGGCATGCCGTGGGGCGGGCCCTGGAACGCGAATTCCGGCAGCACCACGAGATCGGGCGGCGTCTCGCTCGAGAGCGCCCGCTCGATGAGCGCGATCGCGTGCGAGATGTTCGCGTCGATGATCGACCAGGCACCCGCCCGATCCGGCGCCTTCACGGCGAGCCGGCTCAAGGTCTGGATGGACGTGGCACGCCACGGCTTGATCGTCATGGCAGGCGAACCTCGCTCGAACTCGCGGGCGCTCCATCATAATCGCCCCGCGCCTTATAGTCGCCGTGCGGGTTCGGGAGAAACCGCCCGACCGACCGGTGCTGCGACCGATCCAGGCTCGCTCGCCCTGCCCCCAAACCGGTCTCCACGAACCGCGTCATATTGCTCTGCAGCATGGGATGGTATACCCTGGCCATATCGTGCCGACAAGGCGCATCAAGACGCAAGGATTTTTATGCAGGGGAAAGAGGTTGAATGATCCTGGCGCCACTCTCTCATGCGATGTACGCAGAGCTCCGACGGGGCGCCGGAGAGTCGCCGGAGGGGCAGATTGTCGGTCCATTTTCCCTATGGTACGGTTTCGGTATTGTGATGGTATGCCAGTGATCGTGACGCATCGACCGACCGCTCTCTACTTATTCGCGCCGCGTCCGGCCGTGCGGCACCGGGCCGAGGGACATTCGCCCGGAAATCCATCCCCCGCACGAAACGCCCGGAGGGCCGCGGCATGAGTCCGTGGCGCGCGACCTGCATCCAAATGAAGAGCGAGATCGTCGCGGGTGCGGCCGATCGCGATGCGGCGTGGAAGATCATCCGGCGCAATCTCGGCCGCGCCATTGAAACGATCGAGGTTCTGTGCGCCGACCGCGCGCGCGCGCCGCGCCTCGTCGTGCTGCCCGAGTTCGCGTTCCAGGGTCCGCCCCACCAGCACGATCCCGCGTCCTGGATCGCGCTTGCCTGCTGTCCGATTCCGGGCCCGATCACGGCACCGTTCCAGGCGCTGGCGCAGCGGCACGGCATCTATATCGCCGGCAACCAGTTCGAGAGCTCGGACTTCTGGACCGGCCGCTTCTTCAATTGCTGCTTCCTGATCGATCCGAGCGGCGAGGTGGTGCTGCGCTTCCGGCGCATCAACACGGCGCTCTGGCCCTCGCCCCACGACATGATGGACGCCTACCTGAAGCGCCACGGGATCGAGGGCACCTTCCCCGTGGTCAAGACCGAGCTCGGCAATCTCGCGATGGTCGCGTGCGGCGAGATCGCGGTGCCGGAGGTGACGCGCGTCCTCATGATGCGCGGCGCCGAGATCGTGCTCCATCCGACCAACGAGGAGCTCTCGGCACCCCAGGAGGCCGCCAAGATCGCGCGCGCGGCCGAGAACATGGTCTATCTCGTGAGCGCCAACGTGGCCGGCGGCATCGGCTTCTCGCGCGACGGCTCGGTCCAGGGCGGCCGGTCGCAGATCATCAACTATTACGGCGAGCGCATCGCGTTCGAGCCCGGCGCGGGCGAATCGACCGCGGCGTCGGCGCTCATCGACATCGACGCGTTGCGCGCGGCACGCCACGACACGGGCCTTCGCAACACGCTGCTCCGCGCGCGCTTCGAGATGTACCGGCCGTTCTATTCCGCGGCCGCGTTCTATCCGCCGAACCAGTTCTTGAACGCGCCGATGACGAATGCCAAGGCGCTCGCGGAGCCGGTCGAGCGCGCGCTGAAAAATCTCGCGCTGAACGGCGTCGTGTCGGACGCGTCATGAGCCCCGCCCGGTGCCGCAACCCCTTGAAGCGTTGGAGCCCATGGCGAGCGTGCTGATTTCCGGCGCGAGCCGCGGCCTCGGGCTCGAGTTCGCGCGCCAATACGCGGCGGCCGGCTGGCGCGTCTACGCGACCTGCCGGGAGCCCGCGCGCGCCGACGGCCTCAAATCGCTCCCGGGTGCGGTCTCGCTCCACGCCCTCGATGTGAGCCGCAAGGCGGACGTCGAGCGCCTCGCCGCCGAGCTCGACCGGACGCCGCTCGACCTCGTGATCGCCAATGCCGGCGTCTATGGCGACCACGCCATGGCGCCCGAGGCGATCGACCGTCCCGCCTGGGACGAGGTCGTCGCCGTCAACACTTTCGGCGCATTGGCGCTGGCGACCGCGTTCAAGCGCCACTTGCTGGCCGCGCGCATGCGGAAGCTCGTCGCGCTCTCGAGCCTGATGGCGTCGATCGCGCGCAACGATGCGGGCGGCCAGTACGTCTACCGCGCGTCAAAGGCGGCGCTGAATGCGCTCTGGAAGTCGCTCGCGGTCGATTGGCGCGCCCTCGGCCTCATTTGCCTCGTGATCCGGCCCGGCTTCGTGCGCACGGCCTTCACGGGCTATCGCGGCACTCTCGACCCGCCCGAAAGCGTCGCCGGCATGCGCGCCACGATCGAGCGCGCGACCATCGCCGACAGCGGGCGGTTCCTCAGCTACGACGGCGAGGAAATTCCCTGGTGACGCGGACGATACCGGCACAAGCGAAGAAACGTTCAACACAGGAGACGATTATGGACATGGGAAATGCGCTAAAGCTTCGGACAGGACGGCGGCTCGCCCTTTCGCTCGCGGCCGGCCTCATCGCGGCGACCCTCGGCGGCCGCGCGGTTCTCGCCCAATCGATGGAGCACGTCACGCTGCGCCTCGATTGGCTGCCGGGCGCCGACCACACCTCGATCTACCTCGCGAAGGAGCGCGGCTACTACGCCAAGGCCGGCATCGACCTCGAGATCCACAACGGTACCGGCAGCGTCGGGACCATCCAGTCGGTCGGCAGCGGCGGCGACATGATCGGCCTCGCGAGCCTCTCCCAGGTGGCGCTCGCCATCGGCAAGGACGTGCCGCTCATCGCCATCGCCGGCATCGTCCAGAAGGCGCCCGATTCGATCGTGGCCCTCAAGGGCTCGGGCATCGTCAAGCCCAAGGACATCGAAGGCAAGCGCTGGGGCTTCGTGCCGACCGATTCGGGGGCGCGCATCTTCCCCGCCTTCGCGGCCGCGAACGGCATCGACATGAACAAGATCACCAAGATCCAGCTCAGCTACAGCACCATCTACAGCTCGCTCCTCAACGGCGACGTCGACTTCATCACCGCCTGGGCCTCGCCCGACGCGTTCAAGATCGCGGCCAAGAAGCCGATCGAGCCGCCGATCGTGTTCGCCGACTACGGCGTCAACACGCTCGGCACCGGCATCTTCGTGACGCGCGACACGTTCGCGAAGCACAAGGAGATGCTGCGCAAGTTCATCGCCGCGACGGTGCACGGTGCGGTGGAGGCGCAGAAGAATCCGACCGAGGCGATCGATGCGGTCATGAAGGCCGCCCCCGGGAGCGACCGGGCGATCCTGGTCCAGGAGTTCAACCATCTGCCCGAATATCTCCACACCAAGAACAGCAAGGGCCACATGTTCGGCTGGATGGCGCCGGCGGATTGGGAGCAGACGATCACGCTCTTGCGCAAGTATTTCAGCCTGCCGGAATCGGTGAAGCCGGCCGACGTCTATACGGACGCGCTGTTCCCGAAGAGCTGAGGCGACGGGGAGCGGCGGACGGTGCGATGACCGGCGTGCCAGCCGAGGCCGGGTCCCGGCCCGAGACGCCGGCATCGCTCGTCCGCGGGCGCTACGTCCTGTGCAAGGCGCGCGACGACCGGGAGATGGTCGTCGTGCGCGACGGGGCGGTGCTCCAGGTCGAGGGGCGCATCGAGGAAGTCGGCCCCTATGACGACCTCGCGCGCCGCTACCCGGATCTTCCCGTGGTCGGCTCTGAGCGACACGTCGTCATTCCCGGGCTGGTCAACACGCACCACCATGTGGGGCTCACGCCGGTCCAGCTCGGCACGCAGGATTTGCCGCTCGAGCTGTGGCTCACGGCTCAGCTCGAGGCGCGCCGGCCCAACGGCTATCTCGACACGCTCTATTCCGCCTTCGAGCTGATCGGCTCGGGCGTCACCGCGGTCCAGCATCTCGACACCATGCGGCCGGGCCCGGTGAGCGCCTGGCCCGAGCGCGCGCACGCGGTCATCAAGGCCTATGCCGACATCGGCATGCGGGTGAGCTACGCGCTTTGCACGCGCGACCAGAACCGGCTCGTCTACGCGCCCGACCGGGAGTTCCTGAAGCGCCTGCCGCCCGAGCTCGCGCGCGAGACCGAGGCGTGGCTCGCGAGGACTCATTTCCGGCTCGAGGCGTATGGGTCCGAGTTCCTGACACCCGTGATCGGCGCCTATCGCGGCCGCAATCTGGTGCGTATCTGGCTCGCACCCATCAACCTGGAACGCTGCTCCGACGCGCTCCTGGGTTTGACGACGAAATGGGCGGCGGAATTCGGCATCGGCATCCATCTGCATCTCTCGGAGACCCATTACCAGAAGCTCTACGCCCAGCGCCGCTTCGGCACCACGGCGCTGAAGCATCTCGACGAGATCGGCTTCCTCGGGCCCCATCTCACGGTCGGCCACGCGGTCTGGGCCAGCGCGGCCGACCTCGACCTTCTCGCAGAACGCGGCGTTACGGTGTGCCACAATGCGAGCTCGAACCTGCGCCTCAGGAGCGGCATCGCACCGGTGCTCGAGATGCTCGCGCGCGGCATTCCGGTGGCGCTCGGCATCGACGAGGCCGGCCTCAACGACGATCGCGACATGCTCCAGGAGATGCGCCTCGTGAAGCATCTCCATTGCCGGCCCGGCCTCGATCGGCCGGCGCTCACGGCGGCGCAGATCTTCCGCATGGCGACCGAGACCGGCGCCAGGGCGACCGGGTTCGGCGCCGAGATCGGCACCATCGAGCCCGGGAAGCGCGCCGACCTCGTGCTGCTCGATTATGAGCGCATCGCGGCTCCCTATCTCGATGCGAAGATTCCGGTCGCCGACGCGATCGTCTACCGCGCGCGCAGCACGGACGTGGATACGGTCATGATCGACGGCACGATCGTGCTCGAGGGCGGGCGCGCGACGCGCGTCGACCGCGCGCAGATATGGGGCGAAATCGCCGAGGCGTTGGCGGCACCGCCGCGGCCCGACGAGCTCGAGCGCAAGCAGCTGAGCCGCGCCCTCTTCCCCCATCTCCGCACCTTCTACGAGGATTGGCCTTTGCCGGAGACCGAGCCCTTCTACAATCTCAACGGCCGCGGCTGACGCGCGCGACGCGGCGCGACGCTCGAAGCGCGGGTCGCGGACGCTCCGCTCCATTATTGCCAAATTCATCCGGCGCGCCTATCGGCCGCGCCGAAAGATATTGGGGCTCGACAACGTTGCGGGGCAACGCCGCCCGTACATTGCGTTTTGTTCAAGCAAAAACGCCGCGTGCGATCCATGCCACGCGAAGAATTCATTTTTCATCTTCCGGTCACGTATCGGTAATCCCGCATCTGATCTGATCGACGGTGGCGGGCTCCGGCACCGCACCAACAAATCCTAGGGAGTGAAACGAATGAGCCACGTCATGAAATTGGTGGCGGCCACGGCCCTGTTGACGGGCCTGATGACCGGCACGAGCCTCGCGAGCAGCCCGCCCACCTTCAAGCTGGTCGCAAAGATTCCGCTGCCGACCAAGCCCGGCCACGGCGACTGGGTCGCCTTCGATCCGTCCAACCGGGACGTCTACGTGTCGCTCAAGGATCACGGCATGGCCGTGATCGACACCAAGACCAACAAGGTCGTGCACGCGTTCCAGGATATCGCCGCGCCGAACACCATGACGTTCGACAAGAACTACGTCTATGAAACGGCGGCCGAGGGCGCGGGCGCCGGCAAGGCCAATCAGATCGTCGTCATCGACAAGCACGACTGGAAGATCGTCGACCGCGTCACCACCAAGGGAACGTCGCCCGACGGCACCTTCATCGACCCGGCGAACGGCCATCTCTACGTCGTTTCGGACGACAACAACTGGATCGAGGAATACACGCCCGGGGCGCATCCGAAATTCGTCGCCAAATATTCGCTCGAGCCGGCGAAGGCCGTGGCCGGCCCCGACGTCGCGAGCCTGATCAACGGCACCATCTATGCGACCGACGATTCCGACGTCGAGACCGTCAATCCCCAGGACGGCAAGATCGGCAAGATCGCGGACTACCAGCTCAAGCTGAACAAGTTCGGCGGCACCAAGGACATGTTCTGGGATCCGACCCATCATGCGATCTGGGTCGGCACGACCAACCACGTGCTCTATATCGTCGATCCCAAGACGCTCCAGATCGACAAGCCGCTGCCCGAGACCGCGGGTGCCGACGAGGTCGGCCACGATGCCGGCCTGGGCCTGGCGTACGCCTTCCAAGGCGGCATCCCGGGGTTCGACGTCTATTCGATCAAGGGCGAGAAATACCTGACCACGGTCCACACCGGGACCAAGGGGCCGACCCATAGCGGCGCGGTCGATCCGGTCAACCACGACGTCTATGCCTATGCCGGCGGGTACGCGGCACTCTACGTGTACAAGCCCGTCATGTAGGCGGCCGTGAACTGACGCCGCGCCTCGAGCCGACGCTCCGGAGACGGAAATTATCGGACTCCGGGCGACCCATTCTCCCTCGCTCGACTTCGGCGATTCGGGACTCAAATCCCGAATCGCCTTTTTTCTTTGCCGCCGCCGGCGCGATTCCGAACTCGCGCGATTTCGACGGCACGGGCGCGTTAAACGGAGCCGGTCCGAGCCGGGACGCGCCGATATCGAGAAAACCTGGAGAAAAGCAATTCGCCGCGCCGATTTTCGTGCCCTGCCGGAACGCGTCACGCCGGCGCTCGATGTGCGAGGCCCGGCCGGCGCCAATCGACGAATGTCGAATTCGGCGTTGCGCTACGCGCGCCGCTTGGGCGGTCGCTTGACTTCCACCGCGACCGAGTGGGCGCGGCCGAGCGGCAAGCTCTGGACGACCCGATGGGAATTCGATTGGCCGGCGGCCGGCCGCGTCGGTCCCTTGAGCCAGCTCGGGTCCAGCCGCTCGGCCGCGGCCTCGATCTCGGCGTCGGTCGGAATCGAGCCGGCGTCCGCGGCGGCGGACGCCCCGCCGTTCGGTTCCTTGGGCATCACGCGACCCATGTCAGCCGATCTCGCTTTCCACCACCACGCGCTCCTGGCCCTTGGTGCAACCCTTGATGCGGTATTGCTGCTGGGCGCCGTCGCTCGGAAGAAGGCGGGTGATCTCGTAACGCTCCGGCGTGGCGTCCGGGCCTTCCTTGCGCGTCGCAATGACGATCGTGCTTTGAAAGAACCGGACCGTTTGTCCGACCTTGAACTTGTGAGGCTGCATTGCGCGACTCCTCGGTTGTGATGGAATTTAGCGATTCCGTGCCGGCGGCGGCGTCGAATCGACGGCGGGGTTCGGCTGCGACGGAATGCCACCGACGACGGCGACGCCTAGGCGGTGGGCCGGCGCCATGAAGGGTACTTGGCGAGAATCCGGTCCGCCGCTCGGCGCGCGGCGCCGACGATCTCGTCGGTGCCCCAGGCCGTCGCTTCCGCCTTGGCGGACACCGTGATGGAGCCGCGATGCGCGGCACCGTCGGGCCCGAGCATCTCGATCTCCACGAGCGCGCCCCCGAAGGTTCCCGGTTTCGACGACAAGACCCGATCGGCATCGACCGAGACTTCGATATGCCGGCCGACCATGGCGCAAACTGCCTGTCGCGCCACGATCCGAATGTGGCCTTCCTCGTTGGTCAAGACGGCTCCTGTGATGAATGACGGAGAGTGTAGCCTTTTCGCAGCGCGAATGCGATCTTAATCGGCGCCAGGCGAATAGCGGCGGATTTGCGGCTTTTCGACGCACCCGGATCGCCCGAATCCGCCGCCGCTTTGGCGATCGTCGGCCTTTATGAGCGAGACGAGGAAAATGGCGCGATGAACCCGCCGGAGACGGATCGATCGAGCGTCGCGACACACAGGAGCGCCGGGATCGCGAGCGCGGCGTGCGCCGGAACGCGCCTCGACCCAAGGTCCGGCGCGCGCGGTCGCCGGCGTTTCGTGACGGAAGCGGCGCCGCGACGAATGCCCGACGCCGACGAATCGGAACGGTCGGAGCCGCCATGTTGATCCGGGTCGGTTACGAGCTGGTTTACGACTGTCCCTACCCCACGCCCATGATCCTGACCTTGAACGTGCACTACTCGCGCGCGTCCGATCTCGTGGTGCCGGACCTTCTGACGACCGACCCGTCGGTCCCGATGACCGCTTACCGCGACGGCTTCGGCAACTGGTGCACGAGGATCGTGGCCCCCGCGGGCCGCATCCGGATCGCGAGCACGGCACTCGTGCGCGACAGCGGGCTTCCGGACGAGGTGGCGCCGGGTGCCATCCAATACCGCGTCCAGGATTTGCCCGAGGAGACTTTGGTCTTCCTCCTGGGCAGCCGGTACTGCGAGACCGACCGGCTGTCCCAGATCGCGTGGGACCTGTTCGACCGGTTCCCGACCGGCTGGCCGCGCGTTCAGGCGGTGTGCGATTTCGTGCACCAGCACGTCGCGTTCGGCTACCAACATGCCCGGCCGACCAAGACGGCTTGGGAAACCTTCAACGAGCGCACGGGCGTCTGCCGCGACTTCGCCCATCTCGCGATCGCCTTCTGCCGCTGCCTCAATATTCCGGCGCGTTATTGCACCGGCTATCTCGGCGACATCGGCGTCCCGCCGGCCGACGAGCCGATGGATTTCTCGGCCTGGTTCGAAGCCTATCTGGGCGGCCGCTGGTACGCGTTCGACCCTCGCAACTACATCCCGCGCATCGGCCGCATTTTGATCGCGCGCGGCAGGGATGCCGCCGACGTGCCCCTCAGCAGCACCTTCGGCGCGAACATGGTCGCGAGCTTCAAGGTCGTGACCGACGAGGTGGCCGAAGACGGCGCGGGTGCTCCGCTCGCGTGAGTGCGGCGGCGTATCGGGCAGCGGAAGCGCGATCGCCCGAGATAAGTCGTTCAGGAAAATGGTGGGTGCTGCAGGGATTGAACTTGCGAGCCCTACGACGTCAAGGACGCGGGGCCGTTGGATTCATGGGAAATTCAATAGCACAACTGTGCACAAGCGAGCGTGTGTGCGTCGAACAGTACGGGCGGTCGAGAAAATTCGGGGAAAGATGCGCTCGGCGTTTTGACGAGTAGGGCCCGTGATGCGTTGGATAGGCCGGGGCGCCAGGATTCTCGGCGGACGAGGGGGATTATTCCATACAAATCAACGCGTTACGGGTAAGGCCCGATCGGCTCGAACCATCGCACGAGCGCCGTCACGGCTCACGCGCGGAGGCTTGCGGTCAGTTTCGGTAGCGCTCCCGGTACGCGGCTACGGCCTTCTCGAAGCATTCGAGCGGAGCCCGAACGATGCCGGCGCCGATCTGTCCGCCGTCGCGCCCGGCGACGCCGATGTCCATGACCGGTCGAAGCGTCGTCGCGACGACCTTGAAGATGTCGATGCCGGTCGGCGTGCCGCGATAGCGCAGAAAGGGGATCTGAAAATCCGTGTTGTCGCCGAACACGATCCGATAGAGCTCGAGGTTCCGCGCGACCATGTCCTCGGGCGACCCGCCCTGGTAGCTCTGCAGCGGAAACGCGGCAGCTTGGGCAAAGCCGCCGAGACCCACGGTTTCGGTGATCGGGCTCTCGCCGCCCATCCATGTGATCTCGTCCGCGCTATGGCCGGGGAACAGCTTCGCCTCGACCGACGCGTGGGGGCCGGTGAACCAGCGGTCGCCCAGTCCCGAGACGCGGATCGCGAACTCGCGGCAGCTGAAGCCCATCGCCGTGACGATGCTCGCGCGCTCGATGCCATGGGCCGCGTCGGCGGCCGCCTTCGCGGCGGCCATCGAGAGGCGGAGGAACGAGTAATGGTCCTCGGTCAGGGCCTGCACGGTCTTCGACACGCTTTCTTCCATGCCCTCGGCCGCCATGCGCAGAAACGCCGGGACCAACTCGCGCGCGAACAGGAGCGACGCCGCCGTGTTGCGGCTGTGGAGCTCGTCGCTCATATGGAGCGCTCGCTTCATGATCGGCTTCAACGGAATGCCCCCGAGGCGGCGCACGGCTTCGGCCACGGTCGGGGCGACCACGTTCTGGATGTGAAGCAGCCGGTCGCGCACGCCTTCGTCGTATACGCCGTAATTGAGCCGGCGCGGATTGGTGCCCTCGTAGAAATTGCAATAGCCGACGTTGCCGAGCGCCCGGTTGCGCACGACATAGACCGGCATCGACGCGCTGTAGACGCCCGCGAGCGACCCGACGCAGCCGTGGGCGTGGCAACCGTCGACGCCGATCTCACCGCGCGCCAGCCGCGTCTCGGCGTCCCCCTCGCTTGCGGCGAGCCCTTCGAAGATCGCGGCACCGATGATGGCCTTGCGCTGGCCTCCCGCATATTCGCGCCATGGCAGCGCCGGGCCCGACGTCAGGATCAGGCTCCGCTGCATCCCGGGGACGACGCGGATCGCGGGGACGATGTCCTCGAGCACCGGGTCCGCGCCGCACATGCGCCCGAACGCTTCGGCGTTGGCCGTATTTCTCGAATCGTCGCCCGCAATCATCGATGTTCCCAACTTCCGGCGAAGCCGTCCCGCCCGAACCCCGGACGCCGAGGCCTAGGAGCGCTCGGCCAGGAGATAATGACCGTCCTCGTCCCGCGTCAGAATCTGAGCCGCCCTCACCTCGCCCCAAGCGCCGAGAAACGCGCGCCAGGGCACCTCGCGATGCAGGTCCACGAGCTCGGCGAAGTGCCGCGGCCGTTCGCGGATTTCCGCGACGATCTGGGAGGCGAGGTCGGTCATTTGAACTCCTCGAGGCGCTTGCCGTCGAACGCGTAATACTCCAGGCGACGATAGAATTTGCGCGGGATACTCTCCGGGATCGTGGCGTCGATGCCGAGCTTCGCCGTGGTCGGCAGACCGCCCTTCCCCATCTCCCAGGCGCGGATGCTCGGGTCCACGTGCTTGCCGCGCGCGCCCGAGACGATGATCACGTCCTTGTCGGCCTGGACCCTGAAGGTCATCGCCCAATCGAGCTGGTCGGGATCGTGGATGTTGATGTCGTCGTCGGTGACGATGGCGAGCTTGACCTCGGCGACCGAGAGCAGCGCCAGGAGCGCATTCTTCCCTTCGCCCGGGCGCTTCCGGATGGACGCGATCAGGGTCCAGTAGCCGCACCCGCCGACCGGCGCGCGGATCGCGACCGGCTGCACGCTCGCGTTGCGCAGCGCCTGGAGTCCCGCCGCCTCGACCACCGGCGCGCACAGCCAATCGTTTTCCCACGGCATCTGCAGGAGATAGAAGATCGGCTTCTTGCGGCGCGTCACGCATTTGACGCGGAAAATCGGGTTCCATTTGACGTCGCCGGAAATCTGGCTGAACTCGCCGAACGGCCCCTCGTCGGCGGTCCACCCGGTGGGCAGCAGCTCGCCTTCAAGGACGAACTCGGCGTCGGCCGGAACCTCGAGATCGACGGTGCGGCATTTCACGAGCTCGACCGGAGCGCCATGCAAGCCGCCCGCGGTCCAGAACTCGTCCATGTTGATCGGCGCCTTGTACGAGGCCGCCAGCATCTCGAACGGGTGAACGCCCACCGCGACCGCGATCTCGAGCGGCTGTCCACGGTCCAGGCAGCGCTGGTAATAGAGGCGCATGTCGGATGGCGATACGAGATCGATGCCGGTCTCGGTCGGCGTCCGGTACATCAGCCGGTACGAGCCTACGTTGCGGCCGAATTCGGGATCCTTGGAAACGACGCAAGTCGCCGAGAGGTAAGGACCGCCGTCGAGCTTGTGCATCAAAGGATAGGGAATGGACGTGAGATCGACCGCGGCACCCTCCTGGATCACTTCCTGGCACGGCGCCTGGTCGACCATGACGGGAGCGATCGGGTTCCGGAGCCCGCGCTCGAAGTGAACGGCGACGTCGTCCTCGCTCGAGCCCATCGCGAGCGCAAGCCGGCGGCGCGTGCCGACGAGACCTCCCGCCACGCGCCAATCGGGATACTCGCTCACCGATTCGAACATGACCGCCTGGGACGACTGCGCGATCAGCGTCGAAAGAGAGCGCGGGTCGACCGGCTTCTTCAGGTGCAGCAGCTCGCCATTCGCATCGAGCTTGGCCAAAAAATCCCGAAAGCTCGCCTTCTTCGCCATGCCGCCGATACCTTCCGATTAATCTCGCTCGCGCGTCGTGGCGCGCCACGGGTCGACCGCTTCGCCGTCCTGCCGCTCAGTCCAGCACGTGGTCCAGCACCCAATTCGCGATGTCGCGTACCACCGGTTCGTGGAACGAGAGCCGGCCGGGCCGACTGAATGAGGAATTGACGCCCTCATGCTGGAGCTCGGAGATGGCGTTGTCCTCGGGCAGCGACTTGTCCCAGCGCCGGTAGTATTTTTGGACGCGCGACGCGAAATCGGGGCGCGCGACGGTCGCGCGCGGGAAGCACGAGCCGATCACGACCTTGGTGCGTCCGGGTCCGGAGGGAAACTCCTGAAGCCACCACATGCAATCTTGCGTCGTTGCGAAGAAGGTACAGGGATAGATGGACAGGAAGTAGGCCCCTGCCGCCGCCTTTGCGTCGAGCGTCGGAATCGGCGCGAATGCGTCGGGCAGATCCTCGGCGAGCAATGCGATGGTCTCCTCCGACGGCATATAGAGGCCGTCCCATTCTCCTTCGCTCTTCTCCTGCACGGTCGTTTGCTTGCCGATCGATTGCTTGTGGACCGTCGGCGTGTGGTATTCCTCCATCGCGTTCTCGAGGTAGATCTTCCAGTTGCAGGCCAGGTCGAACTCGCGGCGACGAACGCACACCATCTCCGACATGCGATAGGAGGCGAGCGCCTGGGGCAGGTTGCCCAGATGCGCCATGAGCCCGGGCGCGGACCGGTCGAAATTGACGAAGATGAATCCCTCCCAGCTCTCCAGGCGCACCGGCAGAAGCCCGTAATCGTCGCGGCTGAATTGAGCCGTCTGTTCCATGCCCGGCGTCGCGACCAGCTGGCCGTCGAGACTGTAGGCCCAGGCGTGGTAAGGGCAGCTGATCACGCGACAATTGCCGTTGCCCGAGAGCATGCGCGTGCCGCGATGACGGCAGATGTTGACGAAGGCGCGCACCACGCCGTCGCGGCCGCGAACGATCGCGAGCGGCTCGCCGAACAGGTCGAACGTCATGTAGTCGCCCGAATTCGGGACTTCGTCCTCGCGGCCGATGAAGTTCCAAGTCCGCTTGAAAATTCGCTCGACCTCGCGTTGGTAGAACGCCGGTGCCGTGTAGCACCAGGGCGGCAACGTCTCCGCCTCGAGCGCCGGCAACCGCACGCGCTGATAATGCGCCGGATCGAACATGTCATCAGCCAGCGTCATTTCCGCCTCCCGACCGCCGTAGCGCGCCCGCGCGTCAGTACCGCGTGAGATAGGTGTCGAGCTCCCACTTCGAGATCGCGCCGTGGTAATTCCACCACTCCCGCTCCTTGATGTCGACATAGGAATTGAACAGATCGTCGCCGAACACTTTGCGGGAGAGCGGGTCGGCGGCGAAAGCGGCGACCGCCTCCTGGAGCGTGCGCGGCAGGGTCTTGACGCCGCGCGCGGCCAGCTCGGCTTCGGACAGCTCGTACATGTTGACGTTGTGCGGGTCGCCCGGGTCGAGATTTTCCTCGATGCCCTCGAGACCGGCACCGAGCATCATGGCCGCCGCGAGATACGGGTTCATGGATGGGTCGACCGCGCGGCATTCGATGCGCGCCCCGGAGAGGTAGACGCCCTGGTGATCGCCGGGCGCGCCCTCGATCTGCGGCCGCACCATGGGAACGCGCAACATGTGGGTGCGGTTGTTGCCGCCGTACGAGATGAAGACGGGCGCCCAGGTGAAGCCGGTCATCGAGCCGGTCTTGATCAGGCGCTTGTAGGAATTCACGGTGCAGCAGGTCGTCGCCACGATCGCCGGGGCGTGACGCAGGATGCCGGCAAGAAATTTGTATGCGAGGCTCGACAGGCCGCAACCGCGCCGGTCGCTCCCGTCGCCGAACTTGTTCTCGCCCGTGCGCGCGTCGGCCAGCGACATGTTGAAATGCGCCCCGCTCCCGGTCCGGTCGGCGTAGGGCTTGGCCATGAATGTCGCCTCCCAGCCATGACGTCGGGACACCTCCTTCATCATCATGCGCCAGAGCGTGAAGCGGTCCGCCATGGTGAGCACGTCCGAATAGGCGAAATCGAACTCGAACTGGCTGTTGGCGTCCTCATGGTCGAACGAGTGGACCTCCCATCCGAGACCGTTCATGTGGCCGACGACCTCGTCCAGCCACGCGTGGTTCTCGACCAGGCCGATCACGTCGTATGCGGCCTTCGGCAGCACGTCGAGCGGATTGGCGGGCCTCAGCGCGTCGCCCTCGCGCCGCACCAGGAAGACCTCGCATTCGACGCCGAGATTGAAGGTGAGGCCGTGGCGCGCCAGGCGCTCGATCTGCCGCGTCAGCACGTTGCGCGCGCACATCGGCCAGGGTTCGTCGTGGAAGCGCAACCCGCCCGGCGCCCAGGCGATCTCCGGACGCCAGGGGAGCACGGTGATGGCGCGCGGATCGGGATGGACCGCGAGCTCGTCGTCGTTGGGCGCCTGGCCCAGCCCGTCGAGGGCAGCCCCCGTGAACAGCTCCGAGCCGCGCATCATGCGTTCGAAATGGTCGATCGGAACGCTTTTTGCCTTGGGGATGCCATGGACGTCGACGTAGGACGCGAGGCAGTATTTGACGCCTCGCCCCTCGAGCTCGCGCCTGAGCGCGGTGAAATCCTCGCCCGCGCCGCGGGACGGGCTTTTAGCGCCGGCCCCCCGGCTGGCCCCGGCGGCACCGTCGCCGGCCGAAAAATTGCGGCTCGTCCGTCCACTTCCTGCAGCCATGACCCTCGTCCTCCTGGTGGATAAACCGCGCACCCAAGATGGGCCCGGCCCGATGGCGCGTGCGACCCCGGCGCCTTTCGCATCGTCGCCGCCCCGCCTCGCGCGCCGTCGCATCGGGCCGTTACCGCGCAAATCCGCCGACCGGTTTCGCCCGCCTCATCACAATTCCGAGGTCGATGGGGCGATCGCGTCGCGCAATCGGGTCTACGTCGAGATGCGCGGCACGCGCCGCGGCACGATTCGATGGACGACCGATGATGCCCGACGATAATTAATTGGTCAATTGAAAATCGGCGGGCCTCGTCGCGCCGCGGCGCCGCGGCGTCGAAACGGTCGCGTGGACGCGCGCGTCGCCACGCGACGTCCGTCGGCGTCGAGACGCTCATCGCGCGGCACGGCCAAATCGCCGGTCGAGCGCGGTCTGTTCCTTGAGAAACGGTTGGGGAATTCGACTCCCGACTGCCTCGCGGCCAAGCGGAAGCCCCATGCCCGGCGGCACGATCGCAGGCGCGTCAGGGCGCCGTCCTAGAGGCGCGCAAAACCGGCTCGGCCGCTCGATGGCCGCCCGTGCGCGGCACGGAAGAGCGCCCCGGAGCGGCCGAGGCGATTTTCGTCAGGCGCTCTTCTTGATCGTCCGTCGCGCCTTCCGATAGCCGACATAGAGCCAGAACTGCTCCCTCAGATTGGCGATCTCGGCGCCCAGGTCGAAGTCGCGTCGGATCATCGAGGCGGCCATGATGCCGTCCAAGTGAACGGACGCGAAGGTCGCCGCCCGGTCGGCGTCGACCGGATCGAACGCGCCCAGGCCGACGGCGTGCCTGATGCTGTTCGAGAGAATGCTTATTTCCTCGCGATAGAAGAGTTTGGCAAGCGCATCCACGGAGGCCAGCCGGATCCGGGAGTTGGAATAATCCAGCAGCACCTTGACGAGCTTCTGGAACGCGGGCGCCATTTCGATGTTGTTCTCGAACCAGTCGTCGATAAGGTCGACCGGATTCGAATGCCTGTCCTTGAGCCGGCTGTAGTTCTCGAGCGCCTGCAGGATCGCATACTCGATGCTGGCGCGGAACAAGTCCTCCTTGTTGCGGAAATAGTAGTAGATCAGCGCCGAATTCACCTTGGCGGCCTTGGCGATCTCCTTGATCGTCACGGACGCGAAGTCGCGGCTCGAGAACAGCTCGAGGCCGACCATCAGGAGCTTCTCGCGCTGAGCGTTGCCGCTCGAGCGGTGAAGAGTGTGGGTCGTATCGCGGGCCATTTTGACGTTTCCTCGCTTGGCAGGCGCTCGACGCTGCCGAACTGCGCGGCGCGGCCTTGCAACTGCCGCGTGTCGCGATTTCCAAGTCATTAGCCGAAGCGCCGATTCCCTGCAACTCATCTGGCGTTCAGCTTCGGTCCAAACCGGGAACGCGGTGCCGGCCGCGCGTCCCGGTAAGCGCAAATCGGGTCAATATCGTCAGTCCGTTAGCGGCATTGTCGCTCCCGCCGACATGCGCCTGGTGCGCCACCAGGCGAGGCCGGGCAAGACTCGGTTAAGCATCAAGACGGTGCGCGCCTGGCCGACTCGAATGTCGCGCCTGCCGCGCTCGATGTCGGCGATCATCGCCCGTACGAAGGCTTCGACCGGCATTTTGTCGGTCCCGCGCCCATGGGTCATCGGCGTCTCGACCATGGGCGGAAAAACGGCGATCGCGCGGACCCGCGAGCCCGCAAGCGCAAGCTCCAAAGATCGGGTGAAGGCGTAGAGCCCCGCCTTGGAAGCGCAATAGCCGGGCGCATTGGCCTTGGGCAAAATGCCCAGCAACGAGATCATGTTGACGATCGCAGCCTCGGGTCGGCGCAGCAGCATGGGCATGAAAAGTTGCGCCAGACGCAACGGCGCGCCGAGATTGGTCATGAGCTCGTGGGCCAGATCGGCGCTTCCGGCCTTGCCATCGAGAAGGGTCGTTTGGACCTGCACCGCGGCGTTATTGACCAGCATGTCGATGTTCTCGAACTTCGAGCGCACGAACTCGTCCAGCGCCTCGACCCCGCCTTCCGCGCCGAGGTCGCACGCGATGCCCTCGAGCCCGGGAATCGCGCTCTGCGCTGCGTCGATCTTCGCGCGCCGACGGCCGCAGATCGCCACACGGTTGCCGCGCGCGACGAGTTGGCGCGCAAGCTCCAACCCGATGCCCGTCCCGCCCCCCGTTACGACGATCGATTTTCCCACTAGACGCATGGCCGCGCCGCCCGATCTGCGCACGGCCGCGCAACATCTCCGCGACCGCGGGCCGGCGACTTCCGCCGCAGCGGCACGCGCCGACGCGGACCCGCGGCGGCGCGCGTCCCGGCGCGCACTTGCCGCTCCCGCGGCGCCGCGCAATGCACAACAAGTGAGCAGTCGCACCAAAAATCGGCGCCCGCTTGACGGCTTTTCGACGTTGCTGAACGCGCCATCGCCTGTACTATTAATTGATCGGTCGGTTAAATCATCATATCATGCGCCGGTGGCCACGCCAATGGGCGTGGCCCCGATTTTGCAGGATCCGGGGGGATGGCAGAAGCGTCAGAACTGTTCCGAACGGAGCGCTACGATCGGGTCCGGAATCCCATCGAGGAGGCCGAGCACCTGCCGGCCTCCTGTTACACGTCGCCCGAATTCTATCAGCGCGAGGCGGAGCGGATTTTCCGCCGCGCCTGGAATTTTCTCGGGCGCGCCGACCAAATTCCCAAGGCCGGCGACTATTTCACGGCCGATATTGCGGGCATTCCCATCATCGTCGTACGGTGCCGCGACGGCGTGCCGCGCGCATTGGCGAATACGTGCCGCCACCGCGGCGCGCTGTTGCTCAAGGGGGCGGGCCGCTGCACGCGCTACATCGCGTGTCCCTATCACAGCTGGTCGTACGCGCTCGACGGCGCCCTCGTCGCGGCACCCGGGATGGAGGGCGTGCACGGTTTCGATCGCGCGGACTTCTCGCTCCAGCCGGTCCGGCTCGAGACCTGGGACGGGTTCATGTTCGTGAATTTCGATTCCGACGCCGAGAGCCTCGCGAGTTATCTCGGCGACCTGCCGGCGTTCCTCCAGTGCTACGGGTTCGGGCGCATGCGCTGCGTGCGGCGCAAGAGCTACAGCGTCAACTGCAACTGGAAGCTGCTCGCGGAGAATTCGATCGAGGATTACCATACGGCGACGGTGCATCGCCACTCGATCGGGGCTCAGAAACTGGTCTACGAGCCCCAGAGGCGCAATTGGGCCGCGGCCTATTACCGGACCAAGAAGTCGATCGCCACGCTCCCCGCCAGTGCGGGCGCCTTCCCGTGGATTCCGACGCTGACCGAAAAGGCGCGCAACGGAACCTATTTCGTGATCGTCTACCCAGCGACCACGCTCGCCTGCAATCAGGACGGACTCTTCTGGGTCGAGCTTTATCCGCGCGGCCCGGCCCGCACCGAGGTCGTCGTCGCGCACGCGTTTCCGGAGACGACCATCGAACGGCCCGACTTCGAGGAGATCGCGCGGATCTACTACGAGCGCTGCGATCTCTCGATCCCCGAAGACAACGGCATCGCCGAGCTTCAGCACCAGGGGCTGCAATCCCCGCTCGCGCGTCCCGGTCGCGTGTCGCGCAAGGAAACGCTCGTGCACGCGTTCGCGAACTGGGTTCTCGACCGCGTGTTGGACGGCGAGACGGTCTCGGCGCGCCCGGTCGCGCGCGCCGCGGGCCGGCTCTAGGCGGCCCGACGGGGCATCGGCGGGGGTTGGGCGACGGGGGTTGAGCGACGCGGCGGCCGCGGGTTCGGTCGCCGCGTAATGACGGATCGGGAGGGGCGACGGGGGCGATATGTACCAGTGGCATTTCGATGCCGTTTACGACAACTGGCAGGTCTTCGTTTACGGCGCGGAGGTTACGGCCGAGCTCACGGGCGTCGCATTCTCGATCGCGGTCGTGCTGGGCCTCCTGATCGCGTTCGCGCGCCTGTCGCGCTCCCGATTGCTGCGCATCCCCGCCGCGATCTACGTCGAGACCTTCCGCAGCACGCCGGCCCTGGTCCAGCTCGTGTGGATCTACTATGCGCTGCCGATCATCACCGGCATCCGGCTCAGTGCCTTCGCCTCGGTCGCCCTCGGCCTCGGCTTGCACACGGCGGCCTACTTCAGCGAGATCTTCCGCGGCGGCATCCTCTCGATCGAGCGCGGCCAGGTCGACGCCGCGAAGTCGGTCGGCATGGTCCAATACCAGGCCATGTGGCGCATCATCCTGCCCCAGGCCGTCCGGCGCATGATCCCGCCCTTCATGAACGAGACCGCGAACCTGATCAAGCTCACGACGCTCGGATCGATTCTCGCCGTGTACGAGCTGCTGCATGCCTCCGACGTGCTGATCATCTCGACCTACCGCCCGCTCGAGGTCTATTCGGCGACGGCCATCGTGTTCGCGATGATGATCTACCCGCTCATCTACATTTCGCGGCTGCTCGAGAAATATTGGGTCAAAAGCGCACGCTAACACGACGGCGCGCCGCGCGCGCCGTGGAGCGAGAGGAGTGCCGATGCACGACGCCAATCCCCGCGAGACCGGCGCCGCCGTTCCGAGCGCCAACGGCGGACCGATGTTCGCGGTACGCAATCTGCGGAAGCGCTTTGGCACCCTCGAGGTCCTGAAAGGCGTCTCGCTCGAGGTCGAGCGCGGCGAGGTGATGGTCGTGATCGGGCCGAGCGGGTCGGGCAAGTCGACCATGCTGCGCTGCTTCAATTTTCTCGAAGAGTACGACGACGGCGAAATCCATTTCGACGGGGCGCTGGTGGGGTACCGCAAGCTGCCCAACGGCAAAAGGGTGCGCCAGAGCGAACGGCGCATCGCCGAGATGCGCGCCCACATGAGCATGGTGTTCCAGCATTTTCATCTTTGGCCGCACAAGACGGTCCTGCAAAACGTGATCGAGGGGCTCGTGGTGGTGAAGAAGGAGAATGCGAAGGTCGCCGCCGAGCGCGGCATGGCGCTCCTCGAGCGGGTCGGGCTCGCCGCCAAGCGCAACGTCTACCCCAACGCGCTCTCGGGCGGCCAGATGCAGCGCGCCGCGATCGCGCGCGCGCTCGCCATGGAGCCCAAGGCGATGCTGTTCGACGAACCGACCTCGTCGCTCGATCCCGAGCTCGTGGGCGAGGTGCTCGACGTCATTCGCTCGCTCGCCCGCAACGGCGGCCCGCACCTTCACGGCACGACCCTGGTCGTCGTCACCCACGAAATCGGCTTCGGGCGCGAGGTCGCCGACAAGGTCGTCATGATGGACCACGGCGTCATCATCGAGCGTGGGCCGCCGGAGCAGGTCCTGCGCGATCCGCTCGAGGCGCGAACGCGCGCCTTCATCAATAGCGTCCTGCATTGACGCGGACCGGAACGAAGAAGAGGGAAGACAGCCGATGACCGCTCTCCGTCGCCCATCGTCGCGCGGGCATGTCGTTCACATGCACATCGAGAACGTCTCGACCTACCACAAGCACGTACAGGTCGAGGCCGAGCACTATGCCGAGGCGGCCGCCCGGCATCCGGCACTTGCGCGCCGGGTGCGCGCCACGATCGGCTGGGATTTCCGGAGCTTCGACGCGGAGATGCGCGACGCCGAGATCCTCGTCTTCATGGGCCTCGATTTCAAACCGGGGAATTTCCGCAAGCGCGCGCCCAAGCTCCGGTGGATCCAGCTCACCTCCGCCGGCATCGATCACGTCTCGCCGCTCGACTGGCTGCCGCGGGGCGTGGTCATGACGAACAATTCCGGCGTTCACGCCGAGAAGCACGGCGAGTTCGGGCTCACGGCGCTTCTGATGCTCAACCACAACGTCCCGATCATGACCACGAACCAACGCCGTGCCCGCTGGCACACGGTGTTCGGCAGCCCGATCCGGGGCAAGACGGTTGCGATCGTGGGCGTCGGGCGAATCGGCGGGCGCGCCGCCGAGCTGTGCAAAGCGATGGGCATGACGGTGCTCGGCGTGCGGCGCGGCGGCGGCGCACATCCGCACGTGGACGAGATGTTCCGGCCGGCGCAGGTGCGCAAGGCGATGGCGCGGGCCGATTTCGTACTGGTAACGCTGCCGCTCACGGGCGCGACACGCCACTTCGTCGGCCGCCGCGAGCTCGAAGCCATGAAACCGGGCGCCGGATTCGCGAATCTCGGCCGAGGCGCCACCGTCGATTACGACGCGCTCAGGGCGTTGCTCGAGAGCGGTCGGCTCTCGGGCGCCGTGCTCGACGCCTTCGAGGAAGAGCCGCTCCCGGCCTCGTCCCCCCTCTGGCGCACGAGGAATTTGATTGTCAGCCCGCACTGCTCGTCGTCGGACGTCGACCGATACGTTCCAGACACGCTCGATCTGACGTTCGACAATCTGGGCCGCTACATGCGCGGCCAACCGCTGCGCAACGCGGTCGATTTGAGACTTGGGTACTGAGAGGTCCAAGAACCGGATCCCGATCGGCGGGGTCCAATAACAGCGGACAAACGGAATGGAGGCGAAAATGCGCAAGACGAGGAAAATTTTATGGGCGGGCGCCGCGGCGACGTTGGCGTCCGTCCTGCTGCTGAGCGCGCCGCACAAGGCGGCGGCGCGGGATTTGGACGATATCGTGAACTCGAAGGAAATTCACCTGGGCTACGTCAACTACCCGCCCTTGATGATGAAGGATCCGAAAACCGGCAAGCTCTCGGGCGTGTATATCGACGCGCTCAACGCGATGTTCGAATCGATCAAGATCAAGCCGGTTTGGATCGAGCAGACCTGGGGCACCTTCGCGGCGGCGCTCCAGTCCGACCAGATCGACGTCTTCGTCGGCGCGCCTTTCGCCACGCCGCAACGCGCTCTGGCGCTTTCGTTCACCCAACCTTACGCGTTCATGGGCAACGACGTGGTCGTGCGCAAGAAGGATGCGGAGACCCGGTTCAAGGACGTGAAGAACATCATGGATCTGGACAAGCCGGGGATCACCATCGCCTCGCCCCTCGGCGGCGCGCCGTACGACTGGCTGAAGTCGCACTTCAAGCATGCGAAGATCGTGGGCGTCGAGAGCACGAATCAGAGCCAGGGCTCGCTCGAGGTGCTCGCCGGCCGGGCCGACGCGGCCTACTGGGACGCGTTCGTCAGCGCGCGCGACGTGGAGACCCATCCGGACCAGCTTGCCGACCTGTTCGGCACCGATCCGCTCGACACCTCGCCGATCTCTTGGGCGCTCAAGCACCATGAGCCGGAATTGCTCACGTTCCTGAATACCTTGCTCGAATACATGGACACGAACGGCACCTGGACCAAATACGAGGAGCCCTACAAGAAGGACCTCGGCGGCTACTTCCACATCAAGCGCACCTACTATCCGGCCGGCGGACCGGCATCGCAGGCGATAATCAAATAGGCCGGCCTACGCGACCGCATCGACGGAACGGCGGCGTCTCCGACGGGAGGCGCCGCCTATTTCCGCATGCCGCATCGGACGCGTCGGGCGCGTCGGGGTACCGAGGCGGGCCGTCAATACTGGCTCCGCGGCGATACCCGATTCACCAGCGGCTTTCCGGCGATGAAGCGCTCCATGTTCCCGAACAGGAGATCGAGCGTTTTCGGCGTATAGAGGTCGAGGTCGTCCGACGATGAATGAGGCGTGACGATCAGGTTGGGCAAGCTCCAAATGGGCGAGCTCGGCGGCAACGGCTCGGGGTCGAACACGTCGAGGACCGCGGCCAGGCGGCCGCGCTTGAGATGGGGCGCCAATGCGCCGTAATCGACAAGCTGCGCCCGGCTGTAGTTGATCAGGCCCGCGCCGTCCTTCATCAGCTTGAGCTCGCGCGCGCCGATCAAATGGTGGCTCTCGCGCGTATGGGGCGCCGCGATCAAGACGAAATCGGCCTTCGGCAAGAGCCGGCGCAACGCCGCCGGACGGTGCATCTCGTCGACATGCGGGTGCGGCCTGCCGGACCGGCGGATGCCGATGACGCACAGGCCGAAACGGCGCGCCCATCTGGCCGCTCCGCCGCCGATGTGACCGACGCCGACGATCAGCAAGGTCTTGCCCGCGATCGCCGTGTTGTAGAGCTGCTGCCACTTCCGAGCGCGTTGGTTGGTCACGATTCGCGGCAAATGGTTGTTCAGCATCAGGAGCGCCATGATCGTGTATTCGTCGGCCTTGGCACCGTGCACGCCCCGGCTATTGGTCAGCACCGCGCCCTTTGGCAGCCAATCGAGGGGCATGAGATGGTTGACTCCCGCCCCGTGGACGTGGACCCAGCGCAGCCGGGGTGCGCGCGCCGCCAGCCCCACATGCGCGAATTTCCAGCCGAACAGGACGTCCGCCGTGCGCATGGCGCGCTCGAAAACATCCCCGTCATAGCCGATCGAGACCGCGACCCTGCCCTTGAGCGCCGGATGCCGCCGCAAGGCCGCCGCGACGCGCTCGCGCGAGACCTCGAATACCGGGCCGAGGCTTGTGTCGTTCTCGACATGGAGATGGATGCGGCGCCCCGTGCGCCGCGCCGGCGACTTCTTGTTCGGCTTCGCCGCCGGTCCTCGACGCCTTTTTGCAGCCATGACTTGCCTCCTCCGCGGTCGTTTAATTTCGGGAACTATAACGCACCATCGGCCGATTTTCATCGAGCAATTAACGCGCGCGGTCGCCCGCGGCCGGAGATTAACCGGCAATCCCGCCGGTCCCCCGGCTCAAGCCCGAGCCGATCCCCCGCATTTTTACCAGGGAACCCAGCCCAGTCGACGGTCGATCTTGTCTTCGACCCGACATTGCCGTCGCTCATTGCGGCGCCGCAGAGCGGCCGCGTTTAATCTATTGATTAATTTTCGGGTGAATGCTTCGATGGCGCACCGGCGCGTCCCGGTCGGATCGGGCCGGCACTGCCGCGCCAGACGAAGGAGGATCGAATGTCGGGACCGCCGCCGCGTATATGGGACCGCTACCTGACCGAGCGCGACCGGGAGATATTCGCCGCGTCCGGCTACGCCCAGCGCGCGGGCTTCGGCAAGCGACCGGCGCTGGCGGTGATCGACGTGAGCTACGGCTTCGCAGGCGACCGGCCCGAGCCCATTCTCGAAGCGATCAAACGCTGGCCGAATACGTGCGGCGAAACGAGTTGGCCGGCGATCGAGGTGATCGCGCGCGTCCTCGCGGCCGGACGGTCGAAGGGCCTGCCCGTCGTTTATTCGACATACGAATGGCATCCGAGCGGGTTCGACATGGGCGGCTGGCTCTGGAAGAACAAGCGCATGCTCGAGCCGGGCGCCATCGACAATGCGGGGAACGAGATCGTGGCGGCGATCGCGCCCAGGGAGAACGACATCGTCATCAAGAAGAAGAAGCCCAGCGCGTTCTTCGGCACGCCGCTTTTGAGCTATCTTGTCGACCTCAAGGTCGACAGCCTGTTGTTCATGGGCACCACGACCAGCGGATGCGTTCGCGCGACTGTCGTCGACGCGTTCAGCAACAATCTGCGCTGCATTGTGGTTGAGGACGGTTGCTTCGACCGCTCCGAGGTGTCGCACGCGATCAATTTGCGCGATATGGACGCCAAATACGCCGACGTCGTCTCGAGCCGGGAGGTCCTGACCTATATCCAGGACCTTCCGCCGGACTTGTTTCGAGGCGCGTGACACGCCTCCGGACGGCGTGGATCAGTCCCGCCCGGCGCGCCACGTCGGATCGACGCGCAACGCCTCGATCGCATGGGATGAGTCGCGATCCTGTCGATGATCGTGGTCCCGTCTGCGGTCGTCTCCTTCGCGGTGTGGGTGCTCGTGGCCGTGTCCACGGCGTTCATCGCCGCGCGGAGCCTGCGAGCCTCGGGCCGAGGCACCCGTGGCCGGCTCTTCCGAGAGCACTTCCCCGAGGGTGAGCCCGCGATCTCCATCGATCGTCCGGTAGACGAACTCGAGCGCCGTCGCCTCCTTCGCGAGCCGGCCGGGGAGCGGCTGATAGACCAGCGCGCGCGAGCCGAAGCCGGGCGAGACCGCTCCCACCTCGACCCGGTCCTGGAGCCGCACCTCGACCAGCTTGCCGCCGTCCGCGAGCTCGAGCGGCACGCGCGCGAGCCGGAGGAAGGCGATCTTGTCGGCCGCGGTGCGAAAGCCCTCGATGAAGGCAACCTCGAGCGCCTTCCGTTCCTCGGCGGTCATGTGTAGCTCACCGGCTTGTCGATGATCGATTTGTGCTTCCCGAGCTTGCCGTGGGCGACGAGCGACCCGAGCACGTCCACGATGACGCGCACGCCCAGAAGCGACGTGATGTCCGACGTGTCGTAGGGAGGGGAAACCTCCACCACTTCCATGCCGCACAATCCTTCGGCCGCGACCTTGCCCACCAGCGTCAGAATCTCGCGCGGCAGGAAGCCGCCGGGCTCGGGCCACCCGGTGCCGGGCACGAAGCCGCAATCGACGCTGTCGACGTCGAGACTGAGATACACCGCGTCGACGCCCTTCCAGGCCCATTCGAGCGCGAGCTCTGCCGTCCTGTCGAGGCCGAGCTCCTCGACGTCGCGGATGGTGAGCACGTTGGTTTCACGGGCGCGCACATTCTTCACCGCCTCGCGCGGCACCTGCCAGCCGCCGATGCCGATCTGCACCAGATTGGTCGCCGGCACGTTCGGCATGTTGGTCGCGTGGAACCAGGGTGTGGTGTGCATGCGCTCGTCGAGATCCTTCTCCTGAATGTCGGCGTGGCGATCGAAATGGATGATGCCGATCTTCTTCGAGGTGCATTGGGCGATGCCGCGCATGGTGGGGAAGCCGATCGAATGGTCGCCGCCGAGCACGATCGGGAACGCGCCCGAGGAGAACACGTGCGCCATCGCGCGGCTGATCTGGTCGAAGGTCTTCTCGAGATTGGCCGGGATCACGAACACGTCGCCCGCGTCGCACAACGTCATCTGCTCGCGCAGATCGACGCCGAGCTCGTAATTGTAGGGCGTGTAGAGGGCCGAGATGCGGCGCATGCCCTGGGGTCCGAAGCGCGTTCCGGGCCGGTAGGTCGTGCCGCCGTCGAACGGGGCGCCGAGGATGCAGGCATCGAAGCGGCCGATCTGGTGCACGTCCTCGATGTAGGGCGCCTTGAGGAAGGTGTTGATGCCGGCAAAATGCGGCAGCTCGCCCCGCGAGAAGGTAGAGATCGAACGGTCCTGGATGCTGGCTGCCGCCTCGAGGCCGAGCCGCTTGGCGCGCGCCTGCTCGGCCTGCCAGGCCTTCTCCGGAATCTCCGCCTCGGCCAGCGCCGCCTTCCAGCCGCGCGCCTGCATCTTGTCGAAATCCGGATGGTGGAAGCGCCGCCCGTCCGCGCGCGCGCCAATGCCGCGATGGATCGGACGCTTGGGTTCGAGCATTTTGCCTCCTCATTTCGTAAAGTGCCGTTCCGACCCCCGGAAGCGGCTCGCTGTCAAGGTCGTCTCGATCGCAAGACGACCCGCGTTTCGGAACCTCAACCGAGCGGATGCGACTCCTTTTTCTCGGGACACGCTCCGAGGGCCGATAACGACACCGTCGCAGAAGCGCCGCGGGGAATCGCATCGCTCCGTTCGCGTCGCCGATCTTCGACCTTTTGCCGCGTATCGTCTAGCCCGACGCGCCTGTGCCGGCCGGGAAATCGGGGCCGGATGGCAGCGGCTGGATCGTTCGGCCCCCCGGTTCCAAAAAGATCCGGAGGCACATTCCAAGCACGGGCCCAAGGGTCGGGTCGCCCTAATGGACCGATGAGAGCGCACCTATTATCATGGCCGATCATAGGGACTGTGAGGCGGAAGCTTAATGGGTGTGAATTTCGAGACCATTGTCGGCGCCGGCGCAAGCGCGCCGTGGCTCGTGATGGTACATGGCGCATCCCACGATCGGCGCATTTTTTCGGCGCAGGTGCAGGCGTTCCGGCTTCGCTATCGACTCCAGCTCATCGATCTTCCGGGCCACGGCCTTTCCGCCGACATTCCCGGGCCGTTCGGGCATGTCGAGCTCGCGGCGCACGTTCTCCGTTCGCTCCAGGCGGCGGGCGTCGATCGTTGCCATTTTTGGGGGACCCACACTGGGACCGCGCTCGGCCTCTTGCTCGCCGCCCAACACCCTGACCGGTTCCGCTCCCTGATCCTGGAAGGGCCAGTGTTGCCAGGCGCCGTTCCCACGAGCGCCGCGGAAGCGTCTCGGGAAGCGTCCAAAATCGCACGTATGCACGGCGTCGCCGACGCTATCGACCGATGGTATCGCGACGGCGCGTGGTTCGAGGTGATACGCGCGCGCCCGTTGGAATGTCGGGCCGAGGCGCATTGGACGATCCTGTCGCAATTTTCTGGAGCACCTTGGCTGTTCGATGGCGTTGCCGCACCGGTCCCGGAGATCGAGACGCGCGCGGCATCGATCGATGTGCCAGTGCTCCTCTATAACGGCGAGCACGATCATCCGGAATTCCACGACCTCGCGGCGCGTATCGAGGCGCTTTTGCCGCGCGCGACACGCTCGACGATCGCCGATGCGGGCGGCTTCCCGGCTTGGGAATTTCCCGAGCGGGTCAACCGGTTGGTGGCGGATTTCCTATCGGGGCCGGCGTCCTCGCCCAAGCACCTCTAGCGTTTCTCCGACGTCGCCGCGCACGCGCAATCTTGAAATCAGAGGAGAGTCCATCGTGGCGACGACTAATCGACTCATTATCGGGATCAGCGGGGCCTCGGGCATCATCTACGGCATTCGCGCCCTCGAAATGCTCAAGGGCAGCGGGATCGAGACCCATCTGGTCATGAGCCGATCTGCCGGGGTGACCCTCGGCTTGGAGACGAGCCTCAAGGTCAAGGACGTTCACGCGTTGGCCGATACCGTCTACAAGATCGGCGATATCGGCGCGGCAATATCGAGCGGCTCGTTCCGGACGCTCGGCATGCTGGTCGCGCCCTGCTCGATTCGCTCGCTCTCCGAAATCGCGACCGGCGTCACGTCGACCCTGCTGACCCGCGCTGCCGACGTGGTGCTCAAGGAGCGGCGTCGCCTGGTGCTGATGGTGCGCGAAGCGCCGCTCCACCTCGGCCATTTGAGATCGATGGTCGCCGCGACCGAGATGGGGGCGGTCGTGGTTCCTCCCGTGCCGGCCTTCTACACCAAGCCGGACTCGGTCGACGCAATCGTCACTCAGTCGGTCGGTCGCGCCCTCGATCTGTTCGGCCTCGATGTCGGCGCCGTCAAGCGCTGGGGCGAATCGTTACCCTGAGACTTGCCGGCGAGGCGTGGGTCGCCAACTCGATGCCCATCTAAGTTTGTCGCCATCGTCATCGTCACCGTCATCGCCCGCGCCGTTACAACGCCGTGACCAGCTCGGATTCCGATGGACGTCCGCGAACGACCCGTGGCGATCAGCTATTGATTCATCCGCCAAGGAAATGGTGGGTGCTGCAAGGATTGAACTTGCGAGCCCTACGTGTCGAGGCCGCGGGGCCGTTGGATTCATATAAAATTCAATGGCATATCTGTACAAGACAGAGCCGGTGCGCGTCGAAAAGTACGGAGCGCGGGGAAAATTTAGAGAAAGACGACCCGCCGCAAATTGACGAGGCGCGAGGAGACGAGGCGCGAGGAGACGAGGCGCGAGGACATGTCCGATTCGAATGCCCGATGTCGTCGATGACTGAGTCGATGGCTGAGTCGATGGCTGAGTCGATGGCTGAAATGAGTGCTCACGACGAATTGCTCTGCCTTCGGGCTCCAGGAGCGCAACGGGAGGGCAACTGGAAACCACCGGCCGGCAGCGGCCGCCGCGTGGGCGCGGCACCGAAGGGCTGGCGCGACTGGCGCTGTCCCGAGACCGCCGGATCGCCCGGCCGCCGCGCGAACCCCGGACCTTTTGCTAACCCCTTATGACGCTGTATTTATTTGTGCTAACCTAGGGTATCGACGACGCGGCCCAAGCCGAAGGGGAGATCGAGTTGGGGGCTCATCTGATACGGTCGCTTCTAGGGCCGGGCAAGCGGCTCATGAACTCCCTCACCTACCCGGTCAAGTTCGGCTTGATCGGGCTCTTGATCGCGATCGTCGTCGGCATCCTGATCTTCCAGCTCGTGACCAACAGCCAGGCGGACATTGCGTTCGCCGAGAAAGAGCTCGTCGGCGTCGAAGTGGTCGGGCCGACGCGCGACATGATGGCCCAGACCCAGAGGCTGCGCTTCGACCCGCCGGCCACGACCGAGGCCGCGTTCGCCGAGACCTTGAAGCGCGTCGACGCCGTCATGCACGGCGCGGGCGCCAAGCTCGACCTCCAGCACCCCTGGGCCGAGAGCCAATCCCGGCTCCGTGCGCTCGTCGGCAAGAATCCGAGCCGCGACAACCGGGCATTCGAGGACGCGATCTCGTCCCTCCTCGACCTCATGACGCTGGCCGCGGACAACTCGAACCTCACGCTCGATCCGCAGCTCGACAGCTACTACCTGATGGACACGATCACGGGCAAGCTTCCGGCCCTGATCGAGGCGGCCGCGAAAATCGACTTCGTGGCGCGGCGCGCGGCCGCGACGGGCGCCCTCGACGCGTCCGACCGCGCCGAGCTCACGGTGGCGCTCGCGCATCTCAAGGAGCTCATGGCCGGCATCTCGAGCAACCTCGCGAAGGTCCGGGGCTACAACCCGAGCCTCGACAAGAGCGGCGGCTCGGCCACGCTCGAAGCTGCGGTCCAGTCCCTCGGCACGCTCCACCCGCTCGACGGGCTCGCGCGCGGCGACGCGGTCGACGCGAGCATCGCGACCGACTTGCCTTTGGTCGCGCGCGCGACGCGCACCGTGGTCGATTTCGGCTACGACCTGTTCGACAACCTGCTGCCGGAGCTGCGCGGGCTGCTCGAGACGCGCATCGAGAAGGCGCACGACGTGATCTGGCGCGACCTCGCGATCGGCTTCGGTTTCACGCTGCTCCTCGCCTATCTCCTCGCGGGCGCCTGGGTCGGCGTGGTCGAGACCGTGCGCACGCTCGCCGACGCGGCGCGGCGCCTCTCGCGCGGCGAGCTCGACGTGCGCGTCGCGGTCGCGGCGCGCGACGAGCTGCAGACGGTCGCGCGTGGATTCAACGTGCTCGCCTCCAACCTCGGCGACAAGATGCGCGACGAGCAACGCCTGCTCGACCAGCGCACCGAGGAGTTGAAGCTCGCGAAGAAGCGCGGCGAGGACACCGCGGCGCAGCAGCGCGCCGTGCTCGAGGGCTCGCCCCACGGCATCTGTTTCGTGCGCGCGCGCCGCTTCGTGGTGTGCAACCCGGCGCTCGAGGAGCTGTTCGGCTACGCGCCCGGCGAGCTCATCGGGAAGTCGCTGCGCACGATCTACGCGTCGGACGAGGACTATAAGGATGCGGGTGCGCGCATCTATCCGGCCCTCGAGCGCCAGGACGTGGTCGCGGTCGAGCTCAACATGGTGAAGAAGGGCGGTGCCCGCTTCTGGGCGCGCTGCACGCTGCGCGCCCTCGACAAGCACGGCTCGCCCGACGAGCTGGTCGCGACCGTCGAGGACATCACGCAGGAGCGCACGGCCCAGGAGCTGCTGCGCGCGGCCAAGGACCAGGCCGAGCGCGCGGCGGCCGACTTCCGCACCGTGATCGACGTCTCGCCCCACGGCGTGTGCGTGGTGCGCGGGCGCAACATCGAATCCTGCAATCCCGCCTTCGAGGGGATGTTCGGCTACGCGCCCGGCGAGATGCTGGGACAAAGCACACGCTCGATGTTCGCGACCGAGGACGAGTTCCGCGACCAGGGCGAGCGGCTCTATCCGGCGGTGAGCCGCGGCGAGATCTTCGTGCGCGAGTTCCGCGCGGTCAAGAAGTCGGGCGAGCGCTTCTGGGTGCGCGTCTCGGCCGCCGCGTTCGACAAGACCGACCCGCTCAAGGGCGTGGTCGCGATGCACGAGGACATCACCGACCGCAAGCACGCCGAAGCGCTCCTGCGCGAGGCGAAGCAGGAGGCCGAGCGCGCCGCGATCAATTTCCGCACCATGATCGACGTCTCGCCCAACGGCGTGTGCGTCACGCGCAACAGCGCGATCGAGGTGTGCAATCCCGCCTACGACCGGATGTTCGGCTACGAGCGCGGCGAGATGCAGGGCATGAACGTGCGCGCGACCCACCCCACGCCCGAGGACCACGCGAAGTCGCGCGACGCGCTGTTCGAGGCGGTGAAGCGCGACGGCATCTATATCGGCGAGTCGATCCGGGTCAAGAAGTCGGGCGAGCGCTTCTGGGCGCGCGTCTCGGCCGCGGCCTTCGACCGCAACGATCCCTCGAAGGGCGTGGTTGCGATCCTCGAGGAAGTGACCGAGCGGAAACGCGCGCGCGAGCAGCTCGCCGAGGCCAAGGTCCAAGCCGAGCAGGCCGCCGCCAATTTTCGCATCGTGATCGACGCCTCGCCCCACGGCGTGGCGGTGATCCGCGAGCGCACGGTCGTCATGTGCAATCCGGCCTACGAGACGCTGTTCGGCGTCGCGCCGGGCGCGATGGTGGGCCAGAGCGTGCGCCCGATCTTTCCGAGCGACGAGGCGTTCCGGCGCGCGGGCGAGGCGCTCTACGAGACGATCAAGCGCGGCGAGGTGTACTCGACCGAGATCCAATACGTGCGCCGGTCGGGCGAGCTGTTCTGGGCGCACCTTTCCGCCGCCGCGTTCGACAAGTCCGACATGGACCAGGGCTTCGTCTCGATCGTCGAGGACATCACCGAGCGCAAGCGCGCGCGCGAGCAGCTCGCCGAGGCCAAGGAGCAGGCCGAGCTCAGCGCCGCCACCTTCCGTACCGTGATCGAGGCCTCGCCCCACGGCGTGTGCGTCGCGCGCGGGCGCATCATGGAGACTTGCAACCCCGCCTTCGAGGCGATGTTCGGCTACGCGCCGGGCGAGATGGTCGGCCAGTCGACGCGCATCATCTATCCGTCCGACGAGGATTTCGCGCGCATGGGCAAGAGCCTCTACCCGGTGGTCCAGCGCGGCGACACCTATTCCGAGGAATTTCGCGCCGTGAAGAAGTCGGGCGAGACGTTCTGGGCGCGCATCTCGACCGCGGCGTTCGACAAGAGCGATCCCGGACGCGGCGTGGTCGCCATCCTCGAGGACGTGACGGAGCGCATGGTCGCGGCCGAGCGCCTCAGCGAGGCCAAGATGCAGGCCGAGACCAGCGCCGCCGAGTTCCAGCGCCTGATCGAGGTCTCGCCCTACGGCATCCTGACCGCGCGCGACCGCATGATCGAGATCTGCAACCCGGCGCTGGCCGCGCTCTTCGGCTACGCGCCCGGGGAGATGGTCGGCAAGTCGACGCGCCTCATGTACGCGTCCGATGACGCGTTCCAGCGCGTCGGCGACGCGGTCTACCCCGTCGTCGAGCGCGGCGAGGCCACGACCTTCGAGGTCGAGGTGGTGAAACGCGACGGCACGCCCTTCTGGGTGCGCTTCTCGACCGCGATCATCGACAAATCGAACCCGGCGCGCGGCATCATCTCGGTCTACGAGGACGTGACCGAGCGCATTCGCGCCCAGGCCGAGCTGCAGCAGGCCAAGGATACGGCCGAGCGCGCGCTCGCCGAGATGCGCACCCTGATCCGCGCCTCGCCCCAGGGCGTCACGATGATCAAGCAGCGCCGCTACGTCGTGTGCAGCCCGTCCTTCGAGCGCATGCTCGGCTACGACCCCGGTGAGCTCGTGGGCAGCGAGACGCGCGTCATCTATCCGAGCGACGAGGCCTATCGCCAGATGGGCGTCGAGCTCTACGCCGCGATCAAGCGCGGCGACGTGTTCATCAGGGAATTCCAGGCGAAGAAGAAGGACGGCTCGCTCACCTGGCTGCGCGTCTCGGGAGCTGCGGTCGAGGGCGACGATCCGTCCCACGTCATCGTCATCCACGAGGACTGGAGCGAGCACCGCCGCGCCGAGGAGGAGCTGCGCCTCGCCAAGGACACGGCCGAGCGCGCGCTCGCCGAGATGCGCACGCTGGTGCGCGCCTCGCCCCAAGGCATCGCGGTCGTCAAGGATCGCCACTACGCGGTATGCAGCCCGGCGTTCGAGCAGATGCTCGGCTACGGATCGGGCGAGCTCGTGGGCCGGCTCACGCGCACCATCTATCCCTCCGACGAGCTCCATCGCCAAATGGGCGCCGAGCTGTTCCCGGCGGTGCGCCGCGGCGAGGTGTTCATCAAGGAATTCCAGGCGGTCAAGAAGACGGGCGAGCTCATCTGGGTGCGCATCTCCGCCGCCGCGATCGACAAGAACGATCCCAGCCAGGTGATCGTGGTGCACGAGGATTGGAGCGAGCATCGCCGCGCCGAGGAGGAGATGCGCCGCGCGCGCGAGCTCGCCGAGCAGGCGGCGCGCGCCAAGGCCGACTTCCTCGCCAACATGAGCCATGAGATCCGCACGCCGATGAACGCGATCATCGGCATGTCGCACCTGGCGCTCAAGACCGACCTCAACCCGCGCCAGCGCGACTACGTGGGCAAGATCCAGCGCTCGAGCCGGCACTTGCTCGGCGTCATCAACGACATCCTCGACTTCTCCAAGGTCGAGGCGGGAAAGCTGAGCCTCGAGCGCACCGAGCTCGACATCGACAAGGTGCTCGACAACGTCGCGGGCCTGATCGCCGAGCGCGCCGCCGCCAAGGGGCTCGAGATGGTGTTCGACGTCGCGCCGGGCGTGCCGCGCGCCCTCATCGGCGACCCGTTGCGCATCGGTCAGATCCTGATCAACTACGTCTCCAACGCGGTCAAGTTCACCGAGCACGGCGAAGTCGCGATCCTGGTGCGCGTGCTCGAGGAGACGCCCAAGGAGGCGCTGCTGCGCTTCGAGGTGCGCGACACTGGCATCGGCCTCACCGAGGAGCAGATCGGGCGCCTGTTCCAGAGCTTCCAGCAGGCCGACACGTCGACCACGCGCAAGTTCGGCGGCACCGGCCTCGGCCTCGCGATCTCGAAGGGGCTGGTCGAGCTCATGGGCGGCGAGGTTGGCGTCGAGAGCGTCTACGGCAAGGGCTCGACCTTCTGGTTCACCGTGCGCCTCGAGAAGGGCGAGACGCGCCGGACGCACGTGCTGCGCGCGGACCTCCAAGGCCGCCGCGCCCTCGTCGCCGACGACAATCCCCATGCCCGCCAGGTGATGGTCGAGATGCTCAACGCGATGGGATTCGTGGCCGACAGCGTCGCCTCGGGCGCGGATGCGGTCGCGGCGGTCGCCAAGGCGAGCCAGGCCGGGACACCCTACTCGATCGTGCTCCTCGACTGGCGCATGCCCTCGATGAGCGGCACCGAGGCGGGCACGCGCATCCACGCGCTCGAGCTTGCCCAGCGGCCGCATCTTCTCATGGTCACCGCCTACGGGCGCGAGGAGGTGTTGCGCGAGGCCGAGGGCGCCGGCTTCGAGGACGTGCTGATGAAGCCGGTCAACCCCTCCTTCCTGTTCGACACCATCGCGCGCCTTCTGGGCGACGAGCGCGTGGCGCCCGCCGCGGACCCGGCGCGCACGGAGAGTGCGGAGGACTACCGCGCGCTCAAGGGCGGGCGGGCGCTCCTGGCCGAGGACAACGAGCTCAACCAGGACGTGGCGGTCGAGCTTCTCGAGGAGGTCGGGCTCAAGGTCGACATCGCGCCCAACGGCCGCGTCGCGATCGACATGGCCAAGGCCCATCGCTACGACATCGTGCTCATGGACATGCAGATGCCCGAAATGGACGGGATCGAGGCGACGCGCGCGCTGCGCGGCATCGGCCTCGACATGCCGATCGTCGCGATGACGGCCAACGCGATGGCGCGCGACCGCGAGCGCTGCCTCGCCGCCGGCATGAACGACCATGTGGCGAAGCCGATCGAGCCGGTCGAGCTGTGGACCGTGCTGCTGCGCTGGATGAAGCCGCGCGCGACGCGGCCCGCGAAGGGGCGCGCACGCGTCGCCGCCCCGGCCGGCGCCCCCGCCGCAGCCAAGGCTGCCGCCGAGCTGCCGCGCATCGCCGGCCTCGACACCGAGCGCGCGTTGCGACGCGTGCTCGGAAAGACGCACGTCTATCGCGAGCTGCTGCGCAAATTCGCGGCCGGCCAGGCGGACGCCGGCGAGCGCATCGAGCGCGATCTCGCGGACGGGCGCTGGGACGAGGCCGAGCGCGCGGCCCACACGCTCAAGGGTGTCGCCGGCCAGATTGGCGCGGCGGCGCTCCAGAAGCGCGCGGCGACGCTCGAAGCCGCGATCCGCGACAGGAAGAAGAAGGCGATCGACGCGGCGCTCAAGCCCTGCGCGGCCGAGCTCGCGCGCATCGTTAAGGCGCTCGACAAGGCGTTGCCGAAACCGGACGGGCCCAAGCCGGCCGCGCGCGCGGTCGATGCGGCCGAGCTCGCGAGCGTCACGGCGCAGCTCGCGAAGCTGCTCGCGGACTACGATTCGGTCGCGACCGAGTATCTCAGCGCCAATGCGGACCTGCTCAATGCCGCGTTCCCGGGCCAGTACCGGCGCATCGAGAACGGCATCAAGAGCTTCGACTACGACGACGCGCTCGCCGCCTTGCGCGAAGGCGGCGGCGGGCGCGGCATTTCGATCTAAGCGGCGAGCCGCGGCGCACGCGGCCGGGAAAATTGCGCGAGAGGAGCCGATCGATGGCCGAGGAAGGAATCGCGAGAAAACCGACCGTGCTCGCGATCGACGACACGCCCGACAATCTCACGCTCATCAGCGAGCTCTTGGCGGGGACCTACCGGGTCAAGGTCGCGAACCGCGGCGAGGTCGGCCTCAAGATCGCGGCCGCCGCCGAGCCGCCCGACCTCATCCTGCTCGACATCATGATGCCCCAGATCGACGGCTACGAGGTGTGCCGCCGCCTCAAGGCCAACGCGCATACGCGCGACATCCCGGTGATCTTCTTGACCTCCAAGATCGAGGAGGAGGACGAGCGCAAGGGCCTCGAGCTCGGCGCCGTCGACTACGTGACCAAGCCGATCAACCCCGCGATCCTCTCGGCGCGCATCCGGAACCATCTGATGCTCAAGGCGAGCGCCGATTTCCTGCGCGACCAGGCTGCGTTCCTCGGCCAGGAGGTCGACAAGCGCACGCGCGAGATCGTCGCGATCCAGGACGTGACCATCTTCGTCATGGCGTCCCTCGCCGAGACGCGCGACACCGAGACCGGCAACCACATCCGGCGCACCCAGAACTACGTCAAAGCGCTCGCCGAGACGCTCAAGACCCATCCGCGCTTCGGCTGGTACCTGAGCGAGGAGGCGATCGAGATGCTGTTCAAGTCGGCGCCGCTGCACGACATCGGCAAGGTCGGCATCCCGGATCGCATCCTCTTGAAGCCCGGCCGCCTCACGCCCGAGGAATTCGAGATCATGAAGACCCACACGACCCTCGGGCGCGACGCAATCGAGCAGGCCGAGCGCTCGCTCGGCATGAGCGTGCCGTTCCTGAAATGCGCCAAGGAGATCGCGCTCTCGCACCAGGAGAAATGGGACGGCTCGGGCTACCCCGAGGCGCTCAAGGGCGACGCGATCCCGATCTCGGCACGCCTCATGGCGGTCGCCGACGTCTACGACGCGCTCATCAGCCGACGCGTCTACAAGGCGCCGATGCCCCACGCCGAGGCGCTCGCGATCATGGTCGCGGGCAAGGGAAAGCATTTCGATCCGGACGTGCTCGACGCCTTCCTCGCGATCCAGGACGGGTTCCAGGCGATCGCCGCGCGCTTCGTCGATACCGAGCACGACATCGCGAAAAAGGAGGCGCTGATCGCGAAGACCGTCCTCGAAGATCAGTGAACAAGTCAATTCACGAAATCAAAAGATACATTTCCGATTTCCAACCATTGGATCGTCCATTCGGCGTGTCTCAACCGCGCATCGTCTGGCCGCGCTGACGTCTGATGGCCCGCTCCGATCGCACGGCGGTCGGCCGAAAATCCCGTGCTTCGATGTACGGGATCCAAAACAGCAATTTCACCGATCCCGGCCCGATATGATACCGATGCCGCCAATCGGACGGCGCCGCGGATGGATCGATGGCCATATCCGCTTTGACCGGGCTGGATATCAGAAGAATGGTCGCAACTGTGGCCACACCATTGAATCGCTTGAGCGAAAGCCTGAAAGCGGAAAAGGACGACATATGCGAAACAGGTGCGTTCGGTGGCGGAAAAGTCTGGCGGTCTTCGTTTGTGGCATTCATCTTGGTTGGGTTGGCGGACGTAATCCAATTCGGACGATGCGCGATTGGGCCGGAATGGTTAATGCGACGTTATCGGGAGCGGCGCCTCGGTTGATGGAGCCTGCTTTGGGTCAGAAGGCGACAAGGCGCCATATCGATCCGAATGTCGCCGTGCCGATTTGTCCGCATCGCATAAGCTCGATCGTCCACCGTCATCCGCACTCGCTCGCCCAAATCCGGCGCATCGGCCGGGGTACCGTTGCGGGAACGGCGCCAGTCGAATCTCATAATCGCGTGAGTTAAATGGCATATTTGGCCTAATGCCGCAGACACTCCCTCCGCCACCACCGCCCCTTTTCGGCGGACATCCCCCGGCCTCAACACTCCTTCAACATGACCCGCTAGGCACCCTGGCGCCCTTATCGTGGAAACGATCCGTTAGTGCAGATATGAGCGATTGGCGGCCTTGCTATAACTCATAATATGGCCATATAGTGATCGATAGAAAGGGTATCTATCGCTCATGACCTGGAACTGGCAACAGCCGGATTGGCCGAATTTCGCCTGGGACAGAGCCCGGTTCGCGAAGGCCGAGGAACGCTACCTTCTAGAGGCAGGCGAATGCGTCGGGGCGATCAAACATCTCACGGCTGAAGATCGCGACCAATTGACCGTCGAGGCGATGAGCCGCGAGGCCGTGACGACCTCGGAAATCGAGGGCGAAATTCTCGACCGGGCCAGCGTCCAATCCTCCATCCGCCGCCAGCTCGGCCTCGGGACCGACAATATGCGTGTGGCGCCGGCGGCGCAGGGCATCGCCGAGATGATGGTCGATCTTTGCCGCTTTTTCGCCGAACCGATGTCGGATGAAACGCTGTTTGCATGGCATCGGATGTTGACGAACGGCCGGCACGACCTGAAAGACATCGGCCGCTATCGCACCGCCGAGGAACCGATGCAAGTGGTGTCGGGCGCGATTCACGCACCCAGGGTGCATTTCGAGGCCCCGCCATCGTCCGCTGTGCCGGCCGAGATGGCGCGCTTCGTCGACTGGTTCCGACGCACGGCGCCGAATGGCGCGGAACCATTGCCCGCGTTGACGCGCGCCGGGATCGCGCATTTGTATTTTGTCTGTATCCATCCGTTCGAGGATGGCAACGGCCGAATCGGGCGCGCCATTGCGGAGAAGGCGCTCGCCCAAAATCTCGGCTATCGGCCGCTAACGGCTTTGGCCGCGACGATTCTCATCAAGCGGAAGGCCTATCACGAGGCGCTGGAAATTAACAATAAGGATAATGAGATCACGCCATGGCTCTCCTGGTTTGCGGCGACCGCGATTGAAGCCCAGCGGCGCGCCATCGCGCTGATCGAGTTCTCGATCGACAAGACACGCCTCCTGGACCGGCTCAGCGATCAGCTCAACGATCGTCAGCAAAAGGCCTTGCTCCGCATGTTGCGCGAAGGCCCGGAAGGATTCGAGGGCGGGTTGAGCGCTGGCAACTATATCGTCATCACCAAGGTATCTCCGGCGACCGCGACTCGCGACCTCGCCGACCTCGTGTCAAAGGGCGCATTGGTTCGCGCCGGTGAGCGCCGACATGCGCGATATCATGTCGCGATTCCGCTCAGGCCAGTAGCGCCAATCAAACTCGACGACCGCGGCGACCTGATATAGCCGGTCGTCCATGATCGAGATGAGCTAATCCTACGCCGACCGGAAAAAATAAACGCCCAGGCCGAAGCCTGAGCGTTTAAGGATAAACTAGCCGTGCGTGGTGAGGCGGCCCGAACTTGGGTCAGTGTCTAAGCTGCGATTTCCATGCTGTCGTCGTACTCGTCCTCATCCGTGGGCACGTCTTTTCGGACCGTTGGCTTTTTCTTCTTGTCGAGGCGACCGGCCCATACGTCGTCGATGAGGGTCTCCGCGATTTCCGCGGCCATGAATTTGAAATTGCTTTTGGCTGCGCCTGTGCCCGCTCCATTCGGGCTTGCACGCTTGGGTCTACGAACCGGATGCGGTTTGTTGTCTCGAATTTCCACCTGCGCAGCATAGCCGCTGGTAATCACGACGAGCGCATCGAGCGCCGCGGTCGACCAACCGCGATTGTCCGCACGCAGCTCCTTGAGCTTATTGTTGGCACCTTCGGTCGGGCTGGTGGTCGCGCTGATTCGGGCTTCGGGACCGTACTTCTCGAACCCGCGCTCGACGACCTCGAAATATCCCAGAACCTCATCCAGTCGACGAAAAAGATAGTCAAAATGACCGCAAGCGATTTTCTTGAGATGTTCGGACATTCGACTACGTATTTCGTGTAATTTCTGTTCTGCCTCGCGCCGATTGTTTGCGTCGTAGATTTGCCGAAGATGCTCGAGCATCCAATAGGCATCTGCGAGGTTTGGAAGGACGTCCACGAGCCCTCGGAATTGGCCCCAGGTTCGCGCCATTGATTCGAGATCTGTCTGGCGCATCGTCAACATTCCCTGGTGATCGGCGAGGGCTCTGAGCTTGGACCGGATGACGTCGAGCTTTTTTTTGGATGGCGGCGCGCTCGGTCGGGTTGAGGGCGCGTTCATCCTCTTTCTTCTTGAGTTCCTTGTGGAGCTTCGTTCGGGTCCGGTTGACGCATTGCATCAGGACAAGGGTGAATGGACGCAGCACGTGGAATTTGTCGATGACGATCCTGACCTTGGCGAGCGCCGGCGCGTGGTGCGATGCCTGCGTCAGCGCCGCGCTCACGCTCGAGGAGAGTGTCGGCTCGCAATCGAGGCAGACTGCGAGGAGGCGATCAGGATCGGGCAGGTCTCGGAATATTTTCGTGAGTGCCGCGGTCAGAGCCGCGTCCGACGGATCGTCGAGGACACGGTGAATGTAATGGAGCGGGTAAAGGGGACCACTGAACACGATGTTGACGAGCGGCCGCTTCTTGCGCCCGTTTTGGGCGACGTAGACACGGTCGATACCGATGAAGATCGGTGTGTGGCCGGATTCGCGCCATTTCTCGAGCGCCTTGTCGCGCTCGCTGAACAGGAGCTTTTGGAGCCATCTGCTCGTGACCCCGTACCGCTCGATGATCTTCGTCAGGGGCCTGTCCTTGAAATCTTCGCGGATCGCGTCGAGGAGGTCCTCGTTCATCTTCCAATCGGGATTGATCGAGGGTGGCAGAACGATCTTCGGTGCGGGGTCGTTTCCGATTTTGATGCGCGGGCAACGGAGCGTGAGCTTGAGCCGATGCCCGGCGATGCGCGTGCCGATTCGGACGATCCGGGTATCGTAGCCGTGTCGCTGGAACGCCGGGCCAAAACGTTCGGCAAGCGCCGCGTCGGGCGGTGAATATTCCGCGCGAACCGAAAGCACTTTCGGGCACGTCCGACCACACCAGACCCGGATGAGCTTTGTTTTCGTGATCGTGAGGTGGTCGATCCGAATTCTTTTCGGGCTGACTGAGATCTGGATCGCGGGCTCGACCGGAAGGGGTGTGGACGACGAGGGGGCGGCCGTCAGTGCAGCGGGCGCTGCGTTGACCAATACAGCGGAATCCAACAACTTCGTTTCGAGATTTTTTGACATGGAATTTCCTTTGAGAGGTGTCCGAAAATCGGAATCGTCCAGGGGAGCCGTGCCGGGTCGGCGACGGTTTGAAGCCCGCGGGCGCGGGCCGGCGGGTTGGTTCAGGAGGCGGTCATGGGGTGTCTCCTCGGGCGGGATGGGGGATGGGGGATGGGGGATGGGGGATGGGGGCGGAGCGGTTTTTTTGGGGGGGATTCCGCGCGGTCCGCACAACACCTCGGTCGGTTCGAGGCGGCCGTATCGGCGGACGCGGTCCGCGCGGTCGGGAGCCGCGGCGGTGCGGAATTTGGAGGGTTTTCGAGAAAGGGCGCCCGGATCAGGGGCCCCGAATTCGAATCTGGGTTCGTTTTGAAAAACGGGCCGGAGTTTCTTGCGGCAATTATTCCGCGGACCGGGGCGATCGATATTCAGGCTTTAGACGCGGTGGGGGGTCGGGCGACAATCGGAATGGCGCCCTGAGGGAATGTGGGCTCGTTTTAAAAATCTGGCCCGAGCGTCGCGAAAAATATTTTTTCGGGCCCGCGGATTTCTGAAGTTTTGCTCGATGCCGGAATTGATCCGGGTCTGATTTTCCCCGGAATTCCGCCGGTTTTCACGCCCAAATCCAATATGGGTTCGTTTTTGAAACCGGCCCGCGTGTTGAATAATATTTCTTCGGGGGCGCGGAACGGGGCGTGTGCGGGGATGTTATCGCCGGGGCATGCAGTCGGATCAAAGCCGGAATTTCGGGACGCGGATATTTCTGCGGCGACGGTGTCGGGGCGTCGGACCGGGCGCCGGTCGAGCGACCGACGGTCGAGCGAGCCCCGATCGAATGTTCGCCGAACGACCTTGCGCGGGGGCTTGGTCGGGGGGCCGGGTCGGGACCGGGCGACGAACGCCCCCACTTATTATCGCGTGTGCGTAGCGTGCGCGCGTCAAGGCTGGGAGAGGAATCCGGTGGGGGTGGCCAGATGACCGATAACGCCACTTGGCGTGCGTCTGGCCCTTTGCCTCGCTTTCTTGCCCGCGCCCCCTTCTCCCCGTCTCCCTCTCCCACCGGATTCTTCGCGCCGCCTTGACGCGCGCGCAAGGTGCCAGGGTCGGCTTCGATAAATTGCGCATCGAGCGCAATTTATCTAGTAATATCAATATATTAACTGCATTTTGGCCTTGACTCGGCGGGCCCCGGCCGGCTCGAATTGGCATCGGACCAACCTCGGAGGCTCCGATGCTCTTCCCCGCTCTCGAAACTTGCGGCGTGCTCGTGTGGTGCTTGGACCGGACCGGTCACGGCCGCGACATTCTTCGGCGCCCCTGTGTATATGGGCTCGTCGCGTTCGGCCTCGACGATTATTCAGCCTACATCGGCAGCACGAAACATCTCGGCCGGCGCTTGCGCGAACATGTTTGGGACGCCCGTATGGCATTGCGCGGCACCCTCCCCTCGGCGGTCACAAGCCGCATGCTCGGGGATCCGATCCGCGCGCCAGGTGCGCTCCTCGCCATCGCCCTTCAGACCGACGGGCTCGAAAAACTCGACGCGCGTCACGACGCGGAGTTGATCTGGATGCTCGCCGCGAACCAAAACGGCGTGCGGCCGGTGAACAAGTGATTCTTGCTCAAGAACCGTCGCCGACCCGGCTGGCCCGGCGAACCCCGACTGGGCGACCTCATCAAACGATCCGAACAGGTCGTCTGGCCGACAACTTGGCTCGAGGCGCTGCGCCGAGGCCTCGCCGCGGCGGAGATCCACGGTGCCGACGTCGTGACACCCGACGTGATTCGATTGCCGGTCGAAAGCCGCACCCATCGGACGTTGCCGGACGAACCCGTCGACCGGCGTCAATAGCGCAGTCCCAATATGGGTTCGCTCCGGAGACCCAAATGCCGAAATCCGCCCCCCGCGTTTGGACGAATGGCGCCCGATCCGGATCGGCAACGATGTGCATCTCGTCGGCTTCGTTTATGGCCATCCGCACTTGCGCGAAAACGCCCGCGCGATCACGTCGGCAGTGCAGGAAATGGCCCCCGACTTCACCTGGGCCCGGACCCAAAACCGCGTTTACCAGCTCGGAAATGCCGGGGTCGGACCGCTTCCAAAAGAGTGGGCGGAAAGCATCGAATTGTTCCTCGCCCGGACCCCGGGTCCCCGAAAAATGCCCACTTAATCCATTGTAAACAATGAAAACAAAAATATTTTCGGACCAAATGGCGGAAACGAACCCAGATTCGGATTATGGGACGGGAAATCACGGATTCAGGATTCGATCTTGCGGGTATGGAGGACCCGACGATCACGCCTGTCCGGAGCCCGGATGCCCTGAGCCCGGCAGACCCAAATCTCGCGGACCGCGTTCCGGCCACGCGAGCACCGCACGTCCCGATGCCGGAACCGCCGCTCTGCAGCGCGCCATCGGACCGGCCCCTTCTCTTGAGCGAAGACGAAGCCGCGCGCTGGCTCAGCATTCACGTTTGCACGCTCCGCAACATCCGCCGCCGCGGCGAAATCCGTTATCTGCGCAACGGCACCGGCCGCGTGCGCTACCGGCCTGAATTCATCGAGGAATATTTACGGGGGATCGAAGTGCCATGCCAATCAAAGCCAGGGGGAAGGACGCAGAAAAGCGACGCGGGCTCGTCGATATCGGCAGCTGCTGGCTCGTCCGACTCGATCGTTCGCCCCATTATTACGTCGCCTGGAACGACGGATCCGGCACGCGACGACTTAAGTCGTGCGGCACAGATGACTTTCAGCGCGCCACGGCGCTCCTCTACCGATACGCGACGAAATTCGCGCGCGGCGACCGGACCGAGCCCGAAGACGTCCGGATCGAATCCGTGCTCATGACCTACTACGACGAGCATGGCAGCCGGATCGCGAGTGCCGAATCGTCGCGCATCGAATGCGATCGGATCACGCGATTCTTCGCAGGCCGGACGTTGGGGCATCTCTCGACGGACAATCAGAAAGCGTTCGTTGCCTGGCTCACCGGCGAGCGCGGTCTGAGTCTCGGAACGGCGAGCTGGACCATGACGACACTCCGCGCTGCGATTAATCACTACCTCGACAAGCACAAGCTTGCTTACCGCCTCGCGATCCTCGAGCCGGAAACCAAGGAAGACAGATCCATGCGCGATCCCAAGGGTCGGCCGCTCGACGACGAGGAGCTCGTCAAATTGATCGCTGCCGCCGAGACGCCGATCGAGCGCCTCTACATCGTGCTCCTGATCGCGACCTTGGGGCGGCCGCAGGCGGTGCGCGAGCTCAAGGGCAGCCAGATCGATTGGGCGAACCACCGAATCATGCTCAATCCGCCGGGGCGGAAGCAAACCAAGAAGCGCCGGCCGGTCGTGCCGTTCATTCCAACCCTGGGCGCGTTCCTCGATCGGACCTGTTCGGGCCCCCTCCTCTCTCCCGACGGCAAACCGATCGGCGACCTCAAATCCGCCTGGCGACGCCTCAGGGTGCGCGCCGGGCTCGACGAGAAGGTCAATCCCTACTCGATCCGACATACGCTCGCGCGACACCGGCGCCGCATGAAAATCCCGGAGGCCCAGCGTGACGTCTTCATGGGGCACGTCGATCCGACCAAGCGCATGTCGGAAATCTACGCGCCGGACGATCCGCACTACCTCCTCGAAGCGGCCGTCGAGATCGATCGCTATCTCGCCGCCCTCCTCGCCGCCGCAGAAGGTCGCGCGTCGATGGCCCCGCTCGACCGATGGAACAGTCTCGGAACGCTCTGGAGCAGCGGCAGCGCCTACAGCCCCGACGACGCACCGGTCGTCACGGCACCGGAACCCGGGAGGGATCCGGCGGCGCGGCGGCTCCGGAGGTCGCGCCCACCGAAAACAATCGAGGTCGGTCGCGAGGGCCCGGCACATCGAAACGCCGGTGTGGTCGAGGGAAATTCTGGCGGGCCGATGCCCGCCAGCCCCGAGCCATCACCCCCTATCCCCTTGGAAAACGGCACGTAACGCGATTCGACCGGCGAACCCAAGAAATCTAACGGGGGAGTTCGGCCAAGTTCGATTCGATGAACCAATATCCCCTTCACGAGCGGCGACATCGGGTCGCCGCAGATCAACGAGGAGCAAAGACATGTCCGATTCGACCGTCCTGATGTTCGACGATTCCGACAATGTCTCCGATCCGGCATCGGACCCGCAGGCAATGGAGTTCTTGCAGGGATTGGCCATCTCTCGCGATCGGGACGGCTTTTCGATCCGATCGAAGGTCGGTTGCGCCGTCGATCGGCTCCCAACCCGCATCAAGATTCGCGCGGCTTACGCCATGAGCCGAGTATCAAATCTCGAGATATTGCGCCGGTATCGGCCGTCGGATTTTCGGTTCTATGAGGAAGCGATCTCGACCGAGGTTATCGGCGCCCGTATCGACGGCGACACCCGCTCGAAGCGTCGGCTAGTGGCCATGGTCTGAGGGAAAAAGGCCATCCCTCCGGCGGCACCAGAAATCCCGCCCTTCTTAGACCCCTACATACCCCGTCCGCACATCAGACCACCGCGAGCCGGAGCCGCCCGCCGATCAATGGCGGCTGGCAAAATTACCAGAGGTGTTCCCATGAAAAAACGACCACCTCGCACAGCCACAAAGGCTGCGCGCAAGATCAAGCATGTCTCATATCCTGAGGCGTTGCATTCAAAGGTTCGAGAGCTCAACGACCAATTCAGAAAATCCCTCCGAGGAGGCCGAATCGTCGTTACTGCGGGCGTCCACGCCTTGGGGCCAGACCGCGTCCAGGAACTCTTGATCCAGGTGGCGGCGTTCAATCAGTTCTCCAGCGACAATGATCCCTACGGCGAACACGATTTCGGGGCGTTCTATGACCGCGAAAGTCAATTTTTCTGGAAGATCGACTATTACGACAAAACCCTGACTGCAGGATCGTCCGATCCCTCTGACCCGGACAAGACCCGCCGGGTTCTGACACTTAAGTTCGCGTCTGACTACTGAATGCTGATGGGCACTCCGAGATTTAACCTTCTGCCGTTCCAACAGGGCGAATTGGACGCGCTATGTGGTCTCTACTGTGTCATTAATGCGGTCAGACTCGCCGTATGACCCCAGCATCTAATGAGCGCTCAGTCTTGCGACGACCTGTTTAAGCGATTGGTTACGGAGCTATATCGCGACAATCTTAAGGTCGATGTCGTTAGCCGGGGGCTGCCATATAGTGTCACTGTGATATAGTTTGCGGCCCATGGGAGATATCTGTGCAAATAACGCATTACCCCGATGTGATTGGTATCAATCTTGGGCGTCGTGTAGCGGGGCGCGCACTTTTGGACTCATTGGCACCCGCTTCTGGACTCGGACTTTTCCCGTCCCGGCCGAAATATGGCCAATAATGGCACCGGTAGGGAGCGTTCAAAAACGAGATCGGCCGCCCCCCGGACACATTCACTGACCCCCTAAGCCGTGCCAGGCCGCCGCCCGCGGCCGTGGCGCGGCCCGGAAATCAAAGGCTCGCCCACCTTCTTGGCATTTCGCCCCCGCCAGCGACCAGTTATGTCAGTTCGGATTCACCAAATAGTCGATCGTGACATAGCCCTGGTATTTCGCGCCTCGCGGGCAAGAGAGGTGCAGGTCGAGATGGTAATCGACGCCGCCGATGGCCTTGATCTGCGTCGGCGTCGAGGGTGCTGGAAACGGCATGCCGTAGCCGGCCGGAAACTGATAGCCGAGATCGAGAGTTAGGATGGCGGCGGACGGTCGCGACGTGAACTGAAAAGGCACCACGGGATCGGGGCTGTACGAATTCCCGATCATCGCCTCGATATAGAGATCGTGCGAGGACGGAGCGCTGATCAGGATGCTTGCATGGGCCGAGATGATCGTGATCGAGTTGCTTTCCCAGGGCACCATGTACCATGCCACGTCGCCCCAATCGGGGAAGGAATAGGCGGGTGTCCCGCAGGTGCCGGAGAAACTCCCAAACGTCTTGGAGCAGACCGGCACGAGCGGACCATTGTTCTCGAGAGTCTGCCCCCGGCACGAATAGGGCCCAGCATGGGCGCTGTCGCCGCACGCCGAGCCGAAGAGGATCGCCGCGGCCAGAAGGACGGCGGCGAAAGCGACGGTCCTGTTCATGACACGGGCCACCCTTCGGTCACGTCAATGGCCGTGGGATCGCCGGTCCCCGTGATCGATGCGGCGAGCGCCCCGGCGTTGGCGTCGATCACCTCGACATAGGCGCGGCACGCTTCGCCGACCGCGGCGCAATCGGCGACTCTAGCCGTGATCGGCCTGCGACGCTAGTATAGAACACGATAGGTCGTCAGGACCGTGCTGGCCTTGATCAGCGCGATGTCGGCCGCCGCCGCCTGCGCAGTGATCTTCGCCTGGCTCGCGGGGTCGAGGGCCAGCGTTTTGGTCACGGTGTCGAGGCCGGGCGGCCTGTGTCCGGCCACCATGATGGACACGACCTGCGTCGCGAGGGCGGCGAGGCAGGTCGCGGCGCATGCCTTCCAGCTCGAGCTCACGGCAATCCAGACGTGGCTCGCGTCCGGCGGCGGCGACGGCACCCGGACAGCGCCGGCCGGGACGGCGGCGCCGGGCGCGAAGGTGCCCAGAATACTTGCCGGTCTGGTCGACGCAGTAGGAAGGCGGTGTCCGTTATGTCACGTCTCCTATGCGAAGGCCTCGAAGATCAAGGCCCAATTTGATTGGCCCCCATTAAGTTCTCTAATCGCGGCTGTCAAGGCGTTGTTGCCGTAGCACAGCACGTTCTCGCCGGGTTCAGAGTTCTCTCCGCGGTCGACCTCAGGGATCGCCGCATATTGGCGTCGGATGGTGGGTCGGCCGAAGTGGTCCACGCT
>DATJLQ010000234.1:0-15666 GCA_035509415.1 Alphaproteobacteria bacterium
GCTGAAAACTAAAAGGCCGCGGGTCACCCCCGCGGCCTCTCCGTCACGCTAAGGAACGCTTCCTACCCTAGCACTTGTAATACATATCGAACTCTACCGGGTGCGGATGCAGCTGCAGCCGCGCCACTTCCTCCATCTTCAGCTCGATATAGGCGTCGATGAAGTCGTCGCTCATCACCCCGCCGGCCTTCAGGAAGCCGCGGTCCTTGTCCAGGTTTTCCAGGGCCTCGCGCAGGGAGCCGCAGACCTCGGGGATCTTCTTCTGCTCGCGCGGGGGCAGGTCGTAGAGGTTCTTGTCGGCCGGGCCGCCCGGATCGATCTTGTTGATGATCCCGTCCATGCCGGCCATCAGCAGGGCCGTGAAGGTCAGGTAGGGGTTGCCCATCGGGTCGGGGAAGCGGCACTCGATGCGCTTGGCCTTCGGGCTGTCCACGTGCGGGATGCGGATGGAGGCCGAGCGGTTCTTCGCCGAATAGGCCAGCTTCACCGGCGCCTCGTAGCCCGGCACCAGGCGCTTGTAGCTGTTGGTGGTGGAATTGGTGAAGGCGTTGATCGCCTTGGCGTGCTTGATGATGCCGGCGATGTAGCTCAACGCGAGCTCCGAGAGGTCGGCATAGCCCGAGCCGGCGAACAGCGGCTTCCCGCCTTTCCAGATCGACTGGTGCGTGTGCATGCCCGAGCCGTTGTCGCCGTAGATGGGCTTGGGCATGAAGGTCGCGGTCTTGCCGTACGAGTTGGCGACCATCTGCACGCAGTACTTATAAATCTGCATGCCGTCGGCCATCTTGGTGAGCGTGCCGAACATGACGCCCAGCTCGTGCTGGCTCGGCGCCACCTCGTGGTGGTGCTTCTCGACCTTGACGCCCATGCCGGCGATCGCGTCGAGCATCTCCGAGCGCATGTCCTGGCAACCGTCGATGGGCGGCACCGGGAAATAGCCGCCCTTGATCGGCGGCCGGTGGCCGGTGTTGCCCTCTTCGTAGGCCTTGCCCGAGTTGTACGGGCCCTCGACGCTGTCGAGGAAGACGAACTGCTCGTTCATGCTCGTCTTGAAGCGCACGTCGTCGAACACGAAGAACTCGGCCTCGGGGCCGAAGAACGCGGTGTCGCCGATGCCGCTCGACTTCAGGTACGCCTCGGCCTTCTTCGCGGTCGAGCGCGGGTCGCGGCTATAGGGCTCGCCGGTCAGCGGCTCGAGACAGTCGCAGGTCAGGACCAGCGTGGTCTGCGCGAAGAACGGATCGATCGCGGCGCTCTCGGGGTCGGGCATGAGTTTCATGTCGGACTCGTTGATCGCCTTCCAGCCGGCGATCGACGAGCCGTCGAACATGACGCCGTCCTCCAGGAACTCTTCGCTGAAGTTCGAGATCGGATGGCTCAAATGCTGCCACTTGCCGCGCGGGTCGGTGAAGCGGAAGTCGACGTACTTGACGTCGTGCTCCTTGATCATGTTGAAGACGTTCTCGAATTTTTTGGTCATCGTCTGATCCCTTCTCCCATGGTCGACACAGGCCCGGACGGCCGGCCCAATCCGGCCCGCGTCCGACCCTCCAGTGCATGCTTCTTGCTCCGGGTGCCCCGGAGCCCCCTCGTTCTCTCGTTGCTAGATCGCGTCCTTGCCGCGTTCGCCGGTGCGGATGCGGATGGCCTCCTCGATGTTGCTCACGAAAATCTTGCCGTCGCCGATGCGGCCCGTGTGGGCCGCTTGCTGGATCGCTTCGATCGCGCGATCGACCATGGCGTCGTCCAGCACGACCTCGATCTTCACCTTGGGCAGGAAGTCGACCACGTACTCGGCGCCGCGATAGAGCTCGGTATGGCCCTTCTGGCGCCCGAATCCCTTGGCCTCGGTCACGGTCAGGCCCTGGAGCCCGACCTCGTGCAACGCCTCCTTCACCTCGTCGAGCTTGAACGGCTTGATGATGGCTTCGATTTTCTTCATGTCGTCCTGCTTCCTGCCTCGCTGGAGGGCGTTCCGGCGCGCCCGACGTAGCTTGGGTGTAGATCCCCGTCGCCTCGCGCTCCCCGGCCGGCCGCCACCACGGCGCTCAGTGCCCGCGTGGAGCGTGGTTAGCACAGGCTATGCCAACCGCGGGCGCGGGCGCGTACCCCTTCGTCGCGGCGGCTTTCCAAGGGTTTTGGGGCAAAAGAGAAGTCGGCGCCGGCGCATTCTTGCTCAAACTTTGGGCAATTGCACCAATTCTCGACGCGGCGGGCCAAGCCTTGATCAAGCCCGCGTCAAGTCTCGGATAAACAGGCCCGGATGCGCTCGAGCGCGCGCTCGATGTTCTCGGTCGAATTGGCGTAGGAGAATCGGATATAGCCCTCGCCGAAACGGCCGAAGCTGGTGCCGGCGATGGTGGCGACCCCGGCCTCCTCGAGGAACTTCTTCTGGAGGGCGCGGGCATCGAGCCCGGTGCCCGCTAGCGGTCGCGGCCCGCAAGCGCATTCGAAGGATTGTTCAGCGTGTCTAAGTGCGGAGTGAACGGCGTGCGTTGTCATTGGGAGCGTCGGCAATTGCAAGGCTAATTGGCGGAGCTTGATCTCCGTTACAACGACCATACGGTGCTCAAAGCGCCGGACGAAACTCAGAGCGAAAGGGGCATCAAGGACGCATGCCGCAAGCGGGTACCTTACCTTCGATCTATTGATCGGCCGAAGATAAGCTATATGGAATTTCGTCGGCTACTGAATATGATTCGCTAGCTCGGCAGTCGCAAAAGCGCTCGGCTAGGTCTATTTTCGTGAAGGCGTCTTGCTCCGAAGTGAGTCTGTCCAGACTCGGCGCGCAGAACCCCATTCGGCTAAAAGTTTATCTAGTGTGTAGAAAAGCAGTATTAGAATCAATCTATTACACCAAAATGGTTGAACGAAAGGCCGATCGCGCTTACTTATGGTACGGAGAGAAATAGCCGCGAAGTGTGGCTATACGAGACACGGAGATGTGCAATGTTCCACGGGTATGAAGAGTGGTAGGAAGGCTTCGCGGCACCTTCCAGAGCGTAAGAAAGCGGGTGGATCGTTGTATCCGCCCGTTTTCGTATTCGCTATTAGTCGCGGTCCTCGCCATCGAATTATTCCTTTTGTTTTGTGCCAGCGATCCCATTCAGACGATCTACCTAACTCCTGTCTCAATTCTGTTGAGTGCTCTGACTGCAACATGCGGATGGATGTGGTCAGGACATATGAATCGGCGCATAGCCAAGCGCACGGTTGCGATCGATCTTCTGTTACATTTGCGCGGAAGAGATATAAATGATTGGAAGGCAGCTGTTTACAAATTTATCGAGGACGAAAGGCAACCGGCGCCCGAAGACGAAATACAAAAGCTACTTGGATATTATGAATTTCTTTCGATTGCCGTAATGAGAGGCGCCGCAGACGAGGCGATGATTGAGCAGTCTCAGAGATTTGTGTATTACAGAATTTATAGCGGGCTAAAGCCGCACATTGAAGCGGCAATGAGAAAGCACCAAGATATGTACTGCCATTTCATCTATTATGCGGTGCGCTGGAACCCGGAGTATTTTAACGCATCGCCCCCGAAACCGCCAAATTATGTCCCCTCCGATACCGATTTCTAAGCCGCCGAATCGGGCTTTGACGGTCAGCGGTTGGCCGCCGTACGATTTTTGCCCTTCAATTTCGACTCCTCGTTGTAGCAGGTTGGCCCCGAACCTAACGCGCGTTTTGGAGCTGCGTCACAGCGTGGCGCCGATCCGGCGGGGCTATTTCATAGTCAGCTTGCTTGGTGTCCATTTGGGGATAACACCGTGACGTCAGAGCCAGGGAGCATCCTAACCTTAAAGCGGATGATGCGGGACACCCCCGGATCAGACGAAATTAAGGCGATTTTGGCCGACTTGTTTTCCGAAAAGAATGACCAAGCATTCGCGGTTACGATTGCAGCCATTTTAGATGGTGTGGTTGAGCGCACTGTACGCAAAAAACTTGTTTGTCTTAACAAACGGGAAGAGAAAGAGCTATTCGACGGGACCGGTCCACTCGCAACGTTTTCGGCAAGAATAAGGATAGGATATGCACTCGGCCTATTTGATAGGTTCATACGAGATGACTTGGAAACAATACGAGAAATTCGAAATGCCTTCGCTCATACCAAGAAAGTAATCTCGTTCGACAGCGCCGAAGTGAGCACAGTTTGTACTAGGTTAATTCTCGCTGAGAACGTCGAGAAACAACTGAGGACGCCTCCCGGCGGCCCTCTCCCGAAGGGGGCGATCAAATTTCCTGCCCACGGACGAATAACGGCGCGGTCCCGATTCGGCCTGACCGCCACATTGCTTGTTCTAGACATCGACTCGGCTAAGACGATGCCGGTGATCATGCGCAATTCGACAGGGGCCGCACTTTCGGAGCGCGGTCCATTGCAATAATTGCAATAAAGGTTACCCCTAGATAATCAGCCGCGTTGTTCTCGCCAGGATCATACTCCGCGAGTTCATCAAGCCTTGATCAAGCCCGCGTCAAGTCTCGGATAAACAGGCCCGGATGCGCTCGAGCGCGCGCTCGATGTTCTCGGTCGAGTTGGCGTAGGAGAATCGGATATAGCCCTCGCCGAAACGGCCGAAGCTGGTGCCGGCGATGGTGGCGACCCCGGCCTCCTCGAGGAACTTCTTCTGGAGCGCTCGGGCATCGAGCCCGGTGCCCGCGACGTTCGGGAAGGCGTAGAAGGCACCCCCCGGCTCGACGCAGCGGAAGCCCGGGATCTGGTTGAGCGCGCGCACGATCACGCGCCGGCGCCGGTCGAACGCCTCGACCATCTGGCCGACGCTTTCCTGCGGTCCGGTCAGGGCCGCGAGCCCGGCATATTGCGCCGACGCGTTGACGCAGGAATGGCAATTGACCGCGAGCCGCTCGGCCTGGGTGAAAAGCGCCTTCGGCCAGACGCTGTATCCCAAACGCCAGCCGGTCATGGCGTAGGTCTTGCTCCAGCCGTCGAGCAGGATCACGCGCTCCTTGAGCTCGGGGTAACGCAGCAAGCTCACATGCTCGCGCCCGTCATAGAGCATCTGGCCGTAGATCTCGTCGCTCATGATCGCGACCTGCGGCTGGGCGAGCAATCCCTTGACGAGCTTGTCGAGCTCGCTCCGCGGCACCGCACCGCCGGTCGGGTTCGCCGGGCTGTTGAGGATGAGAAGGCGCGTGCGCGGCGTGATCAGCGCCAGCACCTCGTCGGCGTTGAAGGAGAAGCCGGTCTCCTCGTGGAGCGGCATCGCGACCGCTTTGGCGCCGGTGAAGTTGATGACCGATTCGTAGATCGGGAATCCGGGATTGGGATAGACGATCTCGGCGCCCGGCTCGCCGAACATGAGGATCGCGAAGAACATCGTGACCTTGCCGCCCGGGACGATCAGCACCTGGCCGGGATCGACCTCGACGCCGTGGCGCCGATGCAAGTCCGCCGCGACCGCCTCGCGCAGGACGGGAATGCCGGCCGCCGCGGTGTAGCCGTGATGCCCGTCGCGTAGCGCCTTGCAGCCGGCCTCGACGATGTGGGCCGGGGTTTTGAAATCGGGCTGGCCGATGCCGAGATTGATGATGTCCTTGCCTTGGGCCGCGAGCGCCTGGGCGCGCGCCAGCACCTCGAAGGCCGTCTCGGTGCCGAGCCGCGCCATGCCGGCGGCAAGCGTCAGGCCAGGCGCCCTCGTGCCCGGTTTCTTCGTGCGGGCGTTGCTCGTTCCCGTATTCTTCGACCCGGTATTCTTCGACAGGGCCTCGGACATCCTCGCCTCCCGCGCGGGGCCAGCCGCCCGCGGCGCCCGCACTATGCCCGAGACCGGCACGCCGGGCAAACCTTGCCCCCGCAAACCTTGACCCCGCAAACCTTGACCCCATCACGGCGACAGGCTAGAGACGGGCCCTCGGCCGGCGGGGCGACGCCTCGGCCCCGGCGGCCAGGGTGGCGGGCGTAGCTCAGCTGGTAGAGCACTGGATTGTGGATCCAGGTGTCACGGGTTCGAGCCCCGTCGCTCGCCCCAATCTTCTCTGCTATCGTCACGTGAGAGGCGAAAGGGACTTCTCTCGCGGCCGCGTCGATCCCGTTATGCCGCAGCCTTGCGGCGGCGGCGCGCGCGGAACGCGCTAGCCCCAGAAGAACCATGGTCGAGAACCGTTCGCCGCCAAGCCCGGGCATTCCCGCGCCCGCCGAGTTGGTAACACCCGATGCCGCCCACCTGACGTCGGTCGCCGAGCTTGCGCCCAAGGCGATCGACCCGCGTATCCTCGAGATCGGCGAATATTGGCTCCGCATCCGGCCCGCGCGCGGTTTGCTGCCGGGGCGCCAGCATCTCGACCCGGTCGACATCCCGAAGCTTCTCCCGATCGTCTTCCTTGCCGACGTCGAGCGCGGGGTCGAGCCGCGTTTCCGCTGGCGCCTCCGCGGCACCACGCTCGAGATCATCTCGGGGCGCGATTATACCGGGCGCTACTTCGATCAGACCTACGGCGACTTCGCGACCTCGCGCGCGCGGAAGCAGCTCATCGCGGTCGCGAACGGCGCCGCCTGCTGGTGGCTCGGCCAGCCCTTCTCGACCCGGCCGCGCGACGTGACCCATGCGGAGCGGCTGATGCTGCCGCTCGCGGCCGATGGGCGCAACGTCGACATGATCCTCGGGCTGACCGTGTTCGCGCTCAAAAGCTGAGCGCGCGATTCAGGGAACGGTGCGCTGGAACTGGCGCGGCGGCGCCACGCGCTCGCCCGCGCGCCAATCGACCGGCGGCACGAAGCGCCCTTGCCACAGGCCGCGCTTCGCCGCGCGCGCGGCAAGCTCGGGGTCGGCATAGTCGAGCGAGCGTGTGCGGTCGGCGATCGCCCAGCCGGCGTCGATCTCGGCGCGCGCGAGGTCGACCGTCCCCGCCATGCAGCGCGCGAGCATCTCGTCGAACTGGTTGGGGCCGACGGGCTTGCAGGCGACCTCATTCCCGGCGACGAGGGCCGCGAGGGCCGCGCGCGCGTCGAGGCCGCAAGGATAGGCCTTCCCCTTCGCGTCGTCGCAGGTCTGGTCCACGTCGGGCGCGTCGATGCCGAAAAGCTTGAACCGGCGTCCGTCGACCACGACGTGGCTGCCGTCGATCGCGACCGCGGTGCCCGCGACCGGAGGAGTCGTTGCATTCGCGTCGGCTTTCGGCGCATCGGCCGCGCGCGCTTGCGAGTTCAGGAGGACGGCCCCGGAAAGCGCGAGCGCCGCGAGCAGCGATACGCAGGCGACCATGTGCGCGCGCCGGATAAGGAGAGATTTCTGCGCGCGCATGATCCGGAGCCCGTCACTCAACAGGAAACCCGTCACTCGACGTCCTGGTCGACCATCGCGGCGTCGGGGTAGCGCGCCTTCATTTTCGCGATCGTCTGGCCGGCGTCGATGCTGCCCGGCCCGACGCTCTTCTCGAACGCGACCGTGAACGCCACGTCGGCGTCGATCACCACGTAGCCGGTGAGGTAATCGGGCGCCGTGAAGGGCGCGCAATCGATCACCGACACCGCATTAGGCGTGTAGCAGACCGGCCGCTCCGCCTGGTCGTAAAAATCGTGGCGCACGAGGGCGACCGTGTTGGTGCGATCCGCGATCGTGAAGGCGGGATAGCCGTTGCCGCTCGCGAGCTCGGCCGCGCGCCACAACGCCATGTCGTAAGCCAGCGACACGCGGCGCTGCACTTCCTGGTCGCGCGCCGCCTTGGTGACGGCCACGCTGCGTAGCGGCGGCGCGTCGTAGGCGACGTGGTATTGGGTGAGCGTGATCGCGCGGTCGGTGTAGCCATGATCGACGCCCGCGGCGAGCGGCGCGTAAAGCGGCGCGCGCGGCGCGCAGGCCCCCAAGAGGCCTGCGAGCGCTAAGGCGGCGAGCGGCGCGGCGCTACGCCTCGAGGCAGTCGGGCCGAGCGGCCGCCAAGCGGCGGCGCGGCTCTGGCTCCCCGTCGGTAAGACGCGACTCATGCGCAAGATATGCGCTTCGTGCCGCGGCGGCGCAACCGGTATCGCGCCCCATGGCGCGCGGTCAGCGCGCGGCCGGAGCGCGGCCGTGGCGCTCGATTGGCGCGCGCCGCGGGACGGGCTAAGATTCCCCCGAGTCGCCGGACCCGCGCGCGCGACTCCGCGCCATGCGCGGATGAGCCGTGCCGGACGAGGAACCTGCTTCCGTGACCCGAGATCGCCCATGACCCGAAATCGCCAATGACTCTAGATCGCCCATGACTCAAGATCGGCCGCGGCCTTACGGGCTGGCGCTGCTCTCGGTCGCCGAGATGGGGCGTTGCGACGCCGCGGCGACCGCGCGCGGCGTTCCGGTCGAGCGGCTCATGGAGGCGGCGGGCCGCGCGGTCGCGGATGCGATCCAGGCGCGCGCGTCGAAGCGCCCGACGATCGTGCTGTGCGGGCCGGGCAACAATGGCGGCGACGGGTTCGTCGCCGCGCGCGCGCTCAAAGAGGCAGGCTGGCCCGTGCGCGTGGCTCTCCTCGGCGAGCGCGCGAAGCTCTCGGGTGCGGCAGCGCTCAATGCCGCGCGTTGGGGCGACGCGATCGAGCCCTTGTCGCCATCCTCCCTCGACGGTGCGGCGCTCGCGGTCGACGCGATTTTCGGCGCCGGCCTCGCGCGGCCCATCGAGGGCGTCGCGCGCGCGACAATCGAGGAGATCGGCAAGCGGCGCCTTACCACCGTCGCCGTCGACGTGCCGAGTGGCGTGCATGGGGACAGCGGCCAGGTGATGGGCGCAGCCCCCGAGGCGGCACTCACGGTCACCTTCTTCCGGCGCAAGCCCGGACATCTTCTTCTGCCGGGACGGCTTCTGTGCGGCGAGCTCGCGGTCGCCGACATCGGCATCCCCGAGGCGGTGCTCGACGAAATCCGGCCGAGCGCGTTCGCGAACGCGCCCGAGCTTTGGCTCCCGAGCTATCCCTGGCCGACGCTCCTCGACCATAAATACCGGCGCGGCCATGTGCTCGTGGTCGCGGGGGCGCGCATGACGGGCGCGGCCAAGCTCGCCGCGCGCGGCGCGATGCGCGCGGGCGCCGGCCTGGTCACGGTCGCGTGCCCGCCCGAGGTCGAGCGCGTGTTCCAGCTCGGCACCGCCGGGCTTCTGGTCGAGACGTTCGAGGACGGGGCGTCGTTCGCGCAAGCGCTCGAAAGCCGGCGCAAGAACGTCTATCTCCTCGGCCCGGGCAACGAGGCGACGCCCGAAACCAAAGCGCACGTCCTCGCGGCCCTGGCGACGAAGCGCGCCTCTGTGCTCGATGCGGACGCGATCAGCGCGTTCCAATCCGATCCAGCTTCCCTCTGCCGCGCGATTGCCGGCCCGTGCGTGATGACGCCCCACGAGGGCGAGTTCGCGCGCGTCTTCGATGTCGCGGGCGACAAGCTCGCGCGCGCGCGCGCCGCGGCCGCGGCGAGCGGGGCCGTGATTCTTCTCAAGGGCGGCGACACGGTCGTGGCAGCGCCCGACGGGCGCGCCGCCATCTCGGAGAACGCGCCGCCCGAGCTCGGCACGGCCGGGGCGGGGGACGTGCTCGCGGGCATCCTTGCCGCCCATCTCGCGCGCGGCATGTTGCCCTTCGAGGCGGCGGCCGCGGCGGCCTGGCTCCATGGCGAGGCTGCGGCCGAGGTCGGGCCGGGCCTCATCGCCGACGATCTGCCCGAGGCGCTGCGGCCGGTGCTCGGCCGCCTCAAAGAGCGTGCGCGGCGGTTGCGGCGGCCCTGGTTCGGCCTTATCTGAAGAGAGCCGGATCTTGAGAGGGCATGACTTTAGATTGGGCCCGGCGAAGACCGGGGGAGCGAGGGAATCCATCCATGAAGGCCCTGACCGCCAAGACGCCGCCCGAGCGACCCGAGGTGCGGCCGCCCGTCGAGCGCCCGGGTGGCGATAGACCGTCCGAGCGGCCGCGCTTCATCGACCGCACGCTCAAGAACCTGCGTGGCGCCTGGAACGAGATCGCCGAGCGCACGGTGGGCGTGTTTTCGGGTACCCAGCCGAGCCCGAGCCTCCCCAACGACGATGCGGCGCGGCTCCGGGACCAGATGCGCGATTGCCTCGCGAGCCGGGGCGGCGAGGTGTCGGCGCGCGCCCGCGCGGCGTCCTTGGGGCGCGCCTACCTGGCGCTCAACGCCGAAGGACGCCAACGCTTCCTGCGCATCCTCGCGACCGATTTCGACGCCGACCGCGCCGCGATCGACCGCGCGATCGACGGCCTCAAGAAGGCCGACGGGAACGACGCCGCGCGGCGCAAGGCGGAGCGACGCCTGCGCGCGGCACTCGAGCCGCCCAGGGTCAAGTTACTCACCCAATTCAACGGCCTGCCGGAGGGCGTCAAGTTTCTGGTCGACCTCCGCGCGGAGCTCCTGACCTTCGCCAAGGGCGACGCCGCGATGGCCGCGCTCGACGAGGATCTGAAGCAGCTCCTGGCCGCCTGGTTCGATGTCGGCTTCCTCGAGCTGCGGCGCATCACCTGGGATTCGCCCGCGGCCCTCCTCGAGAAGCTCATCGCCTACGAGGCGGTGCACGAGATTCACGGCTGGAACGACCTCAAGAACCGGCTCGATTCCGACCGGCGTTGCTTCGCCTTCTTCCACCCGCGCATGCCGGACGAGCCGCTCATCTTCGTCGAGGTGGCGCTCCATAACGGCCTCGCCGCCAACATCCAGCGCCTCCTCGATCCGACCGCCCCGGTGCAGGATTCCCAAAGCGCCGATACCGCGATCTTCTACTCGATCTCGAACGCGCAACGCGGCCTGGTCGGCATCAGCTTCGGCGGCTTCCTCATCAAGCGCGTGGTCGACGTGCTCGCGCTCGAATTCCGCAACCTCAAGGATTTCGCGACCCTGTCGCCCATCCCCGGCTTCCGGCATTGGCTCGAGCGGGAGCTGAAAAGCCCGACCGGCGAGCTTCTGCTGCCGGCCGAGCGCAAGGCCCTCGCGCAGCTGCCCATCGGCATCGGCGACGACGGCGCGTTCGCGACCCTGCTCGGCTTGCCGGCCTGGGCCGACAACGTGCCGGTCGCGCGCGCGCTACGCGGGCCGGTCACGCGCCTTGCCGCGCGTTACCTCACCGAGGAAAAGCGCGACGGCGGGCGCGCGCTCGATCCCGTGGCCCACTTCCACCTCTCGAACGGGGCGCGCGTCGAGCAACTCGATTGGCTCGCCGACCGCTCGGAGAAGGGCCTCGCCCAGTCCTATGGGCTCATGGTCAATTACCGTTACCGCCAAGCCGACATCGAAGCCAATCACGAGGCCTATACGGGCGAGGGGCAGGTGGCGGCAGCGTCGGCGGTGAGGGCGCTTTTGAAAGGGTGAGGCCCTCCTTGGGTCGAAGCCCGGGCGCGCGGGCTTTCTCGATCGCATCGGTCCAACAGGCGGCGGGCCCGGCGATTGGGCCTATCGTCGCGCGTCCGCCGCGCGCCTTTATCAATTGTCGGCTGTGGCGTCGCGAAACTTTCATTCAAAATTTATCTTTTTTTCGACTCGACCCTTGCGCCGAGTCGTTCGACCCCGTACTATCTGAGACGGGGGGATAAAACCGAGCTGCAAAAGGCTCAAGGGGCAGGGATAATGGCTGGGCAGGGGCAACGCTTAAGCAGCGTCTTTTTTCGCCGCGGCGATCTCCTCGAATATATTAGAGAAGGCACGAGCTTCCGGCGCGTGAACCGCGACCGGACGGTCGAGACCGCGAAAGTGCGCGGTCTCTATACCGATCTCTACGGGATTCCGCACATCACCTTCGACCTATCGATCGAGCGCCCGGGTCGCGCCGGCTACGTGGCCGGCTCGCGCACCATGGCGCTCAAGGTGTTTTGCGAGAATTACGGCGAGCGGCGCAAGCCCGTGATGAAGTCGGCGGGCGCGCTTACGGCCGCATCGGCCTGACTTTTTCGAGCGGCGTTTAGCCAAAGGCGGCCCGTCCGGCGGGCGCGCCCCTTGAACCCGTGGCTGGCAAGGCTTAATAAAGCCCCCCGCGGGCGACGCCATCGAGTGGCTCTGGCGTTGACCGATTCTCGCGAAACAGGTAGCCATGCGCTAGCCCAAGACGGGCGGTTCGCGCTGCGGGCGTGGCGGAACTGGTAGACGCGCCAGGCTTAGGACCTGGTGGCCGCGAGGTCGTGGGGGTTCAAATCCCTCCGCCCGCACCAGCCGCGCGACGGTATCGGGCTCTTGGCGCGCGCGGCCTCAGAGCTCCAACGACAAAGGTTCGGTCGGGATTTTCCATGGAAGTGACGCAGACCTCGGCCCAAGGGCTGAAGCAGGAATTCAAGGTGGTGCTCTCCGCGCGCGACATCGAGCGCGAGATCGATCAGCGCCTGAGCGAGATCGGCCGCGAGGCGCGCGTGCCCGGCTTCCGTCCGGGCAAGGCGCCGCTCGCGATCCTGAAGCGGCGCTACGGCGATTCCGTGCTCGGCGAGGTGGTCGAGCGCGCGATCTCCGAGAGCTCGGAGAAGGCGATGAGCGAGCGCGGCTTGAAGCCGGCACTCAGGCCAAAGATCGAGGTGACCTCGTTCGACAAGGGGAAGGACCTCGAATTCAAGCTCGAGGTCGAGGTGCTGCCGAAGATCGAGCCCGGCGACCTCTCGGCGCTCAAGCTCGAGCGGCTGGTGGCCGAGGTGCCGGACGGCGAGATCGACGCGGCGCTCGAGCGCTTGGCTTCCCAGCACAAGAAGTCGGAGACCGCACCCGCCGGCCACAAGGCCGCGGCGGGCGACGTTGCGGTCATCGACTTCAAGGGCTTCGTCGACGGCGCGGCGTTCGCGGGCGGCGAGGCGGAGGGCCATTATCTCGAGCTCGGCTCGAACCAGTTCATCCCCGGCTTCGAGGACCAGCTCCTGGGGCTCGAGGCGGGCGCCAACGCCACCGTCAAGGTGACCTTCCCGGCCGAGTACGGCGCCAAGCACCTCGCGGGCAAGGAGGTGAGCTTCGAGGTCGCGGTCAAGGAGCTGCGCACGCCGGTCAAGGCCGCGATCGACGACCAGCTCGCGAAGGACATGGGCCTCGCGGATCTCGAGGCGCTGCGGAAGGCGGTGCGCGAGCGCATCGAGGCGGAGTATGGCGAGCTCGCGAAGCAGCGCCTGAAGCGGGCGCTCCTCGACCAGCTCGCGGCGAGCCACGATTTCCCGGTGCCGCCGGGCATGGTCGAGCTCGAGTTCGAGGCGATCTGGAAGCAGATCGAGGCGAGCAAGAAGGAAGGCGAGCTCGATCCGGCCGAGGCGGGCAAGGACGAGGAGAAGCTCAAGGCCGATTACCGCGCCATCGCCGAGCGCCGCGTGCGCTTGGGGCTGCTGCTTGCCGAGATCGGCCAGCGCAACAGCCTCTCGGTGCCGCAGGAGGAGCTCAACCGCGCCATGATGGACGAGGCGCGCCGCTTTCCGGGCCAGGAGCGCCAGGTGCTCGAATACTTCAAGAACGCGCCCGAGGCGGTCGCCCAGCTGAGGGCGCCGCTCTTCGAGTCCAAGGTGATCGACTTCATCGTCGCGGTCGCGAAGCCGGCCGAGCGCAAGGTGCCGCTCGCCGAGCTCCTGAAGGAGCCCGACGAGGACGCCGCCGAAGCTTCGGCCGAAGGGGGGGCGAAGGACAAGAAGTCCGCCAAGGGCGGGCGCAAGAAGGCGGCGAAGGACTGAAGCACGCGCCCGCGGGCGCAGGATTGGGAAGGACCGGACGCGCGATGGCCGATCAGATCGATGCGAGCATGCAATACCTGGTTCCCATGGTGGTCGAGCAGACCAGCCGTGGCGAGCGCTCCTACGATATCTATTCGCGCCTCCTGAAGGAGCGCATCATCTTCATGACCGGCCCGGTCAACGACGCGGTGTCGAGCCTCATCTGCGCCCAGCTCCTGTTCCTCGAATCGGAGAATCCGAGCAAGGACATCGCCTTCTACATCAATTCGCCGGGTGGGGTGGTGACCTCCGGCCTCGCGATCTACGACACCATGCAGTACATCCGCCCCCAGGTCATGACCGTGTGCATCGGCCAGGCGGCGAGCATGGGCTCGCTCCTCCTGTGCGCCGGCGCCAAGGGGAAGCGCTTCGCGCTCCCCAACGCGCGTATCATGATCCACCAGCCCTCGGGCGGCGTGCAGGGCCAGGCGACCGACATCGAGATCCAGGCGCGCGAAATCCTGAGCCTGCGCACGCGCCTCAATCAGATTTATGTCAAGCACACCGGCCAGAGCCTCGACACCATCGAGGCCTCGGTCGAGCGCGACAAGTTCCTCTCGCCCGACGAGGCCCGGGACTTCGGCATCGTCGACCAGGTGGTGGCGAGCCGGCCGGCCGCACTCCAGGCGGACGCGGGTGCCAAGCGCGACTGAGGCCGCGCACCCCCGAGGGGTGCCGAATCCGCCTCGATTTGACCGCTCCAGGGCGCCGACCCATGTATTCCCCGAACCGGCGTGCGGGCGTGGCCAAAATGCGTCAGAGGGACGCCATGTCAGAAATCCGCCATTTTCACCATTGTCCCCGACCGCCGGGCGCGGTTAACATGATGCGTTGAGTCGCGTTTTCGGCTCCGAATTGCGGGTTTGGCGCGAGCAGGGTTCGACGGGACGGCGATGAACAAGTCCACGGGCGGCGATTCGAAGAACACACTCTACTGTTCGTTTTGCGGCAAGAGCCAGCACGAGGTGCGGAAGCTCATTGCCGGCCCGACCGTATTCATCTGCGATGAATGCGTCGAGCTGTGCATGGACATCATCCGCGAGGAGCACAAGACCACGCTCGTGCGCTCGCGCGACGGGGTACCCACCCCGCGCGACATCCGCATGGTGCTGGACGATTACGTGATCGGCCAGACCCACGCGAAGAAGGTGCTCTCGGTCGCGGTCCACAACCACTACAAGCGGCTCGCCCACGGCGCCAAGAACAACGACGTCGAGCTCGCCAAGTCGAACATCCTGCTCGTGGGTCCCACGGGGTCGGGGAAGACGCTGCTTGCGCAGACGCTCGCGCGCATCATCGACGTGCCCTTCACCATGGCGGACGCGACCACCCTCACCGAAGCGGGCTATGTCGGCGAGGACGTCGAGAACATCATCCTGAAGCTGCTGCAGGCGGCTGACTACAACGTCGAGCGCGCCCAGCGCGGCATCGTCTACATTGACGAGGTCGATAAGATCGCCAAGACGCACCAGAACATCAGCATCACCCGCGACGTCAGCGGCGAGGGCGTCCAGCAGGCGCTGCTGAAGATCATCGAAGGCACGACCGCGAGCGTGCCGCCCAAGGGCGGCCGCAAGCACCCGCAGCAGGAGTTCCTCCAGGTCGATACGACCAACATCCTGTTCATCTGCGGCGGCGCGTTCACCGGCCTCGAGGACATCATCGAAAACCGGATCGGCCAGAAGCTGATCGGGTTCGGCGCGGGGATGAACAAGAAGGTCCAGCGCAGCCAGTGGGAGCTGATCCAGGAGGTCGAGCCGGAGGACCTGCTGAAGTACGGAATGATCCCGGAGTTCATCGGTCGGCTGCCGGTGATCGCGCCCCTCCACGAGCTGTCGGAGGAGGCGCTCGTCCAGATCCTGACCCAGCCGAAGAACGCGCTGGTCAAGCAGTACCAGAAGCTGTTCGAGATGGACGGCGTCAAGCTCAAGTTCGGCAAGGGCGCGCTCGCCAAGGTGGCGACGATGGCGGTGCACCAGAAGAGCGGCGCGCGCGGACTGCGCGCGATCCTCGAGAGC
>DATJLQ010000235.1:0-1992 GCA_035509415.1 Alphaproteobacteria bacterium
CTACGACACGCTGGTGGGCGAGTTCCGCGTCCATTACGCGGGCTTCTTCGATCCCGGCTTCGGCCACGCGGCGCAGAAGGCGCAAGGGACGCGCGCCGTGCTCGAGGTGCGCTCCCACGACGTGCCCTTCATGGTCGAGGATGGACAGCTGGTCGGCCGCCTCGTCTACGAGCGGCTGACCGATATCCCCGACAAGCTCTATGGCAGCCAGATCGGCTCGTCCTACCAGCGCCAGGGACTCCAGCTCTCGAAGCAGTTCAAGCCCTACCGGTGATGCCGCGCCGCGCGCCCGATCGCGAAGGGGCGATAGATTAAGTCTCGCGCCGTTGTGCGCCGCGCCATGTTTTCGGCTTGCCACGCGGGGCGCGTTGGAATTTCATCAATTCGCAACGATCGCGACACGCCGACGCCGACCGCGAACCCGAACCCGAGCGAGCGCGGGACCCTCTCATGGCAGCGCCGATCACGGACGCGCGCATCCAGCAGGGTTACGACTACTGGCGCCGCATCGCGGCCGGCCGGCCCATGCCCATGCGCGCCGATCTCGACCCGCTGCACATCCCGCAGCTCCTGCCTCACGTCATGCTGGTCGACGTGATCGGGCCGAGCCGCTACCGCTACCGCCTCATCGGCACCGAATGCGTGAACGGCCACGGCATGGACGCGACCGGCCTCGAGCTCGACGCGGTGCTCAAGGGCGAGCAATACCGGCGCTACGTGATCGGCCTCTACGATCGCGCGGTCGAGGAGCGCCGGGCGGTCTATTCCGAAAGCCTGCTCCTCTCGCTCGACGACACGCAGGTCGAGCGCCACGTGAAGGTCCTGTTCATGCCGCTCTCGCCCGACGGGGCCGCGGTCAACATGATCTTCGTGGTGCAGATTCTCGAGTTCGTCGACGAGGGCATCCGCGGACGCCACTTCATCGACGCGCGCCCCTATAAGGAGATCGCGCTGGCGCTGCTCTAGCGGCCGCGCCGGCCGCGCGCCGACCGGCGCCTCCGGACGGACCGAGGGTGCGCCGCTAAAGGCTTGTTTTGGCTAGCTCTATCGGCTTCGGCCGAGGCCTTCAGGCCGGGTGCCGGATTTCTTGACGCGGGCAGCCCGAGCCTGTACAACCCGGCCGCGCGCCGGGCTTGGCCTCGCCAAGGTCCGGCGCTCTGTTTCCGAAGCGGAATTGCTCGAGGATCGGTGCCATGTCGCGACGCTGCTCGATGACCGGGGTCGGCATCCAGTACGGCAACAATGTGAGCCACGCCAACAACAAGACCCGGCGTCGGTTCCTGCCCAATCTCCAGCGCACCTCGCTCATGAGCGAGGCGCTCGGCACCACGGTGCGCGTGCGCATCGCGGCTTCGGCGCTGCGCACGATCGAGCATCGGGGCGGCATCGACGCGTTCCTGCTTTCGACCCCCGATTCCGAGCTCGGCGTCGCGGCGCTCCGCATCAAGCGCCGCATCGAGCGCGCGGCGGCGAAGCGCGCCCACGCCTGAGCCCGCGGCTCCCGACGTCGATTAAAGAAGGCCCGCGCTCGCTCGCGGGCCTTTTCGTTTGCGCGCCGCGCGCGTTGACCGGCCGCACCCTTATTCCCTAAGATTCCACGATCCGTCGCGCGCTTCCGGCCCGTCCCGACTCGACGCCGATTTCGGCCCCAAACGATGGAGCCCCGGCCTTGGAGCAAGAAAATCCGCCGCCGCCGCGTATGCCGCCCGGCCTTGGAGGCCAGGGGCCGGATCCGGAAGCGGCCCCGCTTTACGCCGCCTTGCGCGACGATCCCAAGGACGCGCGCGCCCATTTCGCCCTCGGCCGCCTGCTCGCGGCGCGCGGCAAAAGCGCCCTCGCGATCATCCATTTCCAGACCGCGTCCGTGCTGGCGCCCGATTTCGCGCCCGGCCTGGTCGCCCTCGGCGATGCCTACATGGCGCGCGGCAAGGCGAAGCCGGCGCTTGCGGCCTACGACCGCGCGCTCCGCGCCGACCCTTACGAGCCCGCGGC
>DATJLQ010000236.1:0-3558 GCA_035509415.1 Alphaproteobacteria bacterium
GGGAAGCTCGGCGACGACGCGCGCACCGAGATCCGACGCGGCCATTTGGGCTTCGTCTACCAGTTCCACCATCTGCTGCCGGAATTCTCGGCGCTCGAGAACGTCATGCTGCCCCAGATGATCGCGGGCCTCGCGAAATCCGAGGCGCGCGGACGGGCGCGCGAGCTCCTCGCCATGGTCGGCCTCGCCGAGCGCGCGAGCCACCGCCCGGCGCGCCTCTCGGGTGGCGAGGCGCAGCGGGTCGCGATCGCGCGCGCAGTCGCGAACGGGCCCAAGCTCCTGCTCGCGGACGAGCCCACGGGCAATCTCGACCATCGCACCGCGGAGGCGGTATTCGCCCAGCTTCGCTCCCTCGTGCACGCGACGGGCCTCGCGGCGCTCGTCGCGACCCACAATCTCGAGCTCGCGAAACGCATGGACCGCACGGTCGAGATCAGGGACGGGCTGCTGGTCGCGGGGTGATGCCGCGGCTGTTCCGTGTCTTGCCACGCCGCGCGACTCGCCCCACACTCGCTTTATGCCCCCGAGCCATTCACACGCCGATTTCGTCCATCTGCGCGCCCATTCCGCCTATTCGCTCTCGGAAGGGGCGATCAAGATCAAGGGCTTGGTCGAGCTCGCCAAGGCCAATCGGATGCCGGCCTTGGGGCTCGCGGACACGGGCAATCTGTTCGGCGCACTCGAATTCGCGTTAGCCTGCGAGGGGGCGGGCATCCAGCCCATCATCGGCTGCCAGATCGCCCTCAAACGCCTGGGCCAGGAGACGCGGGGCAGCGGCGTCGGCCTCAAGACCGACCAGCTCGTGCTGCTCGCGAAGGACGAGGGAGGCTACCGCTCGCTCTTGAAGCTCGTGAGCAAGTCGTTCCTCGGCACCCCCTCCGGCGAGGCGCCCCATGTCGACTGGGCCGATCTCGAGGCGCACGAGGCGGGGCTGATCGCGCTCACGGGCGGTCCGATGGGGCCGGTCGGGCGCTTCCTCGGCGACGGGCAGGGGCCGGCGGCGGAGGAAATTCTTCTGAAGCTCGCGGCGCTGTTCGATAAGCGCCTCTATGTCGAGCTGCAGCGCCACGATCTCCCGCAGGAGGCGCGTATCGAGGCAACGCTCGTCGATCTCGCCTATCGCCACGGCTTGCCGCTGGTCGCGACCAACGAGCCCTTCTTCGCCACGCCCGACATGTACGAGGCGCACGATGCCTTGATCTGCATCGCCGAGGGAACGCACGTTTCGGAGACCGAGCGGCGCCGGCTCACGCCCGAGCATTATTTCAAGTCGGCGGCCGAGATGCGGGCACTCTTCGCGGACCTGCCCGAGGCGGTCGACAACACGCTCGCGCTCGCGCGCCGCTGCGCCTTCTATCCCTCGGCGCGAAAGCCGATCCTCCCGCCTTATCCCGACGCGCGCGGCGGCGACGAGGTGGCCGAGCTCAAGGCCCAGGCCGAAGCCGGGCTCGAGGTAAGGCTCAAGGCGCAGGTCTTCAAGCCCGAGATGGACGAGGCGGCGCAAAACGCCGCGGCGCGACCCTATCGCGAGCGCCTCGACTACGAGCTCGGCGTGATCGCGCCCATGGGCTTCGCGGGCTATTTCCTGATCGTCGCCGACTTCATCAAATGGGCCAAGGGGCAGGGCATTCCCGTGGGGCCGGGACGCGGCTCGGGTGCCGGCTCGGTGGTCGCCTGGGCGCTCACCATCACCGATCTCGATCCCTTGCGTTGGGGCCTGCTGTTCGAGCGTTTCCTCAATCCCGAGCGCGTGTCGATGCCCGATTTCGACATCGACTTCTGCCAGGACCGGCGCGACGAGGTGCTGCATTACGTCCAGGCGCGCTACGGGCGCGACCGTGTGGCGCAGATCATCACCTTCGGCAAGCTCCAAGCGCGCGCCGTGCTGCGCGACGTGGGGCGCGTGCTCGAGATGCCCTACGGCCAGGTCGACCGCATCTGCAAGCTGGTGCCGAACAACCCGGCCAATCCCGTGCGCCTCGAGGACGCCATCGCGGGCGAGCCCATGCTCCAGGCGATGCGCGACGAGGACCCGGCGGTCAAGCGCCTCATGAACATGGCGATCAAGCTCGAGGGGCTCTATCGCCACGCCTCGACCCACGCGGCGGGTGTGGTGATCGGCGACCGGCCGCTCGAGGAGCTGATCCCGCTCTACCGCGACCCGCGCTCCTCCATGCCGGTGACCCAGTTCAGCATGAAATGGGTCGAATCCGCGGGCCTGGTGAAGTTCGATTTTCTCGGCTTGAAGACGCTCACCGTGCTGCAGCGCGCGGTCGAGCTGCTCGCGCGCCGCGGCGTCGTGCTCGATCTCGGCAACCTTTCGCTCGACGACAAGGCGACCTACGACATGCTCGGCCGCGGCGAGACGGTGGGCGTGTTCCAGTTTGAAGGTTCGGGCATGCGCGACGCGCTCCGGAAGCTCAAGCCGGACCGGTTCGAGGACATCGTGGCGATGAACGCGCTCTACCGTCCGGGCCCGATGGACAATATCCCGACCTACATCGCGCGCCGGCGCGGCAACGAGGCGCCCGATTACCTGCATCCGTCCCTCGAGGGCATCCTCAAGGAAACCTGCGGCATCATGATCTACCAGGAGCAGGTGATGCAGATCGCGCAGGAGCTCTCGGGCTTCACCCTCGGGGCGGCCGATCTCCTGCGCCGCGCCATGGGAAAGAAGATCCGCGCCGAGATGGAGGCGCAACGCAAGGCGTTCGTCGAGGGTGCGGTCGCGCGGGGGGTCGAGGAGGGGAAGGCCTCCCACATTTTCGAGCTGGTGGCGAAATTCGCGGGCTACGGCTTCAACAAGTCCCACGCCGCGGCCTACGCGCTGGTGGCCTACCAGACCGCGTATCTCAAGGCCAACCATCCGGTCGAGTTCTTCGCCGCCTCCATGGCCTACGACATGGGCAATACCGACAAGCTCAACGTGTTCCGCCAGGAGCTGCAGCGCCTCGGCATCAAGCTCCTGCCGCCGGACGTGAACCGCTCGGAGGCGGATTTCAGCGTCGAGCCCGGCTCGACCGACGAGCGCGGCGCCATCCGTTACGCGCTCGCGGCCGTGAAGAACGTGGGTGCCGTCGCCATGGCGGGCCTGGTCAAGGAGCGCGACGCCAACGGCAAATTCGCCCATCTCTCGGACTTCGCCAAGCGGCTCGACGGGCACATGGTCAACAAGCGCCAGCTCGAGAGTCTCGCCGCCGCCGGCGCCTTCGATGGGCTCAATGCCAACAGGCGCCAGACCTTCGAGGCGATCGAGCAGATTTTGCGCCATGCGGGTGCTGCGGCCCAGGACCGGGCGAGCAACCAGATCTCGCTCCTCGACGCGCTCGCGGCCAAGGGTGGCGAGGCGCAAGCGGCGCTCATCGCCCTCCCCAAGGTCGAGGATTGGACGCCCATCGAGCGCTTGAAGCGCGAGTTCGACGCGATCGGCTTCTATCTCTCGGCCCATCCGCTCGACGCGTACGGGAAGACGCTCGAGCGCCTGGGCGTGGTGAGCGCCGGGGTCGCGATCCGGCGCATGATCGAGGGGCGCGGGGCGCGCGTGCGCCTCGCCGGGAC
>DATJLQ010000237.1:0-2764 GCA_035509415.1 Alphaproteobacteria bacterium
AGCCCGGCCACGTCCTGGAGCGTGGTGAACTCGCCGTCGACCGTCTGGCCCAGCATCACCTTCTTGACCACGTCCTGCTCGCTGATGCCGAGCTCCTTGGCCTGCTCGGGGATTTGCTTCTCGACCAAGGGCGTGCGCACGAAGCCGGGGCAGATCACGTTGGAGCGCACGCCGTGCGCGGCGCCTTCCTTCGCGACCGTCTTGGCGAGGCCGATGAGCCCGTGCTTCGCCGAGACGTAGGGTGCCTTGAGCGGCGAGGCTTCGTGGGAATGGACCGAGCCCATGTAGATGATCGAGCCGCCGCGTTTCCCCGCATACATGAGCCGCAACGCCGCGCGCGTGCAGAGGAAGCCGCCGTCGAGATGAATCTCGACCACCCGGCGCCAATTCGCGTAGGCGAGCTGGTCGAGGGGATCGATGTGCTGGATGCCCGCGTTGCTCACGAGAACGTCGAGCCCGCCATAGGCCTTGGCGAGCTGGGCGAAGGCGGCATCCACCTCGGCCTCGACGGTGACGTTCATCTTGAGGCCCATCGCCGTGCCGCCCGCCGCCGCGATCTCCTTCGCGACCGCGTTGGCGCCGTCGAGGTTCATGTCGGCGATGCCGACCTTGGCGCCCTCGCGCGCGAATTCGTGGGCGATCTCGCGCCCGATTCCGCTCGCGGAGCCCGTGACCAGGGCCACCTTGTCCTTCATCAGCATCGTTCTTCTCCTTCGATCGATTAAAAAATCAGCGCGATTCGGCGGCCTTGGCGCGCGCCTTGCGCGCCGCGGGCAGGGGCTTCGATTCGTAGATACGCACCTCGGCCTCTTGCGAGGCGGGCGCGCACCAGCCGCGCTCGACCAGCACGGACTCGGCCTGAGCATAGCCCTGGGCGCGATGGCGCGCGACCGAGGAAGCGGAGAACTCGTAATCCTTGGATGCGAGCTCGTAATCGGGCGAGCGGTAGACGAGATGCAGAATGTCGATCGCGTGCGGGCAGCCGTAGGATTCGAGCTGCTCCTCGCACATGGCGTCGCGCGCCTCGGGCGGGATCTTCATGTAGAGCGAGTGCACCACCCGGCGCAGCCGGTTGATCTGCTCGAAGGCATGGATGTGCTGCGCCGCACGGCTCGCATAGGTGACGTTCTTGAGCTTGGCCTCGACCTCGGTGAGGTTTTCGGGCATGTGTCCGCGCGGGTCCCACAGATCGACCACCAGGATCAGCATGTCCGCATGGGGCGGCATGTCGAGGATGGTCTCGATCGGCGTGTTGGAGGCGACGCCGCCGTCCCAGTAGTGGATACCGTCGATCTCGATCGCGGGGAAGGCGGGTGGCAAGGCGCCGCTCGCCATCACGTGCTCGGGCCCGATCTTCTGGCGGTGATTGTCGAAATACTCGGTCTGGCCGGTATCGAGGCGCACGGCGCCGAGGCTCAAGCGCACTTCGCGCGCGTTGATGCGGTCGAAATCGACCAGTCTCTCGAGGGTCGATTTGAGCGGGCTCGTGTCGTAATAGCTGGTGGAACCCGGCGCGCCCGACGGGATCGCGTAGGGCGGCACCGGACGCGGCGTGAAGAAGCCCGGCTGGCCGGTGAGCGCCGTGCGTTGCGCGCTCCAGAAATTATAGACCTGGCGCAGCGCCCTGATCTGCGACGACGGCGCCAAGGGATCGGGGGTCGAAATGCGCGACCAGAAGCTCTCGAGGCGCTCGAGGCGCTTTCCGAGCGGATTGCCCGCGATGATCGCGGCGTTGATCGCGCCGATCGAGGTGCCGGCGATCCAGTTCGGGTGCAGGTCGTTCTCGTGCAGCGCCTGATAGGCGCCGACCTGGAAGGCACCCAAGGCGCCGCCTCCCTGAAGCACGAGCGCCAACGGGCGCGTCTTGCCGGTGGGCAGCACATTGGCGATTTCGTTCATGTCGGGCTCCGAATGCGAGAGGGGCGATGCGGGCCACCGGCCGCGCGCCGGCTGACGCCGGCTTGACGAAAGACGGTCTTAAATAGCGCGTTCCCGATTAACCCTGGCTTGCCGGCTCATGAACACATGGTCATGGCGGGCCGGAGATGCAAGCTTTCCGCGCCCTCGACGGAAGCCGCCAGGGGCCGAAGCGGACCTTTTCCTTGACCCTGGCCGGGCGCGGGGCCTAGATGGCGCCATGTTGGGATTTTCGCTCCCCAAGCTCGTCGTCCTGATCGGCATCATCACCTTCGTCTGGTACGGCTTCAAGCTGGTGGGCCGGTTCCAGGAGTTGCGCGAGGCCGAAGCGCGCCGGCGCGCGCGGGGTCCGCGCCAAGCGGCACCGCCGCGCGACACCGCGGCCGCGGCGCGCGCGGCCGAGCCCATGGACGTCGAGGACACGGTCAAATGCCGCGTTTGCGGCGCCTATGTGACGACCCGCGGCGCGACCGACTGCGGCCAAGCCGGCTGCCCCTACGGGCGCTGACCGGGAGGCCTCTTGGGCGCCCTCGGGGGGATACCGCTTCCGTCCCTCGGCTTGACCCCCCGGTAGCGCGCCAGTAAGGTGCGCCGCGCGCCCGACCCCGGCGCCGTTCCTTCAGCAAGACCTTGCGATGGCCAGGAAAAAAGCCGCCGCCCCGACTCGGCATTCGCATCGGGCGGCCCAGCCTTCGAGCTTCCAGTCCCTGATCCTGACGCTCCAGAGCTTCTGGGCGCGCGAGGGCTGCGTGATCCTGCAGCCCTACGACGTCGAGGTGGGGGCGGGAACGTTCCATCCCGCGACCACGCTTCGCAGCCTCGGGCCCGAGCCCTGGCGCGCTGCCTA
>DATJLQ010000238.1:0-8736 GCA_035509415.1 Alphaproteobacteria bacterium
GTCGATCTGCGCTTGGCGCTCCTCGGGGCCGAGCAGGTGGAAGAAGCGCATCTTGAGCGCGACCACGAGCTTGTTGAGATCGTCGACCGGCGAGCGCACCCGGCTCTTGAGCAACAGGAAGAGCTCGGCGCGGCCGGCCTCGGTGATGCGCAAGAGCGCGTCGTCGGCGACGCTCGCACCCTCGACCGGCTCGACCAGCCCCTCGAGACGCAAAAGCTCGATCGAGGTGCCCAGGATGTCGAGGGAAGGACCCATGACCCGGCTCGCGAAATAGCGCACGGCACCCGCGAGCTCGCCATAGCGCCGCGGCCCGCCGGCGAGGATGCCGAGGGCGGCGAGGCGGATGGCCTCGGTCGGGATCAGGGTCTTGTCGCGATACATCGGGCTGGCCTCAGCACTATCCCGGACGGTCGGTCCCACAGGATCGAGCCAGGAATTATAGGGCTTTCGGCCCCTTTGCGCCAGGGTCGCGGGCACGCGGGTAGTGACGCAGTTTGAAACTCCGGCCATGGTCCAAGTTCGCGTCATCACCGGGCCCCTGGGACCGGCCGTCGGCCGGCCCGAGGCCAAGCTTCACGTCCCGGTGATCCACGTCTTTCCAGCGCTAAGGCGTGGATGGCCGGACCAAGTCCGGCCATGACCCATGCCAGGATTTCAAACCGAGGCACTACTCGCGGGCTCGCGCGCTTGACTCGCTACCACGCGAGCGATACTCCGAGGGGCCGCACCAAGCGGCCCGCGCGCGGCCTTTGCGGTCGCGCCCACGAGAACGTCCAGGGAGGATCGAGATGCGTTCAGCCGGAACCGCCTTGCGCGCCTTGTGCGGCGCTTTAGCCGCGAGCGCCCTGGTCGCGAGCACCTTCGTCGCGGATTTGGGCGTCGCGCGCGCGGACCCGGTGCCGATCCGCGTCGGCTGGGTGCTGGTGCCCGCCGAGCTCGCCCCCTTGATGTTCGCAAAGCCGGGTTTGGCGCCCCACGACGGCAAGAACTACGTCGGCAAGCCGATCCGCTTCCAGGGTACGTCGCTCATGATCCAGGCCCTCGCCTCGGGCGACATCGATATCGGGCTCATGGCCTTCTCGTCCTTCGCGCTCGCGATCCAGAACGCGCACATGAACGATCTGCGCGTGATCGCGGATTCGTTCCAGGACGGCGTGCCCGGCTACCATTCGAACGAGTTCATGGTGCTCAAGGAGTCGGGCATCAAGAGCGTCGACGACCTCAAGGGCAAGGTGCTCGGCTCGAACACGATCGGCAGCGCGGTCGACATCGCGATGCGCGCGATGATCGAGCGTCACGGCCTCGCCGACAAGAAGAACGTCACCATCGTCGAAGCGCCGCTTTCGCAGATGACCGCGATGCTCGCCGAGCACAAGGTGGATCTCGTTCCGAGCGTGCTGCCCTTCTACACCGACCCGAAGCTGCACGCGATCGCGCGCCCGCTGTTCAGCCAGAAGGACGCGATCGGCCAGACCCAGATGATCATCGAGGTCGCGCGCACCGGATTCATCCAGAAGGACCACGCGGCGCTGGTCGATTTCCTCGAGGACCAGATCCACGCGACGCGCTTCTTCACCGATCCCAAGAACCACGAGGCCGCGGTCGCGATCGCATCGGCCTACACGAAAATCCCGCCCGAGCGCTTCGACTCGTGGCTCTTCACCAAGAAGGACTATTACCACGACCCGAACGCGCTGCCGAACCTGAAGGCGCTCCAGGCCAACATGGACGTGCAGTACAAGCTCGGCTTCCTCAAGGAGCGCATCGAGGTCGCGAAATACGCCGATCTCGAGCCGGTCGAGACGGCGGCGAAGCGGCTCAAATAGCGCCGCGCCGGCTTGCCGATCCCGCCTTCGCGGCCCATAGTTAAGGAGAGGCGGGCGAACGCGGGAGCATCATGGCCGAAGGCGCCACATCGACCAAGCCGCGTGCGGCGAAAGCGGGCTCGGCACGGGCGACCGTGCGCCCCCCGCTCGCCGAGTTCGCGGTGCGCCCCGATCCCGCGGACCCGCGGCTCACCGAGCGCGTCGAGGGCGTCGACCAGGACGGGAAGCCGGTCGAGACCGCGGTCGTGGTCGAGCGGCCGCTCACGCTCTTCCTCAACGGCCAGGAGATCGTCACCATGATGACGATCGGCGACCATCCGGATTGGCTCGCGGTCGGCTATCTCCTGAACCAGAACATGCTGCGTCCCGACGACGAGATCACCGCGATCGAGCACGACGACGAGCTCGAGCTCGTGGTGGTGCGCACCAAGCGCCGCACGAACTACGAGGCGAAGCTCAAGAAGAAGATCCGCACCTCGGGCTGCGCCCAGGGCACCGTGTTCGGCGACCTCATGGAGAAGTTCGACGAGATCGCGCTCGACAGGCACGCGATCCTCAAGACCTCGTGGCTCTACGCGCTCGCGAAGAAGATCAACATCAGCCCGAGCCTCTATCTCGAGGCGGGCGCCATCCATGGCTGCGTGCTGTGCGAGGAAGATCGGCCGCTGGTCTATCTCGAGGATGTCGGCCGGCACAACGCGATCGACAAGATCGCGGGCTACATGTTCCTCAACGGCATCCGCCCCGAGGGCAAGATCTTCTACACGACCGGCCGGCTCACGAGCGAGATGGTCATCAAGTGCGTGCAGATGCGCATTCCGATCCTGATTTCGCGCTCGGGCTTCACGGCCTGGGGCGTCGCGCTCGCGCGGAAGGCGGACCTGACCCTCATCGGCCGCGCCAAGGGGAAGCGCTTCGTGGCGCTCGCGGGCCAGCACCGCATCCGCTACGACGCCGACCCCAACTACGTCGCGGACGAGCCCCGGGGCGCGGGCCGCAAAGCGGGCGCGCCACACGATGATTAGAGCGCTATCGGGCCCGATCGAAGCGCCACCCCCCACCCCACCCTCCCTTTCAAGGGGGGAGGGGCGTTACATGGCATGGCATGCATATCCCTCCCTCCGTGAGGGGGAGGGACGCTTGCGCTCGGCGCGGCGAAGCCGAGCCTTAGCGCAAGCTGGGTGGGGGGTATGCTCCGACGCGACCGGGTCGTTCGCTCGCCGCTGCGATGGTTGAGCCGGCCGGCACGGGACGGGCGGGACGCGAGATCGCGGGCGTGCTTCTCGCGGGCGGGCTCGCGCGGCGCATGGGTGGCGGCGACAAGGGGCTCAGACTTCTGGGCGGGAAGACCATCCTCGCGCGCATCGTCGAGCGCGCGCGGCCCCAGGTGACCGCACTCGCCCTCAACGCGAACGGCGACGCGGCGCGTTTCGCCCCGTTCGGGCTTCCGGTGCGTGCCGACGCGATCCCGGGCTTCGCCGGTCCGCTCGCGGGCGTGCTCACGGGGATGGAATGGGCGCGCGAGGCGCTGCCGGAGGCGCGTTGGCTCGCGAGCTTCGCCTGCGACGCGCCGTTCCTGCCCCTCGATCTCGTTTCGCGCCTCCAGGCGGCCGCCGAGGCCGCGCGCGCCGACATGGCGTGCGCGAAAAGCCAAGGCCGCACCCATCCGGTGTTCGGCCTGTGGCCGGTCGAGCTTGCGCCCGAGCTCCGGCGCGCGATGGAGGCGGGGGTACGCAAGGTCGATGCCTGGACCGCGCGCTTCAAGCTGGTCGAGGTCGAGTTCGCCGCCGATCCCATCGATCCCTTCTTCAACGCGAACGCGCCCGAGGATTTGGCCGAGGCGGAGGCGCTGCTTGCGCGAGGCGCATTGCGGAGTTGAGGCCGGTGCCCTTAGACTGGCGCCCAAGATCAACAACCCAAGGCCAAACAGGGGAATGCCCAATGGGGAAAATGAGAATCTGGGGCCGCAAGACCTCGTCCAACGTCCAGAAGGTGCTGTGGCTCGCGGGCGAGCTCGGGCTCGAGTATGAGCGCATCGACGTGGGCGGGCCGTTCGGCGGCAACGACACGCCCGAATACCGCGCGCTCAACCCGAACGGCCTCGTGCCGACGGTCGAGATCGACGGGCTCGTGCTTTGGGAATCGAACTCGATCCTGCGTTATCTCGTACGCAAATACGGTCAGGGGCGCTGCTATTCGACCGACCTCGGCCAGGCGGCCTTGATCGATCGCTGGCTCGATTGGCAGCTCGGCACCTTCAATCCCGCCTTCACGCCCGTGTTCATGCAGCTCGTGCGCACGCCGCCCGAGAAGCGCGACCCGAAAATCATCGAGGCGGGCACCAAGCGCGCGGGCGAGCTCTATCGCGTCCTCGATGACCAGCTTGCCAAAGGCCCCTATCTCAACGGCGCCGAGCTCACCATCGCCGACATCCCCATGGGCATCAACGCGTACCGCTGGTTCAACCTGCCGATCGACCGGCCGGCGCTGCCCAACCTCGAGGCCTGGTACAAACGGCTCGCGGCGCGCGCCGCGTACAAGACCCACGTGATGATCGAGATCGAGTAGGGGGATGAGCGAGCCGGGCATCACGCCGCTCTGGCCGCGCCGGAAGTTCCTGAGGCATCTCGGACGGAGTGCCGCCATCGGCGCCGCCATCGTCGCCGCGTCGTTGGCCGTGGGCATGCTCGGTTATCATTGGCTCGAAGGGCAATCCTGGGTCGACGCCTTCGCGAACGCGTCCATGATTCTTTCGGGCATGGGCCCGCTCGGCGAGCTGCATACGCGCGCGGGCAAGATCTTCGCGGGCTGCTACGCGCTTTACAGCGGTCTGGCGCTGATCCTGATCGTCGGCATCGTGTTCGCGCCTCTGGTGCACCGGTTCCTGCACCGCTTCCATCTCGAGATCGGCAAGAAGAAGCCCGACGACGCGTGATCCTTCACGCGCGAAGAAATCCTTGCGGCACCTTATGGAGGCGCTCGAAGCCGGTCGCGGTCACGCGCACGAGCTCGCCCGTCTGCACGCCCGCCTTGCCGTCGCGCGTGACGACATTGGGCTGCACCACGATCGTCATGCCGGCCTCGAAGGTGAAGTCGGGCACCGGGCCCGCGGGCCGGCTCTTGGAGCCGAGCACGGGCGGCAGATAGCCGCCGCCATAGCCGTGCACCAGATCGTCGCAGGTGGTGAAGCCCGCGGCCTCGATGAGGGACGAGGCCTCGACCAGCTCGGCCGCCGTCGCCCCCGCGCGCAAGCGCGCGACGATCGCCTCGTAGGCAGCACTCGCGGTCGCATGGAGGTCGCGGTAGAGAGGCGGGGGCTCGGCGGCCAGCGCGAAGCTACGCAGGATCTGTCCCGGATAATCCCAGAACGCGGCGCTGATCTCGCAGAACACGATATCGCCCGCTTGGAGCCGGCGGCTCGACGGGAACTGCCGCGGCACCGCGCAATCGGGATCGGCCATGGACGTGGTGCCGAAATAGTGGATCCCGGTCGTGCCCCCGAACGGCACATAAGCGCGCTCGACGATGTCGCCGAGATCGCGCTCGGAAAGCCCGATCCTGAGTTCGCGCCCCAAGGCCGCGATCGCGCGGTCGCTCAAGCCAGCGCCGATCCTGAGCCAATCGATCTCCTCGTCGGACTTCACGAGACGCAGCGCCGTATAGGCGCGGTTGAGGTCGAGCACGGCGTCGAACGCGTCCGCGAGCGCCTGGTGGGCCGCGAAGCCGAGCGGCCCCACGATTCCCACGCGACCGCGCACGGCACCGCGCGCGGAGAGCGCGTCGATCACGCATTTCAGCGTCGACTCGCCGCCCCAATGCACCTCGACGCGCTCGGCGATGCGGCGCGCGAGGGGCACGTGATTGTGGTACTGCACGAACAGGAGGTCGCGCCGCTCGGGCGTCATGACCAATGCCGCCTCGGCCGTGGTCGGCCAGCCCGTGAGCCAGGGGATGGCCGAGCCGTTGCGCTGGGCGCCGTAGACCAGGAGATGATCGACCCGCCGCTCCGCCATGAGTGCGAACATGGAAGCGCGCCGCCGCGCCATCTCGGAGTCCGAGAAACGCGCATACTCGGCCTCGACCAGAGGATGGAGGCGTTCGGGGAGCCAGGCGTAGGGATCGCGGGACGCGGCGGGCGCGGCACTCATCGCGCCATTCTGGCACGCCGCCGCGCGCCCGTCACGCAATGCCGCCGTGGCGCCCGCGCGACGGCAAATCGGATTCGGCGCGAGCGCCTAGAAGCCTCTTCCCGAGCGGCTCCGGATGACCCATCTTATAGCCATGGCCAAGGCCGAGAATTGGGATTTGCCGGCGGAGCTGCGCCCCAAGCAGGCGACGCTCGCCTACGACCTCGAGTCGGTGCTGTCCGCCGTCGTGCATTTGCGCGCCGAAGTGCCCGAGGACGCGTTCACCGCGTCGATCCTCGGCACCGAGCGCGACGGCAACGGCGTCGTGATCGGCGCCGACGGCGTCGTGCTCACGATCGGCTATCTCATTTCCGAGGCGGCCACCATCTGGCTCACCACCAACAAGGGCACCGCCGTGCCGGGCCACGTGCTCGGCTACGACCAGGCGACCGGCTTCGGGCTCGTGCAGGCGCTCGGGCGCCTCGGCGTGCCGGCACTCGAGCGCGGCAGCGCGCGCCACGCGAGCGTGGGCGACGCCGTGGTGATCGCGGGCCATGGCGGCTTGAAGCGCTCGCTCGCGACGCGCATCGCGGCCAAGCGCGAGTTCGCGGGCTATTGGGAATACGTGCTCGACGAGGCGCTGTTCACCACGCCCGCGCATCCGCAATGGGGCGGGGCGGCCCTCGTCGGCCCCGAGGGCAAGCTCATCGGCATCGGCTCGCTCCTGGTCCAGGGCGCGACCGAAACCGGCGAGCAGATCGACGCCAACATGGTGGTGCCGATCGATCTCCTGGAGCCGATCTACCAAGACCTCATGCGCCTCGGCCGCGCCGACCGGCCCGCACGGCCCTGGCTCGGCATGTACACGACCGAGGGGCGCGAGGGCCCGACCATCGTGAGTCTCACGCGCGGCGGACCCGCGTCCAAGGCCGAGGTGCATCCGGGCGACCGGGTGCTCGCGGTCGCCGGCATGCGCGTCCGGAGCTTGGCCGACCTCTACCGCAAGATCTGGGCGCTCGGGCCCGCGGGCACCGTGATCCCCTTGACGCTCCAGCGCGAGGGCGACCGGTTCGACGTCGAGGTCGGCTCGGCCGACCGCGACGCGTTCATGAAGAAGCCGCATTTGCACTGAGCGCGGGCATCCCGAGCGCGTCCGGCCGAACCCGCGCCGCGCGTCAGCCGCCGTAGCCCTTGACGCTGTCCGCGACCGAGTCGGCGATGTGCTCCTTGGTGATGATGCCGACCACCTGGTCCGCGCGCGGCACGCGCGTCTCGCCCTTGACCACCACCGACATCGAGGCGTCGCGGCGCCACATGCGCTCGATCACGTCGAACACGATGTCCTCCTCGCGCGCGACGGTGAAGTTCTTGCGCACCACGTCGCCGAGGGTGACGCCGGTGTGCGTGCCCTCGAGGCCGCGCTGGAGGCCGGTGTTGATGCGCTGGACGCCGAGGATGCGGTTGTCGCGCGCGACCACGACGAGCTGCATCTTGCCCGCGAGCTCGGGGCGGCCGAGGAACTCGTCGAAGCTGGTCTCGGCGGGCAGCACGAGCACGTCCTTGTCCATGACCTCGGTCGCGTGGCGCACCAGGAACATGTTCGCGTGCAGGGCCTTCGGGATGAAATGGCGCCGGCTCACGAGCTTGATCGTGTAGATGTTCTCGCGGCTCAGCATGCGCCGGACCCCGATCGCGATCGCGACCGCGACGATCATCGGCATGACGATGTCGTAGTCGCGCGTCATCTCGAAGATCATGGTGACCGCGGTCATCGCGGCGCCGGTGCCGCCGCCCACCATCGCCGCCATGCCCACCATGGCGAAGGCCGCGACGCTGACCTCGGACGAGGGGTGCACCATGTCGATGAGGCCGCCGAAGGCGCCGCCGATGGTCGCCCCCATGAAGAGCGAGGGCGAGAAGATGCCGCCCGACGCGCCCGAGCCGAGGCTCAGGATGGTCGCGGCGAGCTTGCACACGAACAGGAGCGCGAGGAGCCAATAGAGCGCGAGGCCGCCCGAAAGGATGTCCTGGATGGTCGAGTAGCCGACGCCCTCGACGTAGTAGTGGCCGAAGCCGATCATCAGGAGATAGATCATCACGCCGACCCCGAGCATCCCGACCACGTGCCGGAGATAGGGGTTCTTGACGTGCTCGAACACGTCCTCGCTCCAATGGAGGCCGCGGATGAACGCGGTCGCCGCGAGGCCGATGATGGCGCCGAGGATGCCGTAGAGCACGAGGGCCACGAACGTCGCCGGATGGTTCGAGAGCATCGGCAAAAGCGAGACGTGGAACGCGGGCTGGAGCCCGAAGAAGATGCGGCCGACGAAGGTCGCGGTGCCGGTCGCGAGCGCCACCGGCAAGAAGGTGCGCACGCTCACCTCGGGCAGCATCAGCTCGACCGCGAACATCACGCCGCCGATGGGCGTGTTGAAGGTGGCGGCGATGCCGGCACCCGCGCCCGCCGCGACCAGCGTGATGCGCTGCCAGGTCTGCATGCGGATGATCTGGCCCACCGTCGAGGCGAATGAGGCACCGATCTGGATGATCGGCCCCTCGCGCCCGACGGCCGCGCCGGTGCCGATCGAAAGCGCGGAGGCGAGCGACTTGATCACCGCGACCACGGCGCGGATGCGGCCCTCCTTGTAGTAGATCGCGTCCATCACCTCGGGCACGCCGTGGCCGCGCGCCTCGGGCGCGAAATTGACCACGAGGAAGACCACGATCAGCCCACCCAGCACCGGCACCAGGATCACGCCGAGGCCCCACGGGCTCGGCGGCGT
>DATJLQ010000239.1:0-7932 GCA_035509415.1 Alphaproteobacteria bacterium
GCGGCGCGTTCGGGACCCGGCGCGGGCCTCTTTCCGTTACCAAGCCCTTTCAGGCCCGTGTATGATGCGGCCCAAGTGGGGGCCATCATCTCGACATTGACGACTCTGCGCCCCGACGAGCTCGGCGTGACCATCTTGATCTGGGAGGAAATCAATGAAGAGACGTTCATTCGTTAAGAGTGCCGGTCTCGGCATCGCGGCCGCGGGCGCCACCGCGGCGGTCGCCGCGCCCGCGATCGCGCAAAGCATGCCCAAGCTCACCTGGCGCCTGGCGGCGAGCTGGCCCAAGGTGCTCGACACGTTGTTCGGCGGCGCGCAGCACGTGGCGACCCGCGTGGGCGAGATGTCGGACGGCAATTTCCAGATTCGCGCCTTCGCCGGCGGCGAGATCGTGCCGCCGTTCCAGGTGCTCGACGCGGTGCAGAACAACACGGTCGAGCTCGGCCACTCCGCGAGCTACTACTACGTCGGCAAGGACCCGACCTTCACCTTCGACACCACCGTTCCCTTCGGCTTCAACACACGCCAGCAGAACGCGTGGATGCTGCACGGCGGCGGGCTCGAGCTGATGCGCGACTTCTTCAAGGGCTACAACATCTACAACATCCCGGCCGGCAACACCGGCGCCCAGATGGGCGGCTGGTACCGGAAAGAGATCAAGACGGTCGAGGATCTGAAGGGCCTCAAGTTCCGCATCGGCGGCTGGGCGGGTGCCGTGCTGGTCAAGCTCGGCGTGGTGCCGCAGATGATCCCGGGCGGCGACATCTATCCCTCGCTCGAGAAGGGCACCATCGACGCGGCCGAATGGGTCGGCCCCTACGACGACGAGAAGCTCGGCTTCTACAAGGTCGCGAAATACTACTATTACCCGGGCTGGTGGGAGGGCAACGCCCAGACCTCGCTCTACGTCAACCTGGACCAGTGGAACAAGCTGCCCAAGAACTACCAGGCGATGCTGACCGCCGCCTCCCTCGAGGCGGACATCTCCATGACGGCGAAGTACGACGCCGACAATCCGGCGGCGCTGCGCCGGCTGGTCGCGAACGGGACCCAGCTGCGTCCCTTCTCGAAGGCGATCCTGCAGGCCTGCTACAAGGCGGCCTACGAGCTCTACGACGAGGAGAAGGCGCGCAATCCCAAGTTCGCGAAGGTCTACGCGCCCTGGCTCGCGTTCCGCAACGAGGAGAAGCTGTGGTTCCGGGTCGAGGAGCAGCAGTACGACAACTTCATCTACTCGGAGCGCTCCTGACCGCCGCGTCCGGCGCTCCGGCGCCGGCGCTTGCCGCTCGAAAGCCCCGCGCTCCGGCGCGGGGCTTTTTTTGCGCGCGCGGCGCTTGGGCTCGCTACTGGGGCGCCTGGATGTTGATCTGGACGTCCGCGGGGTTGATCTTCGGGCCGCTGTCGAGGCCGCCGAGCACGAGCTGCGGGAAGGCGATGATCAGCCCCACCATGATGAGCTGGATGATGACGAACGGCACGACACCCCAATAGATCTGGCCGGTGGTGACGCCCGCGGTCTTGCGGCCCGTGACGCGGTCGATGAAGTCGCTGCTCGGCGCCACGCTGCGGAAGTAGAACAGCGCGAAGCCGAAGGGCGGGTGCATGAACGAGGTCTGCATGTTGACCCCGAGCAGCACGCCGAACCAGATGAGGTCGATGCCGAGCTTGTCCGCGACTGGCCCGAGCAGCGGAATGACGATGAAGGCGAGCTCGAAGAAGTCGAGGAAGAAGGCGAGCACGAAGCAGAGCGCGTTGGTCACGATCAGGAAGCCGATCTGGCCGCCCGGAAGGCTCGTGAGCAGATGCTCGACCCAGAGATCCCCGTTCACGCCGCGGAAGATCAGGCTGAAGGTGGTCGAGCCCACCAGGATGAAGATCACGAACGAGGACAGCTTCGCCGTCGTGTCCATCGCCTGACGCAAGAGGTCCCAGCTGAGCCGGCGGTTCGCGAGTGCGAGCAGAAGGGCGCCCGACGCCCCCATCGCCCCGCCCTCGGTCGGCGTCGCAATGCCGAGGAAGATGGTGCCGAGGACCAGGAAGATGAGCGCCAAGGGCGGCATCATCACGATCACCACCTGCTGCGCGAGCCGGCTCAGGAGCCGGGTCTTGAGCAGCCGGTCGCCGACCGCGACCACATAGGCGCCGAGCCCGGTCATGCCGCAGGCCCAGATCGGATGGGTGTATCTCGTGAGCTCGAACGCAGCGCCCACCGAGACGAGCGTCACCGCGGCGAGCGAGGTATAGCCTGTCTTGCCGCTCTCCTCGCGGATGGTGATCGCCTCGGGCGGCAGCGCCGGCGCGTCCTTGGGCCGGAAGACGGTGACGATCATGACCCAGATCACGTAGAGGCCCGCGAGCGCGAGGCCGGGGATGAAGGCGCCCTCGTACATGTCGCCGACCGAGCGGCCGAGCTGGTCGGCCATCACGATCAGGACCAGGCTCGGCGGGATGATCTGGGCGAGCGTGCCCGAGGCCGCGATCACGCCGGCCGCCAATTTCCGGTCGTAGCCGTAGCGCAGCATGATCGGGAGCGAGATGAGCCCCATCGAGATCACCGACGCCGCGACCACGCCGGTGGTGGCGGCGAGCAACGCGCCCACGAAGATCACCGCGTAGGCGAGCCCGCCGCGCAGCGGCCCGAACAGCTGCCCGACGGTATCCAGCAGATCCTCGGCCATGCCGCTGCGCTCGAGGATCAGCCCCATGAAAGTGAAGAACGGAATCGCGAGCAGCGTCTCGTTGCCCATGATGCCGAACACGCGCTCGGGCAGCGCCTGGAACAGCTGCGGCTGGATGAGGCCGAGCTTCAGGCCCACCAGGCCCCAGATGAGCCCGTTGGCGGCGAGCGAGAAGGCGACCGGATAGCCGATCAGGAGCACGATCACGAGCGAGCCGAACATCAGGGGCGCGATGTCGGCGATGAGGAAGGCGCCCATCGTCAGACCCCCGCCTCTTCCTCGGGCGTGACGCCGTGGGCGCGCTCGACCGCGTCGGGGATGAGGCCCTTGAGGCGCGCGACGCGCTTGATGATCTCGGACACGTTCTGGACGATGAGCAGGAAGAACCCGACCGGGATCAGGAGCTTCACCGGCCAGCGCAGCAGGCCGCCCGCGTTCGACGACACTTCATGCAGCCGATAGGATTCGGCGAAGAACGGCCAGGACAGCCACATGATGATGGCCGCCATCGGGAACAGGAAGAACACGCCGCCCAGGATGTCGATCCAGAGCTGCACCTTGCGCGGGAGCCGGCTCACGATGATGTCGATGCGCACGTGCTGATTGCGCAACAGCGTGTAGCCCGAGCACAGGAGGAAGATCGCCGAGAACAGGTACCATTGGAGCTCGAGCCAGGCGTTCGAGCTGGTATCGAGCGCGTAGCGGATGGTGGCATTGGCCGCGCTCACGATGACCGAGAGCAGCACGAGCCAGTAGACCGCCTTGCCGATCGACTCCGTCATTTTGTCGATCAGCGCGCTCAGCTTGAGCAGGAATTGCAACCAAGCCTCCCCTGGGCTTCCCCGACCGGTCTTCTTGCTCGAACCGCGGCGCCATCATGCCATAGGCGGATACCGCTCGCCAGGGCCCGCGGGGCCCCGGCACCGATGCGCGTCGAATGGCCGTGGCGTTCCCCTGGCGCGGGCTCCCTTTAACGCGCCCGTTTGCTTTTGTAAACTGCGGGGAGCCCGTCCGCCGGTCCGGCTCGGCCGGACGCGAACCTTACGCGATGGGAGACCGCATCGATGGATCAGCGTTCCGCCGACCCCCGTCTCGTGCCGGGCGCCCTGGTGCGCCACCCGGCCGAGCCCGATTGGGGTCTGGGCCAGGTCCAGTCCGCGATCGGCGCGCGCGTCACGGTCAATTTCGAGCATGCAGGGAAGCGCGTGATCAACGGCGCCGCGGTGGCGCTCGAGGTCGTGGGCGGCGACGGGGATTGAAGGCTGACATGGGTCTCGGAAGCGAAAATCTCGGAAGCGACGATTTCCGAAGCGAAGGTGCGGCGGCATGGCGATGAACCGGGCCGACCAGGCGCCGGCGACGCTCGCGCCGAGCCTCGCGACACCGCCGCCGCTCGTCCCCGGCGTCGTGCTCTATGCGCCCGACAGCCCGAAGAGCCGCGTGCTCCACGCCTTCGCCGAGGAGCTCTCGGCGCGCGGCTTCGCCGTTGCGGGCGTCGTGATCGACACGCTCTACGACGGCGCCGATACCAAGACCGGGCTCGACCTCATCGATCTCGCGACCAAGCGCCGCCTCCCCTATGCGCGGCCCGGGACGCGCGGCATCGAGATCGGCCGCTGGGTGCTCGATCCCGCGACCGTCGAGGCCGGCGAGCGCGCGATCGCGTCGGCCGTCGCGTCGGACGCCGATCTCATCGTGATCGACAAGTTCGGCCCGCTCGAGGGACGCGGCGCCGGCTTCGCCACGGGCCTCGCAGCGGCGCTCGCCTGCGGCCGGCCCGTGCTGATCGCCGCGCGCAGCGAATTCCTCGACGGCTGGGACGCGTTCGCCGCACGCCCGACGGTGGCGCTCCGGCCGACGCTCGAGGATTTATGGCGCTGGTGGGGCCCCTATCGCCTCTACGACGATCTCGCGCGCGGGGTGGCGGACGCCCCCGCGCGGCGCGTCGTGCTGGGCCTGAATTGGACCCTGGTCGAGGGACCGGAGGGATGCGGCCTCGCCCATTCGCCGGCGCGCGATGCGCCGGGCTGCCGGCCGCTCGCCCGGGCGGGCGATTATGCCGGCATGAGCCTCAAGACACTTGCCAAGCTATCCACGTCGTGGAATCCGTTCGAGGCGGCGCTCGGCCTCGCCGCGATCAACGCGCACTACAATCGTCCCGGCGCCGTGCCGGCCGGCGAGGGGGCGAACGGCCTCGAGCTGTTCGCGAGCCTCCCGGGCCGGAAGCTCGTCGTGGGCCGCTTCCCGGAGCAGGCGCGGCGCATGCCCGACGCCCTCGTGATCGAGCGCGTGCCGGCAGCGGGCGAGCTTCCGGCGCACGCCGCCGACTGGGTGCTGCCGGCGGCGGACGCGGTCGCGATCACGGCGTCGGCGCTCGGCAACCTGACGCTCCCCGGCATCCTCGAGCGCTGCCGCGGGGTCCGCGCGGCGCTGATCGGGCCCGGGACGCCGCTCACGCCGCGGCTCCATGCCTATGGCATCGACTGGCTCTCGGGCCTCGTGATCGAGGACGCGGATCTGGCCGCGCGCGCGATCGCCGAGGGGGGCGCGGTCAAGGCCTTGAAGCGCTGCGGCCGCATGGCGACCCTTGCGCGGCCGCCCGCGCGCGCCGAGCCGCGACCCGCGCGGGCCCGTGGCGAGCGCGCGGCGCCGATCCCGAAGGCAGTGCCTTGAGGGGCGGAAAAGCGGCCCGCGCCAGTGGCTTGGCCCCGGGGCGCTTGGCTCGCCTTTCGGAATCGCCCATGCTATCAATAGCGCCCGCCGCGAACGCGCCGGGCCGGCGCCGTCCGCCGGATCGAGACGGAAGGGGCCGCCGAGGATTGACCGCGCAGAAATCGACTGCATGAAACTGAGCGATATCGCGACCGCCCTCAACGCCCGTCTGGTCGGCGACGGTGCCATCGAGATCGACCGGCCGGTCAATCCGGCGGACGCCGAAGGCCCGCGCGACTTGGCGCTCGCCATGGAGCCCGGCGCGTTCGAGCTCCTGAAGAGCTCGCCCGCGCGCGCGGCCGTGCTGCGCGAGGGCACCGAGCCGCCCGCGGGCCGCCTCGAGGGCTATCTCCTGGTCGGGCGCGCGCGCTACGCCATGGCGCGGATTCTGGAATTGTTCGACCGGCCGGTGCACGCCGAGCCGGGCGTGCATCCGAGCGCTGTCATCGGACCCGGCGCCGAGATCGGGCGCGGCGTGCGCATCGGACCCCACTGCGTGGTCGGCCCGCGCGCGCGCATCGGTGCGCGCACCACGCTCGTCGCCCAGGTCACGGTCGGCGCCGAGGCCGCGATCGGCGAGGATTGCCTGATCCATCCGGGCGCGCGCATCGGCGAGCGCGTCGTGCTCGGCCACCGCGTCATCCTCCAGAACAACGCGAGCATCGGCGCCGACGGCTTCAGCTTCGTCACGCCCGAGCTCGCTTCGGTCGAGAGCGCCAAGGAGACGGGCGCGCTCACGGCCAAGGTGCAGGACCTGGTGCGCATCAACTCGATCGGCACGGTCGTGCTCGGCGACGACGTCGAGGTGGGCGCCAACAGCTGCATCGACCGCGGCACGGTGAGCACGACCCGCATCGGCCGCAACACCAAGATCGACGATCTGGTGATGATCGGACATAACTGTGTCGTCGGCGAGAATTGTATGCTATGCGGTCAAAGCGGCGTTGCGGGCAGCACGGTGCTGGGAGACCGGGTCGTGCTGGGGGCCCGCGTCGGCGTCGGCGATCACGTCACGATCGGCAACGACACGGTGCTCGCGGGCGGAGCGCTCATCGGCCACAACGTGCCGCCGCGCTCGCTCCTGGTCGGCATCCCGCCGCTGCCGCGCGCGGAGGCCTACGAGCTGCATCGGAACATGCGCCGCCTCGGGCGCCTCTTCGAGGAGGTCGCGGCGCTCAAGAAGCGCGTCGAGGGCAAATGACAGGGGCGACGCGCGCCGCAGCGCCGGGCGGGCATCGCCGGGCGGGCGGCGCCAGACGGGCATCGACGGACAGGACGGAAATGGGGAGCTGACATGGCCAGTGTGGAAAACGACGTGCTGGACATCATCGCGAAGCAGGGGAACGTCGACCGCGCCAAGCTCAGTCGCGGCGCGGCGCTCACGGAGCTCGAGATTCAATCCCTCGACGTGGTCGAGATCGTGTTCGCGATCGAGGAGAAGTTCGACATCACGGTGCCCTACAACGCCAACGATCCCTCGGGCGCCAATGCGGGCATCGCGTTCAAGACCGTGGGCGACGTGGTCGACGCGGTGCAGAAGCTGGTCGACGACAAGACGGCGGCGAAGCCCGCTTGAGTACCTGCGGCATCCCGCTTGCGGCGCGTGCAACCCGGCAATTCGGATGGATCCCGTGCGATGAATAGAGTGGTCGTGACCGGCCTCGGCGTTTTCGCCGCGCTGGGCAAGTCGGCGCCCGAATTCGCCGCCGCCCTCAAGGCAGGACGGAGCGCCATCGGCCCCCTCACCACGATCCGCACCGAGGGCCTGATCTACACCATCGGCGCCGAGGTGCGCGATTTCGATCCGACGCAGCATTTCGACGCCACCAAGATCGCGCTCATGGACCGCTTCACGCTGTTCGGCATGATGGCCGCGCGCGAGGCGATCGCGGACAGCGGCATCGAGTTCAGGAGCGGTCTCGGCGCGCGCACCGCGGCCATCGTCGGCTCGGGCGTGGGCGGCCAGACCACCCTCGACGAGAACTACTACAAGATCTACGCCCAGGGGCAGAAGCGCCTCCATCCCTTCACCATCCCGAAGCTGATGATCAACGCGCCGGTGAGCCACATCACCATGGAGAACGGCATCACCGGGCCCTCCTTCACGGTCGCGAGCGCGTGCTCGTCCTCGAACCACGCGATCGGCGTCGCCTATCACATGGTGCGCTCGGGCAGCGTCGACGTCGCGGTCACCGGCGGCACCGAGGCGACCATCGCCCCCGGCACGATGAAGGGTTGGGAGGCGTTGCGCGTCATGGCGCCCGACACCTGCCGGCCCTTCTCGAAGGACCGCAAGGGCATGGTCCTGGGCGAGGGCGCGGCGATCCTGGTGCTCGAGACGCTCGAGCACGCGAAGAAGCGCGGCGCCAAGATTCACGCCGAGATCGCGGGCTTCGGCATGACCTCGGACGCGGGCGACATCGTGCTGCCGGCGGCGAGCGGCTGCGCGGGCGCCATGAGCGCCTGCCTTGCCGATGGCGGCATCGCGCCTACAGACGTCGGCTACGTCAACGCCCACGGCACCGGCACCACCGCCAACGAC
>DATJLQ010000240.1:0-9524 GCA_035509415.1 Alphaproteobacteria bacterium
GCGGGCTATGTCGGGCTCGAGCTGCGCCGGCGCCGGAGCGTCGAGGCGCTCGTGGTCGAGCGTACCCACGACCTCGCGACGACCAACGAGACGCTGCGCCACGAGGGCGAGGCGCGCGAGATCGCCCAGGGCGAGCTGGCGCGCGCGGGCGACCAGCTCAGGGCGATGATCGACGCGTCGCCCGCGGGCATCGTGTGCGTCGATCCCGAGCTCCGGGTCATGGTCTGGAACAAGTCCGCCGAGCGCATTTTCGGCTACCGGGCCGACGAGGTCGTGGGCCGCGTCAACCCGCTCATCCCCGACGAGGAGCGCGACACCTTCGTCGACGCCTTCGAGCGCGTGCTGCAGGGCCGGGTGCTCCGCGGCCAGGTCGGCCACCGCAAGCGCAAGGACGGAACCGTGATCGTGACCAGCTATTCCGCGGCGCCGTTCCACGATTCGAGCGGTACCGTGCAAGGGGCCGTCTATGCGTGCGAGGACGCGACCGAGCGCGGCAAGCTCGAGGCTCAGCTCCTGCGCTCGCAGAAGCTCGAGACCGTGGGCCAGCTCACGGGCGGCCTCGCGCACGATTTCAACAACATCCTGGGAGCCGTGATCGGCAACCTCGATCTCCTGAGCGAGGGCGTCGCGCGCGATTCGGCCCTCGCGGGCTATTGCCGCGAGGCGCTCGACGCGGCCTTGAGCGGCGCCGAGCTGGTGAAGAGCATGCTCGCCTTCTCGCGCCGCCAGCCCTTGCGGCCGAAGCCGATGGACATCAACGCGGCGCTTGCCGCCATCTCGCCCCTGGTCTCGCGCGCGATCGGCGAGCGGGTCGGGATCGAGACGCGCTTCGCCAAGGACCTCTGGCCCGCGATCGCGGATCCGGTCCAGCTCGAAAGCGCCGTGCTCAACCTCGCGGTCAACGCGCGCGACGCCATGCCCGACGGCGGCACGATCACGATCGCGACCGAGAACCGGCCGATGGACGAGATCGCCGCCGGCAACGAGCTCGAGCCCGGCGACTACGTGGCGATCTCGGTCGCCGACACCGGCACCGGCATCGCACCCGAAGTCCTGGCCCACGTGTTCGAGCCCTTCTTCACCACCAAAGGGCCGGGCAAGGGCAGCGGGCTCGGCCTCTCGACGGTGTTCGGCACCATGAAGCAGCTCGGCGGCACGGCGCGCATCTATAGCGAGGTCGGCGTCGGCACCACGGTGCGGCTTTATCTCCCGCGCGCCCTCTCGGCGGCCGAGGCCGCGTCCGCGGCGCGCGATGCAGGCGGCGACGCGGCACCCCGGGGCACCGAGCGCATCCTGCTGGTCGAGGACAACGCCCAGATCCGCTCGGTCGGCGCCGGCATCCTCGAGGGCCTGGGCTACCGCGTCACGGTCGCCGAGAGCGGCGACGCCGCATTGCGCCGGGCCGAGGACGGCGCGGCATTCGATCTCCTCTTCACCGACGTGGTGATGCCCGGAAAGCTCAACGGCATCGGCCTCGCCCACGCGCTCCGCGCGCGCGACGCCGAGCTCCGCATCCTGTTCGCCTCCGGCTTCACCAGCCCGATGACCGTGCGCACCGAGATCGACCGGCTCGGGGCCGAGCTGCTCCTGAAGCCGTACCGGCGCATCGACCTCGCGCGCGCGGTGCGCCAGGCGCTCGACGCCAAGACGAAGGTCGGAGCGTGACATGCGCCTAGCCGTGCTCGACGACGACCGGCACGTCGCGACCTTCATCGCCAACGTCGCGCGCGAGAGCGGCCATGCGGTCGACGTGGCGCTCACCGAGGCCGAGTTCCAGGCCGCGTTCCGCGACCGGCGCCCCGACGCGGTCATGCTCGACCTCCAGCTCGGCCCGAGCGACGGCATCGAGCAGCTGCGCTTCCTCCACGCCGAGGCGTTCGACGGGCCGCTCGTGGTCATGAGCGGCTTCGATGCCCGCGTGCTCAATGCGGCGCAGGAGCTTGGCCAGTCCCTCGGGCTCGCGATCCTGGACGCCCTCGAGAAGCCGATCCGGGCCGCCCGGCTGCGCGACGTGCTGACCGCGCTCGAGAGCCGGCTTCACGCCGCCGCGCGCGCGCCGAAGCCGGCGGCGCCGGCGCACCCCTCGTCCACCGTCGACTTCATCGACGCGCGCGAGGTCGACGCGGCGCTGGATGCGGGCCAATTCACGCTCCATTTCCAGCCGATCGTGGCGGCGGCCGATTTCTCCATCGACCATCTCGAGGCGCTGGCGCGCTGGCGTCATCCGACCCTCGGCGACATCCCGCCCGAGCGCTTCATCGCCGCCGCCGAGCGCGATCCCCTGACCATCGACCGCTTCACGCTCTGGGTGATCGAGACGGCGCTCGGCGCGGCCAAGCGGCTCGCGGCCGCGGGCCACCCGTCGCGGATCGCGGTCAACGTCTCGGGCATGGATTTGCGCGCGCTCGACTTCCCGGACCGGGTCGCGGCCCTCGTCGCGCGCTGCGGGGCCGAGCCCACAACGCTCTCGATCGAGGTGACCGAGACGGTCGCGATGCGCGATCCGGCGGCGACCGGCGACATCCTCACGCGCCTCCGCCTCAAGGGCATCGCCCTCTCGCTCGACGATTTCGGCACCGGCAATTCGTCCCTCGTGGCGCTCCGCACCATGCCGTTCAGCGAGCTCAAGATCGACAAGTCCTTCGTCCTCGACATGCTCGAGTCCCACGATTCGCTGACCATCGTGAAGTCGGTGATCGACCTCGCGTGCAACATGGGCCTGACCGCGGTGGCCGAGGGGGTCGAGACCGGGGCGATCGCGCGCCGGCTCATCGAGCTCGGCTGCCACAAGCTCCAGGGCTATTATTTCAGCCGGCCGCTTGCCATCGACGACCTGATCGCCTGGCTCGGCAGCCGGCCCAGCCGGTCGGCGCTCGCCGAGCCCTAGAGCCGCTTCGTGGCGCCCCGGTCGCGCCGTGACCTTCCGGGGATATCGCCAAAAATCCGCGCCGCGGGGTCTGGCCAGCGGCGGCCGCGCACCCCATATCGGGGGTCGACCCGTCACGATGTCCTGGGAGGCCGGGTTCCGGGCCGCTCGATGTTCGCCGCTCGATCGATCGGAAGATTTTCGCTTTGGGCCGCGTCGCTCGCGGCCTTCCTCGCCCTCGGCGTGCCCGCGGCCAGGGCCGATTTCGCCCAAGGCAAGGCCGCGTTCGCGGCCGAGAACTACGCCCGCGCTTACGCGCTCCTGCTGCCCGAGGCCCAGGCGGGCAACGCCGAGGCCGAGTACATGGTGGGCGAGATGACGGCCGACGGGCTCGGCACCGACCGGAGCGCCCAGGTCGCGGCCGACTGGTACAAGCTCTCGGCGGGCCACGGCTATCTTCCGGCCGAGACGACCCTCGGCCTCCTTTATCTCTACGGCTCGGGCAGTGCCGGCGATCCGGCGGCGATCGCGGCCGATCCCGCGAAGGCGCTTCCCTTCCTCAAGGCGGCCGCCGACGGCGGCGACAAGACCGCGCAATATCTCCTGGGCGATCTCTATTTCCAGGGCACCGCCGTGGCGCAGGATTACGCGCTCGCCTTCGCCTACACGATCAAGGCGGCCGAGCGCGGCGTGATCGGCGCCGAATACAATGCCGGCCTCATGACCGCGCGCGGCCTCGGCACGGCGCAGGATCCGGCGGCGGCCTATCGCTGGTTCGCGCTCGCGGCCCTCCAGCATTATCCGGGTGCGGCGCACAACCGCGACGCCTTGCGCGACCAGCTCACCGAGCCCGAGCAACGCCAGGCGGACGCCGCGGTCGAGAGCTTCCGTCCGGCACCCTGACGGCCCGCGCCTTCGCGCGCTAGCGCCCGCCGCGCGAGCGCAGCCGCGGCCAGCTTGCGAACGCGAACACCCAGACCATGATCAGGTTCACGACCGGCAACAGCATGATGAGGCACCACCAGCCGGAATAGCCCGCCTTGTGCAGGATACGCACGATGAGCCAATAGGCGACGACGACGAAGGCGAGGGCCGCCGCGACCGAGCCGACGGCGACGGGCAGGCCGGGAGTCATCATGACGGGCGCCCGCCGCGCACGGTCGCGGGCCAGGGCGCGAAGGCGAGGATCGCGAGCACGGCCAGCGAGCCCAGGAGCGGGATGAGCACGAGGAGCGAGAAGGCCGGGTTCAGCCCCGCGCGCCTGAAAATGCGCCAAAGCGGGACGATCAGGACGACCGCGATCAATACGAGCTGAACGAGCAGCGCCATCCCAATCCCCCCAATCGGGCGTGCGGCGCGCATCATCGCCCATCGCTTCGCGCCGGTAAAGCCTTGCGCCGGCCGCGCTCGATGTCGGCAAAGCCTGGCGCCGGTCGAGCCTATAGCAGTGTGCACTGCAATGCGAGCGGCATCCTTTCGCCCTTGCGGGTGCGCGGGCGCCGCGCTTTGATGTCGTTCAAAGAAGGCCGCGCGACGCGCGAAGCCCGGAAAACGCGAGGGAGGAATCATGGACGCGACGATGATGGACTTCCCGCTGACACTTCCCGCGGTGCTCGAGCATGCGGGGCGCATCCACGGCGAGGCCGAGATCGTCTCGCGCCTCCCCGACCGCTCGCTCCATCGGGAAAGCGTCGCCGACTTCCGAAAGCGCGCGCGCGCGCTGGCCGAAGCGCTGATGCGCCTTGGGCTTCGGCGCGGCGAGCGCGTCGCGACCCTCATGTGGAACCATTACGCGCACGTCGAGGCCTATTTCGGCGTGCCGTCGGCGGGCGGCGTCACCCACACGCTCAACCTGCGCCTCCATCCCGACGACATCGCCTACATCGTCGGCCATGCGGGCGACCGCTTCCTCATCGTCGACGACGTGCTCTTGCCGCTCTACGAGAAATTCCGCGCCAAGACGTCGTTCGAGCGCGTGTTCGTGGTGCCGCTGTCGGGAAAGCCGGTGCCCGCACCCTACGAGAGCTATGAGGATCTGCTCGCGTCCGCGACCGGCGATTTCGCGTATCCCGCGCTCGACGAGCGCGAGCCGTGCGGCATGTGCTACACCTCGGGCACCACGGGCCGGCCCAAGGGCGTGGTCTACAGTCACCGCTCGACCGTGCTCCATTCCTTCTGCATCGCGACCCCCAACGTGTTCGCGCTCGGCCGGCGCATGACCGTGATGCCGGTGGTGCCGATGTTCCACGTCAATGCATGGGGCCTGCCCTATGCCTCGATCATGACCGGGAGCCGGCTCGTCATGCCCGGCCCGTTCCTCGATCCCGAGAGCCTGTGCGACCTCTTCGCGCGCGAGCAGGTGACGCTCGCGGCCGGCGTGCCGTCGCTTTGGATCGGCGTGCTCGATCTGCTCACGCGCGAGCGCGCGAAATACAAGACCGCACCGGGCCTGCGTATGCTGATCGGCGGCTCGGCCTGCCCCGAAGCCATGATCGAGGGGTTCGACAAGCTCGGCATCAAGGTCGAGCATGCCTGGGGCATGACCGAGACCTCGCCGGTCGGCACCACGGGGGCGCTCATGCCGCGCGCGGCCGAGGGCGACAGCAGCACGGAATATTTGTTCCGCGCGAAGCAGGGCTTGCCGCTCCCCTTCGTCGAGGCGCGCGCGATCGACGACCAGGGCGAGGTCGCGTGGGACGGAAAAAGCGTGGGCGAGCTCCAGGTGCGCGGGCCGTGGATCGCGGCCGCCTATTACCGGCCCGAGGGCCGGCCGCAAAGCTGGACCGCGGATGGCTGGTTCCGCACCGGCGACGTGGTGACGATCGATCCCGCCGGCTACATCAAGCTCACCGATCGCACCAAGGACCTGATCAAGTCGGGCGGCGAGTGGATCGGCTCGGTCGAGCTCGAGAACGCGCTCATGGGCCATCCGGCCGTGCGCGAGGCGGCGGTGATCGCGGTCGCGCACGAGAAATGGGGCGAGCGGCCGCTCGCTTGCGTGGTCCTCAAGGAGGGCGCGCGCGCGTCGGCCGACGAGCTCAAGGCACATCTCGCCGAGCGTTTCGCGCGCTGGTGGGTCCCGGACGCGGTCGAGTTCGTGGCCGAGATTCCGAAGACCTCGACCGGCAAGTTTCAGAAATCGCGCCTGCGCGAGCTCTACAAGGATTACCGGCTCGCGGGCTGAACGGCGTCCGATCCATGATGTCGCCTCTATCGCGACGCGCACGCGCGATCCCGCGGCCGCCGGCCGTTGCCGTGGCGCCCGACTGTGGCGTACGGCTTGGCGCATACCCTCTAAAGTAGTGCACTGAAATTCTCATATTCGCTGATTATGTTTTGAGAATCCGCAACCTCTAGTTAGGATTGTACAATGAGTCTACCATTCACGAGAGCGTTCAGGCTTGCCGGTCGCAAAGGCGATGGGCGGCATGCCTATGCCAACCCGAACGGCGCGTTCTTGGGGCGCGGCGTGCCGTTGCTCGAACGGGACCGATGGGGGCGGTGGAAACCGCGCGACCGGGCTGTGCTGGAGCGCCTGTTCACGAAGGGCTACGGCACCCCGATCGATCTCGGCTGGCGCATGCGGCAGCTCGGCTACGTCGCCCACGCGCTCAACAAGGGCGACCTCTGTCTCGCGAGCATCTCCTTGGTGCACATGGAGCTGTCGCCCTTGCCGAGCATCGACCGCGCGCGGGCGATGGCCAAGGCGGACGGTATGCTGGCCAAGTTCAACCCCGACTGGGAGAACGAGCCGCGCGTCGCGGCGGGCGACCCCGCCGGGGGACAATGGACCGATGGCGCAAGCACCGACGATCCTCCGGCGGCGGCTAATGAACACGGGCATGACGTGATCATTCGCCATTCCGACGGCTCGACCGAGACCCGGACCGGCGGCTCCCACACTTGGCGCTCCGATAATCCTGGGGCGATCGAAGCCGGCGATTTCGCGAACGATCAGGGCGCGATTGGTGCTCATGGCGGGCTTACCGTGTTTCCCGACGAAGCGACCGGGGAGGCGGCGCAGAGCGCTTTGCTTACGTCGGTATACGGGAACTCGACGATCGACCAAATGATCGAAGCGTGGGCACCTCCAAAAGAAAACAATACTGCTCGATACCAAGCTCTTGTCAATCAATGGACTGGCTTGCCTGGCAACACGCGCGTCGGCGACCTAACCCCTGCCCAGCTCGCCTCGGTCATGGCGGCACAGCGCCGAATGGAGGGTTGGTGGACCGGAACCGTCATACGAAGCGGGCCGTGAACGGCGCACAGCATCAGATTTTCTTGGCAGCCGGCTTGATCGCGATACTTGTCGCATCGAGTTCGGCTTTTGCTGCCGCAAGCCAGTGCCTTGAATATGCGCCGGCAGTCGTAACCCTGACCGGAACCATAACCCGCCAGATGGGCTATGGCCCGCCCGGTTTCGGCGAGGATCCCGCGCACGATGCCAAGGAGCGCTATTGGCGACTCGATCTCGAGAAGCCGATCTGCACCAATGGAAGCGGCAAGGACGATCCCAATATGCAAGCGGAGAAAAACATCAGGCATTTGGAGATCGTCTATATGAACGGATATCCGACCGGCGGAAATTGGGTCGGGCATCGCGTTTCGATCACGGGAACGCTGTTTCACGGGTTCACCGGCCACCATCATACCCGAGTTCTCATAACGGCGGATAAGACGGCGCGGATTCATTGAGGCTAGGGAAAAGCCGGGCGTTGACCTTTACGCCGCTTCCGCGACGGCACGGCGTTTCCGCGCGATGAGCTTGATCCCGGGCTTGAAGGCGATGCGGCGCCGGACCACGTCGAGCCCGTGGCGCGCGAGGAGACGCGCGAGCGTCGCGGGCGAGAAATAAAGGCAATGGGAGGGCGGGCAGAACGCGTCCCATGTCTCCAGATCGCGCGGCCGGCGCCAATGGGAAATGTCGGGTGTCGTGAGGTAGAGCACGGCGCCCGGCTTCATCGCGCGCGCCAGCGCGGCCACGAAGGCGTTGCAGTCGGCGCTGTGCTCGATCACTTCCGAGCAATAGACCGCATCGAAGCTCGCGGGCTCGAGCGGCGCCTGCTCGACGAAGCCGTGGACGAAGCGGATGCCGGGGAAATGCTCGGCCGCGTAGGCGAGCGACTTGCCGTCGGGCTCGACGCCGGTGACCTCGAAGCCCGCGCGCCGCGCCGCCTCGGACATGAAGCCGCCATTGGCGCCCACGTCGAGGAAGCGTTTTCCCTCGGGCGCGGCGCCGAGCGCGCGGCAGATCTGGCGCACGCGCCCCGCCGAGCGCTTGAGCTTGCGCTCGGCCTTCGTGAAATAGCCGGCGGTCGCACCCTCATAGGCGTCGGCGTAGAGCGCATCGAGGGTCGCGGGATCGGGCGGCGGATCGAGCCAGATCATGCCGCAGCCAACGCAGCGCAGGAGACGGCCCGCGCTGTGGACATGAAACGGCTCGGCGCGCGCGCCGCCGCAGACGGGACAGGTCGGGGACGCGGTCATTTCCTTTCACGCCTCGGCGGCGCCGGTCAGCTGCGCCAGCCCGGTCAACTGCGCCAACCCGGTCAGCTGCGCCAACGGAGCGTGCGTTCCTTGATCGGGTTCTCGAACGGACGCCCGGCCTCCGCGGCCTCGGCGAATTCCTTCTTCAGGCGATAATACCACTTCGCCTGGGTGTCGGCATCGTCGATCAGCATGAGCGGCGGCTCGTGGACCAGGCCCTTCTGCTGGAGTGCGACGATGCCCCGGTCCTGCTCGAGGAAGCGGCGCGCGAAGGGAGCGAGGAACGGCTTCAGCACGGTGAGCCAGGGCATGGTCCAGTAGATCGCGTGGTTGACGCGCGTCTCGGTCTCCGAGATCGGCGTCACCGCGGTCAAGCCGCACAGCGTGTAGCGCCCGGCCTTGACGTGCTCGATGCGCACGCCCGGAAGCTGGAACGCGATCTCGGTGCTGATCTCGCCGCCCAGAATCTTGTAGCCCGCGGAATTGCCGCTCGGCTTGTGGCGCAGCATGCGCCAGCCGCGCTCGGCGGGCTCGAAGCGGCGCGCCTTCTCGTGGATCGAGCGGCCCGAGCGCCACCACCAGGCGCGATGCACGAAGGGCCCGTGCGCCGGGTCCATGAGTCCCACGACCGCGTGGTCGATCGCGCAGGGGAAGATCATCTCCTGGAACAGGCCGGGACCCTCGGCGCCGAACTCGGGCACCAAAGGCACCTCGGGCAACGCGCCGTTCTCCTCGCCGAAATAGATCCAGAGATTGCCCTGCACCTCGCGGCACGGGTAGCGCTTCACCTTCACGCGCGCGACGTCGAGCTTGTCGCCCTCGACGAGCGACGGGATCGCGGTGCAGCGCCCCTCGGTGTTGAAGCGCCAGCCGTGATAGCAGCACTCGACCTCGGCACCGTCGAAGCGGCCGGCCGAGAGCGGAATGCCGCGATGGGGGCAGATGTCGCGAAGCGCGAAGGGCTTGCCGTCGCGCGCGCGGCCGACGAGCAGCGGCTCCCCGAGAAGCGTGGTCGCGAGCGTCCGCCCCGGCTTGAGCCGGCTTCCGGGCAACGCGAAATACCACAGATTTTTGAGGAACATGAGGGAAGCTGTAGCGAAATGCCGGGCGTGGAACAAGTAGCGTCGCCTGCGGCGCATTGCCACGTTTTTCGCAAGTGCGAAAGAGC